>CAVYEE010000031.1:0-51841 GCA_963767365.1 uncultured Peptococcaceae bacterium
TAATCATCATCACCCCTGTATTCCCGGCTAACCAACTGATTAGAGCTTATTTTCCACTGCCTGCACTTTGCCTTCCATCGTGATCAGCTTGTCCCTGCGGTCGTCAATCAAAATTGTGGTGGCCACTCTCACGGCGCCAGCGGCGAACTCGGCTTCCTGCATCTCCCGTAGTGGCACCTGCATGATCTCGTCAAAGATCCCCCTCCAGGGTGGTGCACATCGGCGCCAATTGGCGCTTGATGGCCGGCCTGTTCAGCAACACTTTTTCAGCGGCGGCTACATAGGCGCTCTACGCTTTGCGCCCACTCCGACCGGAGTGATATTGACAGCAACGATTGCCATCTGCGAATAAACCCCCCGTTTTATCCCTCTGAACTCCTGCACCAGGTTTTTAAAGGATGAGTAGATGAGACCTGTATCCACGGAGTAAGAGAGATACTGCACGCCCATGGTCCGCCCATTTTTTAGCGGTTTCGGTATCTCTCGACAAACATCCCGACGACTTTTCCGGCCGCCCTCGTCAATCTCACGATCTTTTCCGCTTCCCTGATCACCAGGGGATGATCCACCTGCCCCGTCATACCCAGAGATTGCGACAGATCATAAGGCCCTATGAAGATCACGTTGATGCCGGCGACCGTCAATATTTCCTCCCAGGTTTTGCAGGCCGTCTCCTGCTCCTTGATATGAATAATCACGGCCGTATCCTGGTTGGCGGTTCGAGAAATAATCAAACCTGTCCTATTGCCGAGTATCTGCCCGCCCGGACAAACCTGCAGACACCGCGTTCTCCTTCCGGCGCAAACTTGGCTTGCTCAACCGCCTCCACCGGCGTCTTTCCCCGTGTGGAGAATTGGGGTATCTGCACGCCTTCAGCCCCGATGTCCAGCGCCCTGGACAAGAGTTGGGGCCTGTTTGCCCTGATCCTGACGATCGGGGATATACCGGCGAGTTTTGGCGGCGCTAATCGATGTTTTCAGCGCTTTCCATGGAAATCGGGCCATGTTCGGCGTCGATGATGGCAAAATCAAAGCCTGACAATCCGGCAATCTCCATGATCTCCGGATCCCTTATTTTCATGAAGAAAACCGATCACTGTTTCGCCTTGCCGCAGTTTTTCTTTAAGAATTCCCATTTTCCTCGCTCCATTTCTTAATTTTAGTTAGTAGGGTCGTAGACTGGCGCGGTAGCAACGCAGACCTTGTGAGGCCAAGTGTTTCTCTCCCTTTCAGGCGCTTGTCCCTCTCAAGCGGAGTCACCTGCCCCGTTTCCAGGTGCAATTTCTTTGTTCATTATATTGAACCATGGTTCTTTTCCCTGTTTACAGTTTTCGATGTAACATTTTAAAATCCTTCATGAGAGTTTTATTTTTTTTAATTGTGTCAACAAAGCCCGTTTCCTAAATAGGAAACCGTCCAAGCCTCCACACCTGATCAAGCCCTTGCGGAAGAGGAATTGAGCCGTTTCCTTAAAAGTTCGTTCAAAAATTAAAACCTTTTTTCGAACAGTCTCAGGCAAGCTTCAACAACATCAGGATCATAAGAATTCCTTTGTTTTCCTGAATTATGTCAAACGCCCTTTCTAATGTAAATGCTGGGCGGTAGGGCGGTTTGATGCGACAGCTTCTAGAACATCAGCAACCGCCAGGACCCTGGCTTCTTCTAAAATACTGTCTCCCGACAGTCCTCGCGGATACCCGGAGCCGTTCAGTCTCTCATGGTGTTGAAGGATAATCTCAGCAATCGGCCAGGTAAGTTTGATCGTTTTCACGATATCATATCCTGCCTGAACATGGGCCTGAAATAGTTTCGCTCAAGCTCATTCAGTACCCTGGTTTGCTCAGAATTTCAGTTGGGATACAGACTTTTCCGATGTCGTGAATGAGAGCCGACGTTTTAACGGCGTGTATCTTTTCCACCGGCATTCCAAGTTCAAAAGCGATGGCGCCAGCCAGGTTAGCAACTTTTTTGATGCCCTGCCGTATATGGTTCCCTCAGTTCAGTGATGGTTGAAAGAGAATTGACGGTTTGTGAAGGATCCTTTCCATCTTTGATATAACTTCTCTGTAATTTTTCCTCCACTGTTTATGCTCGCTGATGTCGCTGATAAAAGCCACGTATGCAGGACCACCCGTCAGGTCAATTGGGCTGATCTCGACGTAAACCGGAAAGGTTGAGCCATCTTTCCTTTGCCCAACGGTTTCAAGCAATTCGGGAACGGCTTCTCCATGCCTCGCGCTGTCTCATTCTCTCTGCTATTTCCTGCCGGTGCTCCGGGGCAATGCACTCAAGAACAGACTTATTCTGTAATTCAGATGTGTTAGAATAACCAAACATTTGCAGGTATGCCTGATTGGTTAGCATGATCATGCCGTCACTGCGGTAGATAACAATACCCACCGGAGCGGCTTCAAACAGGGAGCGAAAGCGATTCTCGCTCTGGAGCACCGCTTCTTCGGCTTGCCTGCGCTCTTTGTCGCACTATAGCTTCACGCAGTTCCCGCTTGATGGCGGGAATAAGCCTTGACAGGTTGTCTTTTAAGATAAAGTCGTGGGCGCCTGCAATCATGGATTCCGCTGCAAGATCCTCCCCAATTTTGCCAGACACCATTATGAAAGGCAGGTCCAACCCCTTTGTTGCACGACTTTCAAGGCATCCAGGCCGCTAAAGCGGGGCATGACATAATCAGAGATAATCAGGTCCCACTGCTGTTTCTCCAGGGCGGTGTTCATTGCCTCGGCTGTTTCCACTCTCTCGTGGATCGTGGCGTAGCCCCCGCGTTCTATCTCCCGGATCAACAGTCCGGCTTCATGCTCTGAATCATCTATCAACAGGATCTTCAAGGGCTTATCCATGGAACTCACCTCCTTGAAGGCGGGGGTTCGTTTAATATCAGCCAGTATAATCCCAACTGCCTCACCGCTTCGGAGAACTGTTTAAAGCCCACCGGTTTGCGGATATAGCTGTTGGCTCCCAGGTTGTAGCTTTTAGCAATATCGTCTTCCTCGCTTGAAGTGGTCAGGATCACTACGGGGAGCAATTTTGTTATATCATTGGAGCGAATAGCCGCAGCGTCTCCAGGCCATCCACCTTTGCCATCTTCAAGTCCAGGAGCACAACTACAGGCAGGTGCCGGTGTCGCGGCCTTCGTACCTGCCGGCGCCAAACAGGTAGTCCAATGCCTCGGCCCCATCATGGGCCACAACAATTTCGTTAGTGATATTGTTTTTCTTCAGTGCACGGATGGTTAAATTGGCGTCGTCGGGATTGTCCTCAACCAGAAGGATCACTTTTCCACCCATGCTTCATCCCCTCCTTGATATTTATCTGTTCAGCGTAAAGTAGAAAGTCGCCCCTTTTTCTTCGGCGCCTTCCGCCCATACCTGTCCTCCGTGCCGGTGAACGATCCGCTGGACAATGGCCAGGCCAACACCGGTGCCTGGAAACTCGCCGACTCGTATGCAGACGCTGAAATGCTCCAAAAAGTTTTTGAGCGTACTTCATGTCAAAACCGGCTCCATCGTCGCGAACGAAATAAGCTTTTTTACTGTCATTTTCTTTGACACCGAACTCTATCTCTGCCTGAGTGTGTTTGCTGGTAAACTTCCAGGAATTATTGAACAGGTTTTCTAAGACGGACCGGAGCAACTGCTTGTCGCAATATACTTTAACGTCCGGTGCGATAATAAATGCCACCTGCCGCTCCGGCTCTCTATCTTGTAATTCTCCAGCGATGCTTTCAGCCAACTGGCTCAAGTTCACCTCTTCCAACTGCATCTCCTTGCGCGACAGACGGGAAAGATCGAGGAGGTCATTGATGAGATCTCCCATGCGTTGGCACTGCGCGCGTATGATCTGAATGTTTTTCATGCCTGCATCGTCAAGTTTTTCAAGATAATCCTCTTCCAAAACATGGCTATATCCATCGATGATCCTGAGAGGCGCACGCAGGTCATGTGACACGGAGTAGCTGAAGGATTCCAGCTCCTTGTTAATCTCCTTTAGTTCCGCTGTCCGTCGCTCCACCGGGTACTCAAGGCGCTCCCGGTATTTGTCCAGTTCTTCTTCGTTACGCTTGCGTTCGGTAATGTCACGGATAGACTCGATCGCCCCGATGATATTCCCTTCATCGTCAACAAGGGGGGATGCTGTGGCCCATGACCAGGCCACCTCTTCCCTGATAATGCGTAGGGCGCATAAGCCTCTCCATAGGCATATAGAGTTCATCTTCTCCATGTACTCGTATTTGAGGGCTGCGCTACTGTTCTCAACGAGAACACAGGATCGATCATGATCGGCCGGGGTTCTCCATAGAAGGGCACGGCATATGCGTAATCGCCCTTGCCGATCATGCCCTTGCTGCTAACCCCCGTCATCTCTTCACATGGCCTTATTCCAGGTGAACAAAGACTAAACTGCTTTACCACGAGTCCACGGCTTTGTCGATCACAATACACTACCGGATTGACATCAGGGTAAGGCGAACTCCAGAGTAGATCGTATAACTCATGCTGCTTGATCACCAGGGCGGGATACTCTTCAGATAAGCTTAAAGCTTCTTCCGCCATCGCTTGCGCTCGGTGATGTCATTGAAGACAACCAGCGTATAATCTTCGCCGCGAATTTCCAGAAGATCCCCGGATAACGACCGATCCGTGACTCACCCGATTTTGTGCGGACGGAAGTCTCCAGGTTGCGAAATGATTCTTTTCATACAGAATCTGCAGCTACGCTTTTGCAAGATCTTCCGGCTTTTCCCAGATGCTCAGCTTGCTCTCTTTAAATCCGATGACCTCTTCACGGCGATACCCGAATGCACTGTAGAAAGGCTTCGTTTACATCGATATAGCGTCCATCGGGAAAGGTGCTGATAGTCATGGGGCTGGGGCAGGCATTGAAGATCGTCTGGTATCTGGCCTCCGTTTCCTGCAAGACAATCTTAGACTGCCTATAATCGGTAATATCAAGAGAATAAATCCTCAGGTATTTTCGCTCTTTGTTCTTATAAATACCTTCTGCAAAAAGCCTGTCGTGCACCCTTACCTCGCGATATATTTTTTCCTGTTCTTCTTCATCATTTCTCAAGGAATTCAGGAGCAAATCCAGATCCGCGGGCAGGAATACTCTCACATCCTCTTTCAGGCCTAATTTTCTTAGAACTCTCAATGCTGCGGAGTTACAATAAGTCACCTCTCCATCAACATTAACCTGCAGGATCGGATTCGGATTCGAGTGCGTAAATGAGGAAAAGCGTTTTAACCTATCCTCTAAAAACGTACGGTTGACGGCCCTGGCATAGAGTCCGCTATTCGCTCTAGCAATCTCAGATCCTGTTCAGTGTATTCACGATCTGAGTTGGCCAGTGCAATCTGCCCCATCAGCATCCCTCATATATTGCCGGAACCGATAAAAATCGGAAGATGGGCAGGCGCCCCAGGGGGGTGACTGTAGACCCGTCATCTTCAGATGGTGTGTTTATCAACAAGGGCTTTCGATTGTTCAGCACCCATCCCCAGAGGCCGGTAAATTGTTTAAAGACAATATCTTTATCAGGATCTTTGATCATTCCCCAGTCTTCTCCGGTCAGCGTCGGGCAGATCAGGCAGCCTTTCTCAGAGTCGATATATCCGGCATAGCCGGTCATACTCCCCGTGAAACGCTTTGCGCATATAAGCACAAGATTAGAGATTTCAGCAACCGGCTGTGATGAAATGAGAAGACTGGCTAATTCAGCTAAAGCTTTATTGATATCAGATTCGCGCTGCAGAGCATTCTCCATCTGTCTGCATTCGCTGGAATCGATATCTTGGAACTGGTTCTTTCTATTTTCTTTAGACTTGTTCATCTGATGTTCACCTTTTCCCGGGTGATTTCCAAGTTTCGGTATATATTTACTGGGTATATACAATGGTTTCCAGCAATATTGGATATTAGTTATTTTCTGTCACAATAATGCATTCTAAATTATTGGAAAAGTGAACTATTATGTTGATGTGATGGTATGTCGACAATTTCGGCGGTGCTCATGGTAACAGATGAGAGGAATGCATGCAAATAACTAACATGACTTCAGTTCTATTATTAAGAATATCTTAGATTAAGATGTTCTTAGATAAAGAAAGAAAAAATCCTCTTTATGGATCTCATAATTTGTCTAAATAATTCAAACGTTGCGAAGCAGAGTTTAATGCCATGTGCCTGTCCAGCACCGATGTGCACAGGAAAAAAGCCATTGCCAATTCCGCAACGGCTTGATATAAACAAGCGATCAGTTATTCGAATATACTATCCTCCATTCATCAGCGGGAAAACAAATATTTCCTGATCATTGCCGAATATTGCTTCCGGCTCAAGAATCAGGCTACCCCCCGAGGCAAAACACAGGGCGTTTTCCCCCAATTTACGGGCAACTTTCTCTTTTAACTCCACAATACTACCGGTGGACAATTCGATCTCTTCTTGAGGCAATTCAAAGGCAGAGGCATAAGCAACCTTAACCTTAATCATCCGCCATCAACCCCGCCAGTAATTCTTCTGGGATGGCGCCATCCTGGCCCCAGCCCTGGATCCGGTAAAATTCAGGTAGATACTTTTCTATTTCCGGTACGTTGCCGTAAGCTCCGCCTTCCGTAAGGGGCTTTTTAACGTGGTCCGGCAGGCGGTCATCGGCAGGACTGCTGCCAAGGTTAAAGGAGATCGCCCTCTTGATCGTCAGGGAGTTCTTGGCTGCCGCCATCACTTTTTCGGCGCTCCAGGGTGCTCCGGTGATAAGAGACAGGGCGCCGATCACTACTTTCAGCGGGGTAAAGGCAAAGTTGCATTTGACGAGGCAATTGTCCAGCTCACGCAGGCATTGATAGTTGGCAACCGCAGCCACCCTGCCATCCATGTTGCTCCTATCCGGCCCTGACTCCCAGGTCCTTGTCCTTGATCAGCCCCAGGTCTACCATGAAGAAATCGCCGCGCTGGTGGCAAGCGCCTCGTGGGCCGGTAGCATAGGACAGAGCCTGCCCGGTAAAAGCCCTTGGCTCATGCATGGGAAACTCGAGTTTGCGCACTGCTGCGGCATAATCCTGGGGCAGGCCCAACTCCTGCAGCGTTTTCATCGTTCCCTGGCCGATCAACCTGCCTATGCCGCGGTTCTCGACCGTAAGTTTCAGGGCTTCAAAATACCTTCCCGATCCCCAAATTCAGGAACTTCCGCCGCCAATGCGGGTGGCAAAAGCTTCTCTTCCTTGAGGTACATCAGCAATGCCAGGGTGACTCCGGAGGAGATAGTGTCAAAACCATGGCGATTGGCAATGTCGTTAGCCTCGATGATGGTATCCAAATCAAGGTTTTGCATCAGTGGTCCATATGCTACTGCAGTTTCGTATTCGGGGCCGTCGACAATACCGCCTTTGAAGTGTAACTCTCTCCCGCAAGCGATCGGGCAACCCAAGCAGGCGCTGGGATGAACCGAGTATTCTTCCCGGAACTTTCTCCCATTCAGACGGTCGATGGGGAAAAGCCCCCGGGTAAAGTATTTTACCGGCACATCTCCGAAATAATAACCGATGTCGAGATAGCCCAGAGTGCCAAATTGGTTGGAAAGCTGCATCGCTTTCTGATAAGCGGCGGTAAGTTCCCGGGCCATTGCCCTCAGGGATTCCTTGTCTGCAACCTGGATCTCATCCTTGCCGGCGGCTAAGATCGCCTTCAGGTTCTTGCTGCCAAAAATCGCACCTAATCCCATCCTGCCTGCCGCCCGGCCGTTGTCATTGATCACCGACGCCATCGGCACCAGGTTCTCACCGGCAGCGCCAATGCAAGCTATGCTGACGTCCTTTCCGTGCACTTCTTGGAGCTGTTTCTGCGTCTCGTAGGTATCGAGACCCTTTAAGCCAGTACCTACTTTTATCTCTATATTTCCGTTTTCCACGGCGATATATGACAAGTCTGGAGACTTCCCGGTGATGATCAGTCCGTCAAAACCGGCTCTCTTGAGTATGACTCCGAATCTGCCGCCTGAGGTAGACTCGCCCCAATAGCCGGTAAGGGGCGACCTGCCGCAGACTGCGAAACGGGAAGACGAGGGAATAGCAGTGCCGGTTACAGGTCCGGTCATCACCGCCAAGCAGGCTCTTTCAGCCAGCGGCTCCACTTCAGGCCGTAGTGAGTCATAAAGCAGCCTAGCCGCCAGGCCGCTGCCCCCAATAAACTTTTCCGCCTCTTTAAGGGTGTCGGTTTTATTTCCACCGTCCCGGCAGTTAGATCAATGTAAGCGATTTTCCCTGTGTATCCCAGCATTATTTCACACCCCCTGCAACTGGCCGGTAAATGAGGCCCTGATTATTTCTTCATAATCCTTCGGAGTGATCGGTATCGGGCTTAAAATGGTGCATATGTCCATCATCGCCCACTCAACCAGCCCTTTAAAGGCAGCGTTAAACGCTTCCTCGGTTACCTGCTGATAGGCCGAGAATTTATAGGAAAACCCGATCCGGTCGTAAAAAGCGATCAGGCTGGCCAGAAACTCGGCGCTATCCCTGTAGTTCAACTCCCGGGCAAGTTCATCCGCCTTGTCCAGGTGCCTGGCGTAAAACTCAAAGGTGTAGGGCAAAAAGGCGCCGACACTAAGCCATGGTGCAAGCCAAATTCGTGGCCGATCGTGTGCCCCAGGGCGTGGTCAATACCCGGGGCGCCATTACCAAAGGCAAGACCGGCAAGGTTGGACGCCACCAGCATTTTCTGCCGGGCTTCCAGGTCTCTGCCATCCTCGATGCATCGGGGCAGATACTTGAAAATCAGCTTGATCGCCTGCAGGGCAAAGCCCTCGGTGTATTCATTGCCCCAGTTGAAGCTCAGGTAGCCCCCGACAGCGTGCGCCAGCGCATCCAACCCGGTCCACATGGTCAAAAGCGGTGGCAAAGAGACAGTAAACCGGGGATCGAGAACGGCGATATCGGGAACGAACTCGGGATGGTTGACGCTCATTTTATGGCCGCTGTCGGTGATCACTGCGGCCGCCGTTGCCTCCGAACCGGTCCCCGCAGTTGTGGGAACTGCGGCGAAAAAGGCCTTTTTCCTGAGGCCCAGAGGCTTTGTGCCATGATAACATGAAAATCGGTCTCCGGTTTTTCATAGAGACACCACATCACCTTGGCCGAATCGATGGCCGAACCGCCGCCTACGGCGATGATGAAAGAAGCCTCACTGGCTTTCAGCGCCTCCACGCCCTCTAAAATATTCTCCAGCGGCGCCTCCGGCTGCACCCCATCCCACACATCCACCTGGAACCCTACTTTGGCAAAGCTGTCTTGACCCTCTCGGCAGAAGGCAGCACTATCTTGTCGGTGATAATCATGGCGCGGTCGTTGGCTGCCATGGATTTGGCATTAACAGCCAGGCCGTCTAATGCCTGGATACCAATAAAAATTTTAGGAACGATCACCGTCGACATTAAGCCGCGCAGTCCGGAAGCGCCCGCCATGGTGTAAAGCGTCCTCACAAACGGGATCTCAAAAGAATATTTGGTCGCAGTTTCCATTTTATCCCTCCTCTCATGTTTTCCCTCTTGCAGATTCTTCTTTATTTTTAAAGGAAGTATCCGGCTTCGTTTTGATGAATCGGCCAGTCCGAATAGTCGTTTATGCCTTTATCTACCGTTAAATTTCGGAACCCTTTTCTCGAAGAAGGCGTTAATAGCCTCGTTTTTATCATCAGTGCCGCAACAGAAGATGGATTGCGCCTGTTCGAAGAGCAGTCCTGCGTACATGCTGCTCTCAGCCGCAAGGTTAATGGCTTTTTTGGCAAACCTGACTGCCACCGGGGGTTTGCCGGCTATTTTCTTGGCGAGTTCCAGGGCGCGCTCCTGCAGTCTGTCGGGCTCCAAGACCTCTTCCACCAAACCTATGCGCAGCGCCTCCCCGGCATTGACTTTCTCGCACCCCAGGATCAGCCGCTTGGCCTGACCGGGCCCCACTGCCCGGGCCAGTCGCTGGCTCCCACCCATATCCGGTGAGAGGCCAAATTGAACCTCGGGGATGGAAAACAAGGCGTCGGCTGCCGCCAGTCGTATATCACAGGCCAGGGCCAGTTCCAGGCCGCTCCCGATGCATACGCCATTGACGGCGGCTATCACTGGTTGGTCGAGCTTCTCCCACCGGTCATAAAGTCTCTGCAGCCCGGGGAGATTGCGCATCACGTGCTGGGAGTCCACCTGCCGCAGGACGCTGAGGTCGATGCCTGCGCAGAAGTGTTTGCCTGCTCCGGACAGGACTATGCAGCGTGTTTCCTCGTCATCCTCCAGCGAGCGCAGCAGGATGTCCATTTCCTTCCAGGCCTCATCGGTCATGGTATTCATCGATTGGGGCCGGTTGATTGTGACTACAGCGACCGACTCCTGCTTTTCCAAAAGAAAATTGAGATAACTGGCCATCATTCCCTCTCCTTTTCGATTTATTCGTTTATCTAAGTAGATTCCCCTCTCCTCCTCCCCCCCCCCCCTCACCCCCTCGGGTTAATCCTGTACGTTTAAGAAAAAACGTCTGGCTGCCAGGAGTTTAACGCTGGACCGACAATCAAACTCTATCCAAAACGGTACTGCACTCCGGTGCCCCCTTCTGGGTAATACCATTCCAGAATTTCGGGCCCACAGGCAATACGGCAGGCGCCGCACTCCAGACAACCGTCCGGGTCGACCTCTACCTCGTCCTGCTGGTTCAAAGAATACAGTCCCGCCGGGCAGACGTATAAGGCCGCACGCAGCTTTTCGTTTTTTTCCGCTCCCGGTTTGATCCGGATATGTCTCTGGCCGACGGGTTTGAAAACATTAAGGCCGAGCCTGTCCTTCATGCCAAGAGTCACGCTCACAGCTTCCTCCCCCCCAGAGATCCTTGACAATGCCGGTAATTTCGCTGAAACCACAGTGCCGGCGTACCGTCGCTGAAATTTTTTCCTTGGGGTTATCCCCAATGGTCAGCAGTCTCCATCATCTCCGATCAACTGGGGATAGTGGTTAAAGAAGCGCGGGTTGTTCAGGATGCACGGCGCCTCCTTGAAAGTCTCCAGGTCTTTGAGCACAAAGCTTTCGCTGAGAAGTTTCTGATAGACAGAGAGCCCTCCAGCCGAGCAGTCATGGCCGGCCAAAGCCTCCCTCGCTGCCTGCGCCGCCAGAGCGCCGGAGGCGATGGCGAACTCCATCCCCCGCACAGTAATCCCCATGTTGAGGGCGAAACCGGCCGCATCCCCGGCGACGAGGATGCCGTCAGCGAAGAGCCTGGTCAATCCCTTGAAACCTGCTTCCGGGATCACGTGGGCGGAGTATTCCACCGGCTCTCCGCCGGCGATCAGAGCCTCTATCTCCGGCCTCTGCTTGAATGCCTCGAATAGCAGGTGAGCTTCCATAAGGGGCTGCTTTTCCATCAGGTCCTTGATACCCACGACCATACCCAGGGACAGGCTCTCCTGGTTGGTGTAGATAAACCCTCCGCCAAAGCGCCCCCCGGTCAGGCTGCCCAGGACGAGCTGCGCCGCCCCCTCATTCTCTTTGATCGCAAAGCGGTCTTCTATTCTCTGGCGGGGCAACTCTATGACTTCCTTGAACCCTACCGCGAAATCCCCGGGCTGGCCGGGAAGACGAAGGTGCGCTTTTTCCGCCACCAATGAGAGGGCGCCATCACAGGCCAGGACGATCTCCGCACCGAGTTCCTCGCCTCCGGCGATGACTCCGGCTACTCTTCCTTTCTCCCAGATCAGGTCGTCAACCCGGTTCTTGGTGATCAGCATGGCGCCGGCAGCCGTCGCCTGTTCTCCCAGCCAGCGGTCGAATTTGCCTCGCAGGACGGTGTGGCTCTGGCACGGCGGGTTCGCCCACTGCTCGGAACGAAAGCGCAGTGAGGCCGAACCGGTCTCCGACATCATGGTAATTATTTCTGTGGTCACCGGTCTTTCCAGCGGCGCCTGCCCCAGAAACCTTCAGGGAAAAACCGGCGCACCGGGTTCAGGTATATCCGGCCCCCGGTCATATTCTTGGCTCCCGGGTAATCCCCGCGCTCGATCACCAGGGCTTCTATCCCTGCCCCCGCCAGGGTATAGGCGGCTGAAAGTCCGGCCAAACCTCCGCCCACCACGATCACTGCAAATTTTTCCATCTTCCGGCCTCCGACAACGATCCGTTTAACTTCGCTTAAAGTCCACCGACTCTTCAGGGGGCGGGTTCAGCCTAATAATCAGTGAAAGACCCCTAGAACCAGCGATATTAAATGAATAAAGAGTCGTTCAATAAAATTGCTTAACAAGATGGCACATTCTACAAAGTTAGTAGTCGATAATTTTATCTGAGCAGGGCACCGGCCACAATCATCCGCTGCATGTCGTTGACGCCTTCCACAATCTCGCCGATGATCGAATCCCGGTAAATGCGCTCCACCTTGTACTCTTTCATCACGCCATAGGAACCGTGGATGTGCACCGCCAGGCGGGCAGCTTCCGTAGCGGTTTCAGTGGCGAAGGCCTTGGTCAGGGCAGCCTCCTTGGCAAACAACACCGGATCATTGACGGTATCGGCCAGGTAAGCCAGGCGGTAGCAGAGCCAGCGGGCCGCCTCCGCCTTGATCGCCAGATCGGCTATCATTCTCTGAATGGAAGGGAACTTGGCGATAGGCTTGTCGCGGTGCATTTTTTCCTTGGCATACTTGAGGGATTCTTCCAGAGCGGCCTGAATGCCTCCCAGAGCGCCGGTGCTCACTCCGATCTTCCCGTAGGATATCCCCGCCTGCAGGATGGGATAGCCCATCCCCATCTTGCCGAGGAGGCTGGACGCCGGGAGGCGCACATCCTTGAAATACACGTCATAGAGGTGGCCGCCCCTCATCCCGCTCTTATCCCACGGCTCTGACAACGAGTAGCCGGGGCAGAACTTTTCCACGATGAAGGCGGAAGGAAATCCCGACTCGCCGTCAGTGGCGAAAACCACCATCGGCCCCTTGTGGTCGGCCGCCGAGATAAAGCGCTTGGTTCCATTGATGACAAACCCCTCACCGTCTTGCCGGGCCTTCGTGGTGATCATTTTCGGGTCCGACCCCGTGGCCGGCTCGGTGAAGGCGAAGGAGGCTATCTGCTTGCCGGCGCAAGCGGGTGGCAGCCATTGCCGCTTCTGCTCCGGAGTACCGAAGATGTTGATGGCGTTCATTCCTAGCATGCTGACAGAGAAGGTCATGGCCACCCCGCCGGAAATCCGGGCGATCTGTTCGACTACCAGGGCATAGTTGAGGTAACCCGCCCCTGATCCGCCGTACTCCTCAGGGAATGGTATGCCGAAGAAGCCCAATTCTCCCATCTCACGTAATATCTCTGCCGGAACCTCGTTCTCCCGGTCGATCTGGGCTGCGATCGGTTCAATTCTTTTTTCCGCAAACTCCCGGGCGGCTTTCTGGATCAGTTCCTGTTCTTTGGTCAACTTGAATTCCATGGTTATCCTCCTTGTTTATGAGGAGAGAAGAGTGGGGTTAGCGTCCTCACTACCTCCCTATTCTAGATCAAGCAAGTTTTTTCCTTCATATTTTGAATTCCAGTCCAAGCAGGATTAGGCTGACGCTTACTCCTTGGAGGTCGACACATATAGCGCCACCTTCCCATTTGTCCCCTGAATGGAAAACAGGAAACAGGGGAATGGCTAAAAAGAAGGCTAATACCCGTTATTCCCAGGAGCACTGAGCCGGATGTACCGGAATCTGAGCCAACCGGCCGGATCTGACCATCGAAGGAAAGACAGGTGTGAAAATGTGCGCCGGTTATACAAAAAAACAAGGCCTCAAAAACAACTCCATCGAACCACAGGCGAGGCGTTCACCTAAAGAGCGCGCCCCATACATGCTGATATTGATTTTTGCTTGCCTGGCGGTTGTGATAAGCCACTGCGCCCTTACCCGCAATGGCATCCAAACCGCCAGGCTGGCGCTGAATAAGTTCGCCGCCAATTCCGGCCTCAGCGTGTCTCAGCAGGGCGGCAGCCAGGCCGCCCGGCACCGCAGATCAAGCAGGAACCACGTCCGACGGGCATTGTCTACAATTGGCCCGGCGCCGGTAAAATGGTGGCCATCACTTTTGATGATGGCCCCTCTAAGAAGTTCACGCCTCTATACCTTGAGATGCTGAGGAAGTACAACGTGCATGCCACCTTTTTCCTGATTGGACGCCAGGTTCAGGAGAATTCCGGGCTGGCTGCCAAGATTGCCGAGAGCGGCAACGAGCTTGGCTGCCATGCGTTCACTCACAGTAATCTCGAGCAGATGGACCAGGCCGCGGCGATACAGGAGATTGCCCTGGCCAGGCAGTTGATTGAACAGGACGCACACAGGCGGATTTTTCTCTTCAGGCCTCCCGGCGGGCACTTGGGCAAACCGTTGATCAAGGGGGTCAACGCCATGGGAATGAAAATCGTCCTCTGGAGCATCGACCCCGCGGACTGGTATGCCAGTCCGGACAAGATCATCAATAATGTGCTTGACAACTTGCAGCCGGGATCGATCATTCTCCTGCACGAAGGCAAGAAATGCACTCTTGCCGTCCTGCCCACCCTGATCAATGCGATCAGGCAACGAGGCTACCGGCTGGGCACAGTTTCAGAATTACTAGCCTCCCAGGCTGATTCTCCCTATGCTCAAGCCGCCTCGAATCCTTTTCAGTCTTTTTCCTACCTCTGATTTCTTACTTCTGGCTTCTGTCTGGCCCTGTCGAGGATCGCCTCAATTCTCTCCCGTCCATCTCCTCCGGCACGATATCGCAACTGCCACCCTGGATCTGGACCTCGGTGGGATGGGCAAAGAGAGACTGCATGGTTCTCATATCCATGGGGCCACTGCCGAAACCGAATAGGAAGAGGAAGGGAGCGCCCGGGTGCTGCAACTGATTAATCACCAGCCCCAGCAATGAATCTCTCTCATCTGCGCCGGGGTCACGCATACATGTCTTTTCGGCTCAAAACACCAATCCCTGTTCCTTCAATCCATTTTTAACCTTTTGATAAATTTCCAAATAACTTTCCTTGGGCACGATCAATTCTGTATCGTATAAATCCTGGAATGAATAGCCTTCGGGACTTGTTTTATTCTTGATATTATCTTCATATTTGCTCAGAATAAAATTCATAACCTGGTTTACTTTTTCTCTCGGTAGCCCTGCTACAGCCCCTGCGCTACTTCCGCCTCCCATCTCGGTTCCAACCCGCTGCCTTGCATTGGCCTCTTCATTACAGCCTTGCGAATACCCTGGATGACATGTGCTCCACCGGAAGAAATCGTAGTCGCCATAGCAGCAATTTCCCACAATTGTTGTTCGGTCCCCGGCCCGGCCTCAGTTAAACCTCCACCCCCGCAAATCATATTCATATTGTTATTTATGGCCTGGAATGCGGCGTTCCTGGCCCACAACGGTTGACGTGCCGTTGCCACAGGTGGGTTTTGCAAAATTGTCGCGACTACGCAATATCCAGCACCGCCGACCCGGTAAATTAAAACAGCATTTAAGGCATGAGCCACGCACAAAATGGCAGCTCCCTCGGCTCCACCGGCAAAACCACCGATCATCGATGTCCAGTAAGGATTTCTTAGGCAACCAAATTGCTGAGTCAGTGCAACTTTATTTAACATCTCAAAATTGACTTTTAGCTCACTGATGGTAGCAATGGCCACTGCATCCGTTGTCCTCAACCCTTGCTGATCCTCGCCCGCCATCATGACGCGAAGCAGTTCCTGTAGAAGTGGGACAGGCATCGATCAGGTGCAATCCGGGTCTTCCTACGCCTCTTAGCGCTTCACGCACCCAGGCAACTGCGTTGCGAGCCGCCTGCACCTCCCACGGTGAACCCATCATCCAAGGCCTTGATTCACAGGAATGCGGGGCCGGGCCATAGTAGGCGCCCCAGAGAATCTGTTCCTGGAAGATACTCTATAAAGCTTGACAAAGTCGCTTCCCTCATTTGGGTTGCTTTCCACCACCCCGCCGATGGCAGTGGGTAGCTCCGGATTCAACGGTTTCCTTTGATGGAGCTTTTTTCATCCCTTGCTTTCCACTCCCAATCATGACATAATCCGGAATTAATTTTAAGTTTCGATAGCCCTTTCTATTTCGTCATCCGTGAAGCGAATTGACCCTGCCTGTGTCAATACAACAGGTTCCTAAAGCTCTCAGACGCTCTTGATACCGGCCTGGTAATATTCAATTTGTACCGGAATTGTAATCGGGGATAGGCTCGGTAGGGTTATATTTAATACCGTATTTCTTAATAAGTTTTGATACTACTTGGAATACCCTCATATCAAACTTGTCCATCGACAGCAGTTCACCCGTATTAGTTGTGCGATTCATTATTTCCCCAGTAAGACAGACACTTCTTTCAAAATGCCTCCTCTTTTATAGATCCTGTAGAGATTATTGGTTGCTTGACTCCTGCAAGTAATGAGGTAGCTCATAACGTTTTTCAAGCCAAATATGCGGTTCAGAATGAACATTAACGCCACCGAAATAAAAATCAACAGGGAAGAAATGGGCGGCAATCAGCCTGAGCGTTTCATGTTGGTCATGTAATTAAACATCCGCACTGGCAGGAATCCGGTAAGTCGATCAAACGATAAAAACAGGGTCATGGCAACCTCGCCGAAGGATACCAGGAAGGCGAATATATCCCAAGATTTCACCCTGATTTGACCATCGGCATCGTTACATACCAAAACTACTGCCACCATGTGCCGCCCAAATTCATGGCCGCCAGTTCCATATCCCGGTCTACTGCCCGCAGGGAAGCGCTGGCGGTTTTGATGAGGTAAGGCACGGTGATCACGACGTGCGCCATCAGCAAGAGAGGCAAAAGGTATCCATCAGGTTCATTTCTACTAGAATTGCAGCAAGGCAAGGCCCAGGACCACCCGATGGCACGGCGATGGGCGCCATAACCAGGCTGTCGAGCAAGCCTCGCTTCTAAAGTCGTACCTCACGATGACAAAGGCGGTGAAAAACCCGATCGCCAGGGAGATCAAGGCGCCCAGCACCGCCAGCTCGCAGCTCGATAGAAACCCCTGACGTATCCCGACGAGACAAAAATGGCCCTGTACCAGCGCAACGACCAGTGTAAGGTGAGGAAATTTGATAGAACATGGTCGGGTAAAAGAAGTCAGGATCACCACCACCAACGGGGCCAACATGATGATGGTAATAATAAGATTATATAGTGATAGAACGCTCACTCCCCTTTTCTTGCCGCTCATTTCATTATCACCTTCAATTTGCCGGATGACATGGCCCACGTGTACACCAGGAGCGATCGCCACCGTGGCGGCGACCATGATCGCGCCCATGGCGTTACCGAACGGCCAGTTCAACACTGCGGTATTCTGCTGGTAGACCATATAGGAAAGAACCCTGGACTGGGCTCCGCCCAGCAAGGCCGGCGTGGTATAAGCGGCCATGCTCATGGTGAACACAATGATCGAGCCGGCCACCACCCCCGGCAGGGTGAGGGGGAAAATGATCCGGAAAAAACTCTGCCAGGCTTTGGCCCCCAAGTTGGCTGCCGCCAAAGACAGGTTGGGGTCGATACTCGCCAGCGAAGCAAAGATAGGAAGCACCGCAAACACCATTTCTCCATCGGTCAGACCGATAATGATCCCCAGGTCGTTGTACAGTAAATGCAGCGGCTGGTGGATCAGCCCTAACGCCAACAGTAATTTGTTCAGATACCCGAAATCCGATAGGAGAATGATCCAGCCCAAAGCCTTGACAACAACATTCACCAGCCAGGGCGCCAGGTAGATGATCATGTCAACTGCTGTTTGCGCCCATCCAACTTGGTCATGTAATACGCTACCGGGTAGCCGAGGACAATACAGCAGACGGTCACAATTACGCTGATTCCAATCGTGCGCCAAAGGATTCCCAAATAAAAGGGATCCGTGAAGTGTTTGTAATTTTCCATGCTCAGGTAACTAGTGTCGAAAGTCATCGGCCCGGTAAAATGGTAAAGGCTGATCAGCAAGGACCGGGCGAGCGGAACAACAAAAAAGACCAACATTATTAACAATAAGGGTGACATCAGCAGCAACGGAAACCAGTTGAAGCGCTGCTTGCCGTATTCCTTGCGGATCCGGGATGCAGTATGGCTAGGCGAAGCAGACACGATCATCACCACCCCATTCCACGAAAACGTGATCGTTTTCATGAAAGCGCTGCAGGTTATCATTTTGCTTTTCGATCATGACCGTACTGCCTGAGACATCTACCTCGTAATAAATTTGACTGCCCAGGTAGAAGGCCCGCCGCACCACCCCCGGGAAAGAGTTGAGACAACCCGAGGGCCGGGCGCCCAGGACGATCCGTTCCGCCGGACCATCAGCCGCACATCCTGCTGCTCCTTGACCTGGCTTCGGCTGTTATCAAAAGTGATGCACATGTAATCGTTGACGAAAGCTTTTGACAAATTGCCCTCCACAGCCTTCACCCTCGCGGCAAAATGATTATACCTGCCCACGAAAGCTCCCACGAACTCGGCCGCCGGATGATCGTAAAGTGTCATGGGATCGGCGACCTGGACAATCTGCCCGGCATTGGCTACGGCAATACGGCTCGGACATCATGAAGGCCTCGGAAATGTCGTGGGTAACGAAAATGGTGGTGATCCCCACCTTTTGCTGGATGTCCCGGATCTCCATCGGAGTTTCTCCCGCAACTTGGCATCCAGGTTGCTTAAGGGTTCATCCAGGAGCAGGATCTTCGGTTGGATGACCAGCGCCCGGGCCAGGGCTACCCGCTGCTGTTCCCCGCCGGAAAGTTGGGCGGGGTATTTGGCCTCGATTCCCGGCAAATGGATGAGATCCAAGGACTCCTTGACCCTTTTTCTGATTTCCGGCAGGGGTGTCTTATGCATTTGCAAACCAAAAGCAATATTGTCAAACACGTTCATGTGCGGAAAGAGAGCGTAGTTCTGAAACACCATGGCGGTACTGCGCTTGTTAATGGGAGCGAAAGTCACTTCACTGCCGTCTAAAATGATCTGTCCCTCATCCGGGGCGACAAAACCGGCGATCATCCTGAGCATTGTGGTTTTACCACACCCTGACGGCCCACAATCGAAAACAGTTCTCCCTTTTCGACGGCAAAAGATACCGACCTTACTGCCTGAAAGCTGCCATAAATCTTGGATACGTTCGCAGTTCCAGCTCCATTTTATTCCTCCATTTGCATGATTGGTGGACCATGCTCATCCAAATTCACCAAAAACAATCATCCTCGTTTCCTTGATAGACATCATAGCGCCGCGCCCAGAGGGCACCCGGCCACCATCAGACTACGAAAAAATTGCGGAGGCTGGCTGAATTCCGACAAGCGACCAGCCTCCGCCTCGCTCAGCCGCGCACGGATAACTACTGCTGCTTGGCCCCTATGATCTTGTCATAGCGCTCCGTCCAGGCGGCCATCAAGGGGGTAACCGTTGCCCAATCAAAGTCCCTGAGCTGGCTGATCTTATCTGGAGTCAGGATGTCGCTGATCTTGGACGGGTCATATTGAACCTTGGTATTGTAAGACCCCTTCCCATACGTATCGCCATTGTACTTCCCCATCTCCGGGCTTTCCATGAAGTTGAGCAAGGCAGCGGCGCCATCGGGGTTGGGCGCATTCTTTATGATCGCCGCACTACAGGGGCTGCCAAAGCCTCCTTCTTTGGGAAGCACGAAAGCAATCGGTATTCCGTCGTCCTTCATGCTGACGGCATCGACCCACTCGTCCTGCACCAGCGCTATCTGGCCAGATTGGAAGCCTTGATCGAACTTGGCGATCGTGTCGGACCAATCGACTACTCCAGGCGCCATCTTTGCCAGCGCCTGGAATCCAGGCTCTATATTGTTGACACCCCCGCCGCCCAGTTGCGCCAACTCGACCAGGGTGTATAAACCGAAGGTGTTATCGATGGTATTGGCCATTATCTTTCCTTTGAAGGCCGGGTTCAGCAAGTCTCCCCAACTGTCCGGCGGCTGCAGGTTGTGCTGTTGGAAATAAGCCGGGCTGTAGATGAGGGCCGCGCAGTCCGCGTAAATTCGCAATATATCGTTGTTGTTGCTGGGCCTCGCAGATGGCATCAAGTCCGCCATGTTAGGGATCTTGCTCGGATCCAGGGGGGCGAAGATCCCTTGCTGATCCGCCGCCAGCAGCGGCCCCTCATCGCACATGACCACGTCTACCTGCGGATTGTCTTTCTCGGCAAACGCCTCGGCGACGATCTCAGCCGATGTATCTTTGGGCACCACTACTACTTGATATCCTGTTTCATCCTGGAACTTCTGGCCCCAACCCTGGTCTTCAAAGGTTTGCTGAATGGTGCCTCCCCAGGACAATAACTTGACAACCCCTTTTGGTTTCTGAGGCGCATTGGCTGACGGCTTCCCACAACCCAGCAGCCCTCCTGGAATTAACGCTAACACCAGAAGAAGGCTCAAAAGCTTTGGAGCTTTTTTCATTTTGTCCTCCTCTTTTAATGGTTTTGGTTAGTGTTCGTTTTGGGTTGATGCTTCTACTCCAAACATCCTAGATGCTAGGCAGCTTTCCTTCAAACCGGTCTGGCGCAAAGTGTCATGGCGTACCTCCTTCCCCCAACTCACGCTCTTCAACATGCTTGACGATCCGCATCAGTTCGGCCTCGCACCCGTCTGGCAGCGGCAGCGGCTGATGATTGGCGAGAATCTTTTTCACCTCTTGCTTGGCGTATTGCCACAGGTCCTGTGCTCCAGTGTTTCGCCAATCTTCGAAGCTCTGCCTGTTGGCAATCTTCGGAATAAACTGTTCGCTCTTGAGATTGAGCATCGTGTGTTTCTGTCCCAGGTAATGCTGTCCCGGTCCCACCTTTTCGATCACAGCCAGCGCCAGGCTATCGTCATCGACTTTAATCCCCTGTAAGGCCCGGAAAGCCATGGCACAGATCTCATCATCGATGAGCAAGCTTTCCAGGCTGACTGTTTTAGCATGATCCATGGTCCCGGGATAGAAAATCATGTTGATCCCCGCCAGGGCCGGCATAAAGTGAGTGACGGCCTTTTCTATGCCGGCCTGAATATCCAGGCATTTGGAATCGGTATTACATCCGGTCCCCCTCGATGGAATGCCGTAAAACTGGGCGATCTGGGCATGCGCCACGTTAATCATGCCGGCCTCAATTCCGCCTAGGGCAATAGAACCATTCCGCATGTCCATGGCGGCTCCGACCGTGCCCATGAGCACCGGCGTCCCGGGATTAACCAGTTGGGCAATCACCACGCCAGCCAGGATCTCCGCGGTTGACTGGGCCAAAGTGCCCGCAATGGTCACTGGCGAGGTTGCGCCCATCTGCGGCTCCGAAGCGATATCAACGGGCAGGCCGTGCCTGGCGTATTCGATCAGGCCTTCTGTCTGGACGTTATTCATCTCCAGAGGAGAGATGACATTGCTGGTGGTAAACACATTCGGTCTTCTTGTCAGTTCGGCTTCCCCGCCGGCGATCACGGCGGCCATCCGGATGCAGTCCTGGGCCACCTTTTTGCCGCGGCAACTACCCTTGATTATTTTCGAAGAATTACGCACGCTGGTCAGGTAGCCGTTGACATGGGCCACCGCGTCCGGTACTCCCTCGATATGGGGCATGATTGCCCCGCTATGCGGACCCGAATAGCTTTCCAGGGCATCCGACAGCTTGATCAGGTCGGCGACGTCGGATAATGTCGTGTGTCTTCGTTGCCCGGTCTCCAGGTCTAAGATGTTGAGGCGGCCGATCATCGGTTCAATGTAAACCCTGGTGCCCTCCATCACGGCCCTGTATTCCGGATTCCCGCCCGTAAATGGTAAAGGTGCTGGGTGACTGTGCTACAGCTTCCTCGACCAGGTGTGAAGGAAACCGCACCCGGTCCCCGTCAAGGAGGCATCCTGCTTCCTTGAGGAGAGACACTGCCTGAGGCTCGACAATTTTCATACCGATCTCACGCAAAATACGAAGAGCAGCCAGATGGATTTGGTATATCTCGTCATCCGATAATATTTGCAACATGCCTTTCTGCATTGGTTATACCCCCCTATACCTTGGTTTTCCGCTCCACAACGATAGTTTGACGCCCAAACCCTTTTCGGCTGCCATCTTGTAGATCCGGTAAGCAAGAGCGACGTCTTCGCTGCCCAGGCCGATCGGTGAAAAGAAAATACGTTCCTGGTCAGATTCCCGCCCCGGCTTCTTGCCAACGATGATTTCCCCGATGTCGGCGTAAATCCGCTCACGCCCCAACTGGCCCTTCAAATACATTTGCGCCAGGGAGGGGGTCACCCGGTGTAAAACCGATTCCCAATCATCCACCACAATCTTCGACGCATTCAGGATTACTTCCTCTTCCTCCTCCGTGTAGGAGCCTACATGGGAAAAGTAATACCCCTCTTTCAGCCATTTTTCCTTGACAATTGGCTCGTCGGCCACGGTGACGGTCACAATGACGTCAGCTCCCACTACCGCCTGCTCGGCCGAATCGACCACCGCCGCCTTTAACCCCAATTCTTTGCTAACGAAGCTGGCGAAGCTCACAGACACTTCCCTGGCGATGTCAAACGCTCTGACCTCTTCCAATTTGGGTAAAGCCGCATGCAAAGCCTGGATCTGGGTGTAGGCCTGCGGACCGTTGCCAATCATGGCGACAACGGATGAGTCTTTGCGGGCCAAATATTTAGCGCCCACCCCGGTGACGGCTCCGGTGCGCATGGCGCTGATAAAGGTGCCGTCCATTACGGCCAGAGGCATGCCCGTCCAGGAGTCATTCAAAATGATTATGGCATTGGCCCTCGGTATCCCATACTTGCGCGGGTTAGGCGGAAAACCGGCAATCCATTTGACACCGCCTACATCATAATCACCGCCCAAATAGGCCGGAAGGGCATTAATCCGCCCCCGTTCCTTTTCGCCCAGGTCCATGATCACCTTGGTCGGTAGATTGACCTGTCCTAAAGCGTGTAAACCGAGCACCTTTTCCGTTTCTTCCAAAGCTTCTTTCATTCCCGCTCCGGTGGCAATAATGGCATCCTGATCTAGAAAAATGAACTCAGGCTTTAAATGTGGACTCATGATCCGACAACCATCCCTTCACAAGGTTTTAATGAGCCGTGCCATATGTTTGCTTCGCAAACAGGCACATGGCTAATTCAAAATTCGCTTCGTTTGAATATCATCGTCCGGTTCAACTAGTTCTTGGCTTCAGTGGGGACTTGCCTTCCCCCGCTGAAGCTTAGAAATAGTTAATCCAGTGATGTAGCCGCTCTTATCCCGCCGCTTCAGAGAAGCGGGGGCATTAGAGCGGGTAGTCATCTGGCAAACAACGATTCAACCAGCGTGACTGCCTTCATAGCATCTTCGGCGTAGCCGTCGGTGCCCATGTCATGGGCCCACTCGGCCGAGCGCTCCCCCTCCACAGATAACCTTGAATTGGTCGCGCAGTTTGTTCGTGTTAAGATACTCGATGAGGGTCTTGATTTCGCCCATGGTAAAAGTCATTAAGGCCGATACGGCTATAACATCCGCTTTCTCTTTCTGGGCGGTTTCCACAAATTTGGTTACCGGAACATCCACACCCACATCGATAACCTTAAAACCAGCCGCTTTTAGCATCATGCCCACGATATTTTTTCCAATATTATGGACATCCCCATGGACTGTCCCTAAGACAAGCGTCCCTTTATTGGATAATTCTTTTTGCGCAGGACTCAATTTGGGCTCGAGAATCTTGACTGCCGCATCCATGGCATTTGCGGCCATCATCAGGTGCGGCAGGAATATTTCTGACCTGTCGAACATCTCTCCAACTTCCTTTAGAGATGGAGCAAGGCCCTGTTGAATGGCCTCAAAAGCGTCAATACCGCTGTCCAGCGCCTGCTTAGCCGCTTCTACCGCTGCTTCTTCGTCAAAAGTAACAATTGCCTGTTTTAATAAATCTAACGGATTGCTTGCCATATTCCTTCCTCCTCAATCTAGTAAGATTTACTCGTAATTTTCGGAAGTTTCTCCAACAGCCCTAGCCAGGAGCACACCTATGACCCTCAATCACCTACAAAACATTGGACATTACCCCACCTCGCCATAAACCATTATCCAGAGACGTAGCCCAGCAACAAATAATCGTTTTTAATCTTTTTCAAGGTAATGATCTACCAGGCCATCGACCAGTTGGTCATCCACCAGGTAGGGCAAGGTGATCTGTCCCGCGCCCTGGTAGTTGCGGTTGAACTCGATGCTGGTCTCGAGCAGTGCCCATTGCGTGCCCAGGAGCGCCGGGCGACCTGCAATGACTATTCGACTTAGGACTGGAAAAACCTTTCAGGACATAGCCTTTTTGGTCCTGGCGGCCAGGCCGGGAACCTTGGACGTGGGGACAGAGCAAATGGCAAATCGCACACCCCTTTCCAGGGGGACGGCGAACACACGCTCCTGCTGTAGCCTAGCGACCACCGTTTTCGGTTCTGCCGCCGGTACGGAGATAAAGAATCCCGCCTTGTAGGGACATATCTCCAGGCCTACGGCCCCTGCCTCGCCTACGAATATTTCCCCCGCTTTTCCACCAGTTGTCGGTAAATATTCCGTTCAGCATCCACCGCCGCCATTAGCTTGGGATCACCGGCAATCTCCATCAATAAGCGCTGAGCGCCACGGGTACCATTGGACCAGGTGCCACGGTTGGAGAAGGAATTTACCTTAAAAAACTCATCGGCAATCTCCCGGCTTTGGCTCACGCCGATTAGCGCTCCGGAACGCATACCATAGGCGGTAAAGGACTTGGACATACTAAAGGCGAAAGCGCCTAGGATGTTTTTGGGCAACTTGCCGAACAGTGGCATAAAACGCCGGACTTCTTCCTGGTCGCCGGCGTAATCCAGGTAAGCGATATCGACCAGGACCACGATTCTCTTGTTCTGGTCACGGGCCATATCCTGTAAGAATGACATTATGGCTGACCACTCGGGTACGCTGACGCTGTAACCGGTAGGATTATGCGCCGGGGTGTTGAGTACGATCACCAGATTGTCCTGTGCTTTCAGCAGCGCCCGGACTTTCTCTTGCAAAGAGGACAGGTTGAGCCTGTTATCCTGATCAAAGAGCTGGTAGCTTTCCACCCGGCGCTGGTTCTCCCTGGCGATGGAGCTGTACGCCACCCAGGCCCAGTCCGGTATCAACACCGCCTGGCCCTGTTCCGTGTAATTATAAAAGACATGGCGTATGGCGCCGCAGCCGCCGGGAGTAGCGACGGCTTCAATATAGGCCTCGGGCCTCTGGTTACGAAAGGTAGCATTGATGGCCGCCTCCAGAAAGCCGGGGAGGCCGCTTATGGGCGCATAATCCATGATTTCGGCAGCCGGAATCTGGCGGTATACCTCATCCACTGTGGTCAGGGCGACAAAGCGTTCGTTATCGTCGTAAATGGTACCGATAGTAGCGTTGACCACCTGATCGTTGCCGTATTTGGCGATGGCCTCCTGGGCATATTTCAAGATAGTAAAAACAGCGTCTTCCTCGTATTTACCCAGGGCGTGGGAAGCAGTCATGCTGAAAGCGCTCATGCCAATCTCCTCCTAAATTCAGTGCTAAGCCTGGTGCGAGATGCATCAATAGTTGTTGCGGCTCATCCTAATTCTGACTCCTGAATTCCTCTTACACAAATCACGCGGGCGTCACCTATCACCAGTCCCTCCGGGAAAACAAAAACAGGGTTCAGGTCCACTTCCTGGACCTCGGGGTAAAGAAAAGGGCAAGCGGGAAAACCTGGCCAGGGTATCCGCCAGGGCCTTGAGGTCTGCAGGCTTTTGCCCCCGGATACCCTTCAGCAAGGGAAAGGCTTTGAGGCTATGGATCATCTCCATGGCCCGATCATAGTCTACCGGGGCTACCCGCAGGGTTATGTCCTGCAACACCTCGGTGTAGATCCCCCCCAGGCCGAAGACCACCACCGGACCAAACTGGGGGTCGCGGGATAGTCCCAGGAGCACCTCCCGGCCGCCCTTCAGCATGGGGTACATCGCTACCCCCCGGAAGTCCTTACCCCGGGCTGCCTCCCGGATGCGATCAAAGGCTTCGCCGGCCGCGGTGTCACTGTCGATGTCCAGGATCACTCCCCCGTGGTCAGATTTGTGAACTATCTCCGGAGAGACTACCTTCATCACCACCGGGTAGCCCAGCCGCCGGCAGCCGGCAACGGCCTCCGTCCGGCTAGCGGCGAAACAGGACTCCGGGACCGGCAGGCCATTCTCCTTCAACCACTGCATTGCCAGAGTTTCCAGAAGGGGGCCCTGACCGGGCAAGCTGCCAATAGCCGCCGGTACCGACGGCAAGGGACGCAAGCTGGCCCGGTATTTCTCGTAATCAGCTACCCGGCCCAGTGCTCTTACCGCCCGTTCACCGGAGATAAAATTGGGCATACCGTGTTCTTGCAGCAGTTGGAGGCTGCCTGAGATATCACTGCCAATAGCCAGGCTGACGGCCACCGGTTTCCGGGATTCCTGTGCTGCCTTGACTATACCGGCAGCATAGGGCATGGCCTCCAGGTATGGTGTACCAACATACAGCGCCAGGGCGGCGTCGTATTCCTGAAGAGCCTCTAACAGGGTCTGCCGGTAGCTCGCCGCCGTGCCTTCCACCGTCAGATCCACCGGGTTGCGAATACCGGCGTGGGACGGGAGGAAAGTGCGCAGCTTCTCTTTAAGCCCCGGGCTTGGTTCCGCCACTTCCAGGCCCACCTCTTCCGCCTTGTCCGCGGCCAACACCCCGGGCCCGCCCGAATTGGCGACAATTACCAACCGCCGCCCCCTGAGAGGCGGGAAGGAAGCCAACCCCTGGCATAGGTCCAACATTTCTTCAACCGATTCCACCCGCAGGGCGCCGCCTTCCCGGAAGGCGGCGTCATACACCGCGTCGGACCCGGCCATGGAACCGGTATGGGAAAGAGCGGCGCGCTGGCCGGTGCCGGTACGCCCGGATTTAATAACCACCACCGGCTTTATCCGGGACAGTTCCTGTAAAGCTCTGATAAATTCCCCGCCGTTCTTCACGTTTTCTATATACAGGGCCACTACCCTGGTCTCCGGGTCATCCTTGAAATAACGCAACAGTTCAATCACATCTATGTCGGCGCCATTGCCGTAACTGACAAACTTGGAAAATCCCAGTCCCCGCTCGCTGGCTGAGGACATCACCAGCCCGCCCAGTCCCCCGCTCTGCGAGACGAGGGCGATGGACCCTTTGGGCGGTTTAGCTTCCAGCGTTACTACCAGGTTGTGATGCATATTGAGGATGCCGGCGCAGTTCGGACCCACGAAACGGATGCCATAATGGTGGGCGACCTGCTTCAGCTCTTCCTCGCCAGCCGCGTTGCCGGCTTCGGTAAAGCCCGAAGTGATTACTACTGCCGCCTTCACCCCGGCCCAGCCGCAGTCCTCCATCACGCTCTTAACCGTGGCGGCCGGTGAGACAATAACAGCCAGGTCCACCGCGGCTTTGATCTCCTGCACCGATCTAAAGCCGGGTACCTGATCGACTCCCTGGGCTGTTAGATTAATGGCGTAGATATGCTTGAACCCACTTTCTAACAGCCGCCGGACCAGCACGCATCCCAACTTGCCTTCGGCTACCGATCCGATAACTGCTACTGCCCGGGGATAAAAGAGTTCTTGCAGGCCCACTTATCTCCCTACCCCTCTCCCTCGCCACAGGCGGGCGGCTTGCCACCCACGCCGGCTGTCAGGCCAGCGTTAAAGGCAAAAAGGTTACGTTCCGCGCCTCGCTTCCAACGGGCTTCTATCGCTTTGAGCATATCGCCGGGATCAAGAATTTCCTTTAGCGTTGTTTGGCCCATGGCCACCCCCAACACGAAGATGTTGTCCGGAACCAGCTGGCCATTATAGTGGGGCATTGTTTTAGGGTCAATGTAGCAAACGCTGGCGCCGGCCTTTTCTATCTCGTCCCACACCCGTTCCAGGGTGGGATAGAGAGCCTTGCCCAGCACTACCGCAGTTGGCGCCCATATATGATCATAGATTATAAAACTGCCCCCGGGCTTGACGTAACGTACTGCTTTCAGGGACTCGGAGCGTTCCATAGAAATGACCAGATCGGCACCTTGCTCAGGAATGTCAGGGCCAACCTCTCTCCTACCAAGCCTTAGCTGCCCCTTGACAAACCCGCCTCGCTGGGCCATCCCCTTGGTGGGGTAAAAGTTGGCCGGCATGCCACGGCGGATGGCTTCCCCGGTAATGAGTTCGCTTATGGTCAGCACCCCCTGGCCGCCGACCCCGACTAGATAAATGTCGTACTTTATATCTGCCATCTTAGACCACCGCCTCCCATTTAATGGCTTCGTGGTTGCATACCTGGCCACACAGGTTGCAACCATTACACTGGGCCTGGTCAATGACTATGGACTCCTCTCCCAGGCTGATCGCCGGGCAACCGGTAATAGTAATACACAGCTTGCACAGGTTGCATTTCTCCGGTACAGTCGTTATCCGGCCATGACGCACCTCGCGTCGTGCAGCCTGGATGTTACATTCCCGGCGGGAAAGGATGACCTTTAAACCCGGAAGCGTTAATGCCTGGCGGATGGTCTCAGTTGATTCTTCCAGCCGGAAGGGATCGATGATAAAGAACTGGTTCACCCCCAGGCCAGGGATCAGAGTGTGTCAAGTCCAGGCGCTGGCGTCCAGATTGCTGGAATTCGATCTCCGTACCGGGGTTGACCTGCATACCGGTCATGGCCGTCCAGCCGTTGTCCATGATGATCAGCGTCAAAGGCACCTGGTGGTTGACAGCGTTAATCAGGCCGGGATGCCGGCGTGGAAGAAGGTCGAATCACCGATAGTGGCGATTACCGGCGTCTTAACGCCGCTGTAGACGAAACCCTGGGCCAGGCCGATGCTGGCGCCCATGGCGACTTCAGTGCTTACGGTCTGGAACGGGGGGTTCATCCCCAGGATGGTGCACCCGATGTCGCCGGTGACGATCACTTCCTCCTTTTTGAGCCCGAGCTTCCTGATCGCCGAGTTAATGGCCAGAAATGTCCCCCGGTGGGGGCAGCCGGCGCAGGTAGTGATGGGCCGGTCAGCAGCGTATTGCTCAGCGTTCCTGCCCGCCAGGAGATCGTCAGGCGCTTTCAGGTCCAGGGCCTTGATCGAGGCCCTGGGCCACGTGCCCCGCGTTGTAGTTACCGATGCGGCTGAAGGTGCCATCCAGCTTGCCGACGATGCGCGCCTGCGCTCCGGAGCGGAGGGCTGTCACGTAGACTTCTTTCTCCAGGTGCGGCTCCAGTTCTTCCAAAACCAGGACGGTGTGACAATGGTCCAGTAAGGCGCGGACCTCCTTGGCCGGAAACGGGACCGTCGCCGCCGGCCGGAGGATCGATACTGACTGGCGGTTAAAGCCATAAGGGGCGACCAGGTCAAAACCTTCCTCCAGGAAAGATGCGGTCACGCCCACGGCGATAATTCCCAGGCCGCCTTGCTGATCCGCCAACTGCAGGCGATTCCACCCCTTGTCCCTGATCTGCTGCCCGGCCTGTTCCAGGCGGGCGATCAGGTCCCGGTGCTGGTTCATGCAGATAGCAGCGCCGGCTTTGGTATACTTATCGATGTCCCGGGGCAGCCTGGGCTCCCGGAAGGGGGGCGGGACTCTTTCTTCCACGTCTACGGCAGCGTGGGATAGGGCAACATTAGTCACCAATCTGAGAAAAACCGGCGATTTTATGCTCTCGGCCAGCTCAAAGGCAAATTTGGTCATGGCGTAGGACTCGGCAACAGAGGCTGGCTCCAGCATAGGCAGATCAGACATCAGGGCAAAACCACGCGTGTCCTGTTCGGGCATACCGGCACTAACGCCAGGATCATCAGCCACGTACACCACCAGGGCTCCCTCGCAACCCGAGTAAGCGATGGAGATCAATGAGTCGTAGGCCACGTTCAGCCCGGACATCTTCATGGTGCACAGCGCCCGGTGGCCGGCCCAGGCCACACCGGCGGCCACTTCGAGGGCTACTTTTTCATTGATGCTCCATTCCACCCGGGTGCCCTCCAGCTCGCCTTGCTCCAGGAGGCCGCCGATGACCTCCGAGGAAGGGGTGCCGGGGTAGCCGGTTACCACCTTGACCCCGGCACGCAGGGCGCCCAGGGCGACAGCTTCATTGCCGCTGATGTTTTTTATGGTCACGTATTAACCCCTCCAATACTAATTACTACTACAGCGTACTGTCATTCTTCACCAAATCCCCGGTAAAATGAAAAGAGCAGAGCACGACCTTCGGCTCTACTCTCTGTCGTCTAACGTCTGTGAGTAGAAACTATCTTGTTCATTTATAACACACTTTTCTGGTCCTGGGAAGCGCTTATATAAATATAATTTCCATGTGTGCTCTATAATATAATCACACGAGGCCGGCTAGAGATGATTGATTCCCAGGCCGCATGCCTCGTGTTCGAAGCCCTTCCTGGGCGCTCCGATGGTGCCGTATAGGGCCACCGCCAGCCATTCGCCTTCTGCGGTATCCCCGGGAGAACGGGGACCACGAACCACTACGAAGTTCAGGCCGACCGTACGGTGCAGAGTGCCCAGTTGCAACTGCCCCCGGCATACTCCATGGATTGCTTCGATCACTGCATGGTAAAGGGAATGCCTGTCATGGTAGGTATCCATCAGTAGCCCCTCGCGGGAGACCGCAGTCCCCACGGCTGCCACAACCTTTTCTGCATCCATGGTACCCACTCTGCCCACAACGATACGGAACCCCTGCTCTTGTATCTCTTTGAGAAAAGCTGGCTGAGGCTCACTATCCGGCAGTACGAGTCTGATAGCAATGGTTCCTATCGTCACGGCGCCTCACCTCGTCTCTGGCTGTGATCACTCCGTATTCTCCGTCGGGGAGTTGTTTACCTGCCGGTGAGGCTTAAGATGTTGGTGAGGGGCTTCTAGCGAAGTTAAAGGGTCAGATCATAAAGCACCTCAGAGAGCAGGGAAACGCAAATCTCGCTCCGGTACCAGGCGGAGGCCCTGATGTCCGAGATCGGGCTGCAGAACTCCTTCGCCCTGGCGGCGATCTTCCTGATCCCGGCGTCATCGAGCGTTGTTGCCACCAGCAGGTCCTCCAACTCGCCAATACGCCTGACCACCGGCGTTACGGCGCCGAAGGCCACGGCGGGATGGCGGCAGGTCTTTGTCTGGCCGTCGAATTCGAACCTTACGGCCACGCTGACGATGGAGACGGCCAGCGTGCTCCGCCGCCCCAGCTTGCGATACCTGCTCCTCTCCCCGGGTTTCGTCTTGTCCACGACCACCGCGGTCAGGATCTCGTCTGGCCGCAACTGGTTTCTTCCCGGGCCGGTGATGAATTCCTCCAGTTTCAGCTCCCTTTGGCCGGCCGCCGATCGGAGCACCACCTTCGCCCCCAGGGCCACCAACGGCGGAACAGTGTCGCCGGCCGGGGAGGCATTCACGATATTACCGCCCAGCGTGCCCCTGTTTCTGATCTGGGGAGACCCGACGGTGGCACAGCCCTGGACCAGCAGGGGCAGATACCGGCGCGTCACTCCGGATTCGACCACCTGTCCGTGGGTAACCAGCGCCCCCAAGCGGACAGTATCTTCATCCTCGGTGATCTCTTCCAACTCTCTCAGGGCGGACAGGTCCACCACCTTGGCCGGGGCCAGCATGCGCCTCCTGATCCTGACCAGCAGGTCCGTGACCTCCGGCCAGCAGCGTGACTCCGCCACCGGCTACGGCAGCCAGGGCCTCATCCAGGCTCTTTGGCCTGACGAGATCAAAGGTGTGCATGTTCAGCGCTCCCCTCGGCGGCTGACTTGACAGCTTCGACAATCTTGGAGTATCCGGTGCAGCGGCAGAGGTTCCCGGCCAGCGCCTGGCGGATGTCGGCTTCCGTGGGATGAGGGTTCTTCAACAGCAATGCCTTGGCCGACATCAGCATGCCGGGGGTGCAGAAACCGCACTGCACTGCTCCCGCCTGAATGAACTTCTGCTGCAGCAGGTCCAGTTCGCCGTCCCTGGCCAGACCTTCAACGGTGATGATCTCCCGGCCATCAACTTGTGATGCCAGCACCAGGCAAGAATTGACGGCCATCCCGTCCATGATCACGGTACAGGCCCCGCACTCCCCCTCGCCGCAGCCCTCCTTGGTTCCGGTCAGCCCCAGCCGGTCGCGCAGCAGGTCCAGCAGCCTCATACTCGGACAGGCTTCCAGGCACCGCTTGTGACCGTTGACCGTAAATTCTATCTGCATCCCCTTCACCCTTCACGAAGTTCGATGTTCGAAGATCGAGGCTTGACCGCGCCCGAGCCCCCGGGCACCAGGCACCCGGAAATTCGATGCTCGAAGTTCGATGTGATAGGCTCGCTTATCATTCAGCACTCATTACTGCCCTTAGGACCTTGTCAGGGGTCAGCGGCAGGTCCAACAGCGATGTGCCCAGCGCCCGGTTGACGGCATTGACCACAGCCGGAGCAGTGGGCATAGTGGCCAGTTCCCCGACGCTCTTGGCGCCAAAGGGACCCTCGTCCCCCTCGTGTTCGATCAGGATCACCCTTCACGTCCGGCATGTCGGGGGCATTGACCAGTTGGTAACTCGTGAAGCCGGTGTTGTTGACCCGCCCGTCCCCGCCGACCACCAGTTCCTCGCAGAGGGCATAGCCGATGCCCATCTGGACGGCGCCCTGGACCTGCCCCTCGACCATGCCGGCGTTGATCGCCTGTCCGATGTCGTGCACCGACAGGAAGTCGGTCACCCGGACCAGTCCGGCGGCAGCGTCGACCACCACCTCGGCAAACTGGGCGGCATAGGCGCCCGGATTGGAAGCGGCGTAATGCGTGTGGGCGACCATCAGGTCGGTGTTGTACGTGATCTTGGCGCTGCCGGCGATCTCGCCGTAAGACAGGCAGAGCCGGGGATCGTCCTGATTATAGACCCGCCCGTCCGCCGCCTGCAGGGATTGCTTCGGCTGCTGCAGCATCTCGGCGGCCAGGTCCAGGATGCGCTCCTTCATCTTGCCGGCTACATGGTAGGCGCAGGCCCCGCAGACGTAGGTGACCCTGCTGCCGTAAGTGCCGAAGTCATAGGGGGTGTATTCCGTATCCGCTTCCGTGACGGCAATCAGCCCCGGGTCGACATCCAGCACCTCGGCGGCGATGATCCTCATGGTGGTGACAGTGCCGCAGCCGACGTCGTGCAGGCTGGCATTCAGGGTAAGGCTGCCGTCGTCGTTCATCCTCAGGGTCATGGTGCTGTACTCCGGGAACCCGCCTGCCCGTCGTACATGCTGTTCTTGTGGGCGGCGCAGGCGAGGCCCACTCCCCGGCGGTACCGGCCGGCATCCGGCGGGCGCCGGTACCTCTCCCTCCAGTCAAAGGCTTCCGCCCCCCGGGACAGGCACTCGATAATCCTGGCGTCGCCCAGCGGAGAGCCCGGTGGCCGGGTCAGTATCATGCGGGTGGACGAGATTGCGTAGCCGGAGGTCGAGCGGGTCGATGCCGAGCCTCCTGGCCACCTGGTCCAGGTGTATCTCCGCCGCCACGGTTATTTCAGGGCCTCCCCAGCCCCTCACCCCGCCGGCGATAGGCGTATTGGTATAGGCCACCCGGCACCGGTGCCGGTAGTACGGCAGGCGGTACAGCCTGGTGATCTTCTTGGCCATGGCGTGGGCCATGTCGATGGAGCTGGTGGCATAGGCCCCGGCGTCGAAGGTGGTGTCCACTGTAAACTGCTTCAGCCTGCCGTCCCTGGCCACCACCGTGCCGATCTTCGAGGCCGTGGCCGGCCTGGTCGTGGTGGCGACGATGCACTCTTCCCGGTCGAACAGCAGCTTGACCGGCCGCCTGGTGGCAATCGCCAGCCAGGCCGCCACCGGTTCCAGGATGAACTCCTGCTTGCCTCCAAAGGAGCCGCCCACGGGGACCTTGATCACCCGCACCTTGTTGTAGCTCAAATGGAACAGGTCGGCCAGGACCGTCCTGACGCCGTAGGCGCCCTGGGACGGGCTCCAGACGGTGAGCTTGCCGGAGGCGGTCGAATTCGGCCAGGCAGGCGTGGGGCTCCAGGGCGGCGTGGTGGACCCTCGGCGTCCTGGTGACGGTCTCCAGGAAGAGGTCTCCGTCTTCAGGAGGGAGGCGCCTCGCCCAGTTTGACGTCGAATTCGTGCAGCAGGTTGCCGCCCTCGTGGATCGGGACGGCGCTCGTCCCGCAGCGCCTCCTCCGGCGTGGTCATGGCCGGCAGTTCCTCGTATTCCACGGCGATCAGGGCGGCTGCCGCCTCGGCTGCCCGGGGGCTGTCCGCCACCACCGCCGCCACCCGGTCACCGACGAACCGGACTTTGCCGGCAAACAGGGTGTCGTCTTCGGGACACTCCTGGCCGTGCAGCAGCCGGTAGCGGTTGAACCTGGCGCCCGGGGAGTTCAAGGTGCGAGAACACGCCGCACACGCCTGGAACCGCCTCCGCCCTGCTGGTATCGATGCTTTTCACCAGGCCGTGGGCGATCGGGCTCAGCAGCAGCTTGGCATACAGCATGCCGGGCCGCTTCAGGTCGCTGGCGTAGACCAGGGCGCCGGTGACTTTCTGTACGGCTTCGTGGTTGGGATAGGTCTTGCCCACATACTTCAAGTCCCTTGCTCAATTGACTCACCTCCCAACCTCCCGATGGCAGACATCGGACGTCGGATGAAAGACTCAAGTATTCAGAATATCAGATATTGTCAGGTCACTCACCAGATGTAGCCAGCCTCTGAATTGTTGGATTGATGAGTGATGGGATGCTCATCATTCTTATTAGAACGGCCATTACGCATTACTCACGCTCAGCACTTGCTCTATCGAGGATCGCCTCGATCTGCCGGTCGATCTCCTCCGGTATCGGCTCCGGGCGATGCTCGGCGAGCAGGCGCTGCACCTTGGCGTGGATGCGATCCCCCATGCTCTTGCTGCCGCCCTGCTTCCAGTTCTCGTAAGAGTTGAAGTCGGAGAGATCGCCGTGCCAATCCTCACGCAGGTGTTTGAGGGTGTGCTTATCCATCAGGTAGTTGCCGCCATGGCCAACCCTGGCGATGGCGTCGAAGCCCAGGTAGTCCTCGTTGGTGTTGAGTTCCTTGACAATGGCCTTGGTCCTGCTGATGATCTCGTCGCAGAGGACCAGGTTCTCGAATGAATAGGAGAGGCCGAAATCGAGGTAACCCACATCGTGGGTGATGTTGCACCCCTGGAGGGCGGCCATCAGGATGAAATGGGCGCATTCCATGGAACTCTGTTCGTCACAGATCTTCGAGCAGCCGTCTCCGGCCTCGCCCCAGGACGGAAGGTTGTAGAACCTGGCCATATCGCAACTGCCGCCCTGGATCTGGACCTCGGTGGGATGGGCATAGAGAGACTGCATGGTTCTCATATCCATCGGGCCGCTGCCGAAACCGAACAGGAAGGGAGCGCCCGGATGCAGCAACTGGGTAATCACCAACCCCAGCAGGCACTCGGCAGTGTTCAACAGGATCGTGCCGGCGGCAGTGATCGGTGTGGTGCCGCCCGATAAGCCACCACCGGCGTAGTTGACCGGGATCTCGTTGGCGGCGCAGAACATCAGCTTGTCGATGGCATGGAAGGTATTGTTCAGCGGAGAACTGGGCTCACAGTATACGGCAAACAGGGGTCTCCTCCTCAGTTCCGCCGCCCTCCCCTGACCGCGGCGGCCATGGCGACGATGTCCTGCAGGTCGTTCACGTCGTCGCAGACCACAACCTGCGGCTTGGTAGTGTTTCTGAGCATGGCCGCATACTGCTCCCTGGTGTTCATCAGGACGGCGACATCGGAGATGATCCCCATCGACATCACAAAATCGATCTGCTCCAGGGCATCGCAGAGGGTGATCCCGTTTTTGATGTCTTTTCTGGTCCACGGATGCCGTTCCTTGCTGTCGTAGTCAATGAGGTTCGGGGTGTCCGACCCGCCCCCGTAGTAGACGTTGCGGTGCTCGACAAACATGGCCGCCTGGCCGCGCCGGTCGTACAGAGTGAACCTGGATGGAGCGGTCTTGATGGCATTCTCGACGATCCCCGCCGGAATGAACACCTTCTCCCCGTCCACGTGGGCGCCCGCATCATGAAGAAGTTTCAGGGCGGCTTCATGGTGCACGACCATGCCGAGTTCTTCCAGGATCCGGCAGGCCTGTGAATGGATCTCCCTCATCTGAACCGGGGTCAGGGTATAATTTTACATGACCTCTGACTGGTTATACATCTTACCGAAATACATCGTAGCACTCCCTCCGCTCGTGTATTACCCCTTCTCAAAAAGATACTTTTAACAAGTTGCCGCGCCATATATCCAGCGCTCAAGGCTATTGTCGGCACGCTCTGCAATATGAGCGCTGGATAAGCACATGGCGTTCAAACTCCGCTTAGCTTCGTTTGAAGATCCTAGCAAGATTCATACCAGCTATCAACCCGGTACTGCTCTGGCCCGGTACCGATCGCATATCTGGTCCGGACACAGGTCTTTGCCGGATGACTGCCCGCTCTAACGCTCCCGCAAGCCCCCGCTGAAGCCAAGAACTAGTTGAACCGTGCTAATACCAGGGTCAGATCCGGGTCATTTCGATCGCCTGCTCGGAAAACGACTGGCGCAGAGCCCACAACCCCAGCAGAGCTGCTGTTCGAAACTCACCAGCTTCTGCTCCCGGTCAAACTGGAAGGCCCCGAAGGGACAGCAACCGGGCGCAGCGGCCACAGGAGCGGCAGCGGCCCTGATCATGGCGGGCTAAATAGCGCGACTGTGGCCATCTTCCTTTGGTGCCAAGTTGCTTGGCAGCCCTGAAGGGATAGCAACAGCAGGTACAGCAGTTGCACAGATAACCTCTCCCCTGTTCCCTGCCAGTTATACGGACCGGTGTGGATCAGCCCCTCCTTGTCGAACTGGCGCAGCAAGCGTTTAGCTTCATCCCTGGACAGTTTCCTGCCGACGGTCCGGTTCGTCGACATGCTCCGGGTCGAGCACCAGGCAGATCTCTCTGGAATGGCCGCAATGATCGGCCAGCATCTTGCAGTTGCAGGGAACTACCCTGATTACCGGAGCATTGTCCACCAGTCGCTCCGCCTCCTGCAGCAACAGGACCGCCTCGTTGTGGCGCTCCTGGTAGCCGGGATCGCCGTTCACCGCTAACCGGAAGTGATCATTCCGTTTCAGGTATTCCTCAAAGCACCACTGGTCCAACTGCTGCCGCGCTCTACGGGCAGCACGTAATAGTTGCCAAACTTGCAGAAGTTATCGAGCCGGTTGTAGAAGCACCCGGCTCTGTAGACGGTGCCCCTGTCTGCCGGGTCCCGTTCTAGTACCTGACGCCGGTAGGCGCTGGCAAGCAGGGTCTCCACCTTTTCCGTAGGCTGACCAAGCAGTTGCGCCAGCTCTTCAGGGGGCAGGGCGCGGCGCCCCAGCATTATCAACAAGTGCATCTCCTCCCCCCTCGTAAAATAAATGGAGATGCGGCTTGATAAACTCAGGTGCGTCGATGAGTTCCAGCATTTCAATCTCTGGATTCTGTTCACGTCCTCTTGCTCTCGCCTGGAATGGTGTTGCGTGCACCAGAATCCCTGAAAATGAACGAGGTCCGTCAGGCTGCTCAACTGGGTCTGGCTTCAGTGGGAATAAAGATGACAGGCGACAAAATGTCCGGGCTCCACTTCCCGCCACTCGGGCGCCACCGTATTGCATACCTCCGTCGCCTGCCGGCAGCGGGGATGGAAAGTGCACCCCGCCGGAGGATTGGAAGGGCTCGGCGGTTCTCCTTGCAGGATAATGCGCTCCTCTTTGGCGCCCGGCTTCGGTACGGGAACGGCCGACAGCAGGGCCTTGGTGTATGGATGCAGGGGATCCGCAAAGAGAGGTTCGGTCTCGGCCATCTCCACAATCCTGCCCAGGTACATCACGCCGACGTGATCGCCGATGCGCTTGACCACGCTCAGATCATGGGCAATGAACAGGTAGGTCAAACTAAACCTTTCCCGCAAATCCTTGAAGAGGTTTAAGACTTGCGACCGAACGGACACATCCAGCGCCGAAACCGGCTCGTCGGCCACAATCCAGGCGCGGATCCACGGCTATCGCCCGTGGCGATCCCGATGCGCTGCCGCTGGCCCCCGAAAATTCATCCGGATACTGGTTCAGGCAAGAGGACGGCAGCCCAACAGCCTCCAGCAACTCGCAGACCCTGCTCTTTCTTTCAGCTGTGGAGCGGTACAGCTTGTGGATGATGAGGGGCTCCTCCAGGATCCTTTGACCGTGAAGCGGGGATCAAGGGAACCGAACGGGTTCTGGAAGACGATCTGCATCTGGCGGCTCAATTGGCGCAAGTCGCTGCCCTCAGTTTGGTAATGTCCTGTCCGGCGAACATCACGACCCGGCCGTAGGTTCAGATCAGCCGGAGGATGCTCCGGCCAGTAGTGGATTTTCCACAACCGCTCTCGCCCACAAGCCCGAAAGTCTCTCCGGCGTAAACATCAAAATTGACATCGTCGGCGGCCCGAACATAACCGCAAGTTCTTTGCAGGAACCCTTTTTTGATCGGAAAGTACTTCTTCAGATGGCGCACTATAAGCAACGGCTCCGTCATTCGCAAGTCCCCCCTGGCTGCTCCTTCACGAGCCAGCAACTAACCCGGTGCCGGTCTCCGACCTCCAGTGGCAAAGGCTTTTCGCTCCTGCACCGGTCGATCACATAGGCGCAACGTTGCTGAAACAGCAACCCGTCGGGCACTTGTCCGGGCGCGGGCACCATGCCCGGAATGGAGTACAGCCGGCCCCGCCGTTCCAATTGGGCAAGGATTTAAGCAGGCCGATGGTGTACGGATGAGCCGGGTGTTGAAGATTTCCTCCACCGGCCTTCTTCCACGATCATGCCTGCGTACATGACAATCACTCTGCTCGCATGTTTCCGCAACCACGGCCAGATCATGCGTGATGAACAGAATGGCCGTGTTGTTCTCTTGCTTGATCTTTTGCAACAGGTCCAGGATCTGGGCCTGGATCGTGACGTCCAGGGCCGTGGTCGGCTCGTCGGCAATCAGAAGCTTGGGATTGCAGGCAACTGCAGTCGCGATCATCACCCGCTGGCACATGCCGCCTGATAACTGGTGCGGAAACTCATCAATAATTTCCTCGCGCCCGGGCAAAACCAACGAGCCGCAGCAGTTCGATTGCCCTCTCCCGTGCTTCTCTTTTCCCCATGCCGAGATGAATCCGGAGCGGTTCCATCAGATGTTTCCCAATCGTGAGCACAGGGTTCAGCGTGGTCATCGGATCCTGAAAGATCATGGCGATATCTTTGCCCCGGATCTTGCGCATCTGGGCAGCCGTAAGCCTCGTGAGCTCCACGCCGTTGAAGATGATTTTTCCGCTCTGGATACGGCCGGTCTCCCCGAGCAGCCTCATAATGGACAGGGACGTCACACTCTTCCCGCTGCCCGATTCGCCCACCACACCGAGCGTCTCACCTGTCTTTAGCGTGAAGTCGACGCCGTTCACTGCCGACAGAATGCGTTTATTCTCTTGTATAAATCCGGTTGTTAAACCGGATACCTCCAGGAGAGCGCCCATACCGTTCACCTCGTGGTGGCAACATTAACGAATCGCAAAAGAAAGTCATTCCTACGAAACACGAATCCGGGGGTCAACAGAAGCATACAGGACGTCTATAACGAAGTTGGCGAGAACAATCCAAAATGCGCCGAAGAGGACCGTCCCCATGATGATCGGAACATCCAACGCCTGAATGGCGGTCCAGGCCTGCAACCCGATGCCGGGCCACCCGAACACGGCCTCCACCACCACCACACCCGCCATGAAGTAACCCAGGTCCATCCCGATCTGCGTGATCAGCGTAGTAAAGATGTTTGGCATCACGTGGCCGAGCATGATGCTTGTCTCGGACAGACCGCGTGCCGGGCAGCCTGGATGAACGGCCTTCCCAGCAGATCCAGGAGGCGGGCCCTAATTAACTGGGAGTAATAAGCCACTCCTCCGATACCAAGGGTCAGCCCCGGCAAGACCACGTACCAGATGACCGGGTGGCTATAGCCTCCCAGCGGGAACAAGTTCCATTTGAAGGCGGCGAAAAAGAGGAGCATGATGCCAACCCAGAACTGCGGCAAGGAAAGGCTTGCCATACTCAGCATACTGATGGTCCGGTCGCACAAACGCCCCCGGTACAATGCCGACAGAAACCCGAGGGGAATTCCGACGATGACTTCAAAGATGATGCCAGCCAGAGCCAGTTCAAGGGTGGCCGGAAACCTCGCCCAAATTGCCTGCAGCACCGGCGTGTCGAATTCGATCGACGTCCCCAGATTGAGGTGAATGATGTTGCCCAGGTACCTGCCCGTATTGCACGTACAACGGCTTGTCGAGTCCCAACTGGCTGCGAATACGAATGATCGTCTCGATGGATGCGTGGGGACCCGCAATGGTACGCGCCGGGTCGCCCGGGAGCAGGTAGGACAGGATGAATGTGATAGTCAGGATCACCAGCAGGTCAAAGATGGTCCAGCCTAATCTGCTTATGACGTAACGGAGCATCTCGCATCACCTCCCTGAAAACACCCGTTGGATGCCTTCACCCAACATATTGAAGGCAATCACGGTCAGGACGATCGCCAAACCCGGGTAGATTACCAGCATCGGGTCCTGCATGTAGAAACTTTGTGACTGGGCGATCATCAGTCCCCAGTCCGGTGTAGGCGGTTGCACCCCGACTCCCAGGTAGCTCAGAGCGCTCTCCAGGAGGAACATCTGGGCAATCGAAAGGGTAAAGCGGACGATGACCGTGTTCATAACGTTCGGAAACACGTGCGTGAGCAGGATCCGTGCTCTCCCGCGCCCAGCGCCCGCCCTGCAGTGATGAATTCCATCTCTTTGAGGGTCAGCACTTCCGCCCGCACCAACCGCGCCGTATACGTCCAGTAGATCACGCTCATGATCACGATGATGTTCATCACGCTGGGCTTCAGGATCATCACCATGGCGACGGCAAACAGGGTCAGGGGAAAGCTCATCAGGACATTGGTGAAACGAGCGATCAGGGTATCCACCCAGCCACCGGCATAACCTCCCAATGACCCCAGGACAAGACCCAGCAAAGAGGCAATGATGCTGGAGACCACGCTCACCCCGATGGCGGTCCGTCCGCCCCAGAGCAACCGGCTCAATTCGTCCTGGCCATATTGGTTCGTTCCGAGCGGAAAAACGACTGAAGGGCCTAGCGGCCCTCCAATCGTGGAAATACCGTTCGGAAACATCAAGGTCGGGCTTTTGGGCGCCAGGTAAGGAGCAAATATCGTGACAACGATGATCAGCAGCGTGATGACGAGGGCCGTCAGCGTCGCCTTGTCGTTCAGCATCCGAAAAAGCATCGTATTCTTCTGTTTGGTTGGCTACGTAGAGATCCCCGGCGACCTGATCCATTATCTGCTACACCCTTCTACTCATTACTTTTTTTACTGGGACAGCCAGAGATCATTGTATACGGCCGGGATATACGAGGCCAGTGTTGTGTATCCCTGTACCCTTGGGGAATGGAAATACGTCAGCCCCGGGTAGAACAGGGGCACGTAGCCGGCGTCCTGCATGGCGCCCTGGTCAATTGCCTCATACGCCTGAACCCGGGCCGGGCCGTTGGGCATCTGGTCAGCTTTCTTTGCCATTTGCACCAGAGCCGGATCGCTCAGAAAGGCCATATTCGATCCCCCTGCCACCGCGGGCGAGGTCACAAAGCCATCGATAAAGTCGCAGGGGTCCGGATAATCCATGTACCAGCTGTAGGTCATCATCGGAATCTGGGCGATCGCTGCCGTATCCTGCGGCAGCGGCTTGGCGCTGACATTGATGCCGATCGCCTGTAAATCGAGCTTCACTTCGGTGGTAATCTGGTCACTGCCCGTCTGTTCGCTGGCCACTCCCAGTTCCGTGCTGAATCCGTTCGGATATCCGGCCTCCGCCAGCAACTGTTTCGCCTTGGCCAAATCGTACGGGTAGGGGTTGTACGTGTCGGAAGCAAATCCGGGCAGGTCTTTCGGCAGGATGCTTGTGGCCACTGTGCCGCGGTTGTTCATCAACTGCAGGAGATGCTGCTTGTTGATGGCGTATTCGATCGCCTGCCGCACCTTGAGATTGTCGAACGGCTTGACTGTGGTGTTCAGAGCCAGCAAGATGACCGCGGGCATGGATCCTGCCGTGATATCGGCCTTCGTTTGCGGATTACCGATCAGTTGCAGGTAATTCGCCGCCGGGATGCCGTCACCGACCAGATCGGCCTGGCCGTTCTGGACCCGGAGAATGCCGACGGACGGGTCGACGTTGAAGTCGAACACGATGGAATCGGGATAGGGATTGGCTTGCTTCCACTGCGGATTTTTGGCGAGGACCATTTCCACGCCCTTGGTCCATGATTTGATCACATAGGGGCCATCCGTCACCGGCGCCGTACTGACCGTACTGACAGCCGCCTGACATACCGGGAACGAAGCCGGTACGGACAGCACATAGGGAAAGGCAGTGAACGGCTGACTCAGGGTATACTGCAAGGTGTGGTCGTCGAGGGCCTGAACGCCGAGGGACTGCGATTTGCCCGCCTCGTAATCCGACGCCCCCTTGATCATACCCCAGAGATAGCCGTTGGGGCTGGTAGAACCCGGCGCCAGTTCGGTACGAAGCGAGTAGACGAAATCCTGCGCCGTTATGGGCTGACCGTTGCTCCAGTTGAAGTCATTTTGCAACTTAATCGTATAGACGGTGCCATCACTGCTAATTTGAGGCTGACTACTGGCGACGGTCGGCACAAGCTGACCGCCCTGTATCTCGTCGTACAGACCTACATACAAAGCCCGGCCAATGTTCCAGTCTTCGGCATTGTAAATACTGCGCGGATCGATGCTTTGCGGATTGGCGCTCCACGTCACGGTCATGGTGCCTCCGTTTTTCGGTGTGGAACTGGTCTGTGCTGCACGTGGCCTGCATCCCGCCAATAACAGCTGAAGACAACCACAAGTGAAATCATAATCGCCATATTTCGCTTGAGTCTCACGTAATCATCCCCCTCTGAATTAATATTTCGCAACTGTCAGCCTGTCCAAGATTTACTGTTTCAGGACCTCTTGACTCCTGACTCCTGAGTATTTACACAGTATCGACCCCCTTGGCCTCCAACTCTGGATACTTCGACACCATACTTCCTCCCGGCTTCATTGAACAACTTCCTCTTCGGCTCTGCGCAGGATATTGTCAATCGCCTGCCCGGCTTCAGCCGGGAGAGGCACTGGCTGATGGTGATCCATGATCTCCCGCAGCCGCTCTCTGATCCGGTCACCCATCGTCTTCGACCCCCCGGCAACCCAGGCATCATAGTTCTGGAAATCGGAGATCGATTCCTTCCAATTCTCCCGAAAGTGTTTTAACGTGTGCGGGTCACCCAGGAAATTGCCGCCTGGCCCGACTCTGCGCACCGCCTCGACAGCCAGGTACTCCTCGCTGGTATCGATCCCCGCCAAGACGTTCCTGGTCCTGGAGATCACCTCATCGGAGAGCACCAGCATTTCCAAGGAACCGGTGCGTCCGGACTCGATGTAGAAGACATCGTGCATCAGGTTGCAACCCTGCAGGGCGCCCATCAGGGTAAAGAATGTTCCTTCCATCACTGCCTGTTCGTCAAAGAGCTTGGAGTTGCCGCAACCGGCATAACCCCAGGACGGAAGCCGGTAGAAACGGGCAAGATCACAGACGGCGCCCTGCAGCATGATGGCGTGGGGCACAGCGTAGATGGCGCCCATGGTGCGCATCTCCAGTGGTGAGTCGCCATAGCCGTAGAGGAAAGGCGCTCCCGGGTTTTTCAACTGGTGGACGACCAACCCCGCCAACGCCTCGGCGTTGGCCTGGGCAACCGTACCGCCGACAGTCACCGGGGTGGTGGCCCCCGCCAGGGCGCCGCAGGCAAAGTTGACCGGAACCCTCTTTTCTGCAGCCAGCAGGAGCTTGTCTGTGGAATCAAAGGGCATCTGCAACGGGGAGGTGGGTTCACAGTAGACCATGAACAGCGGCTGGCTCATCAGCCGGGCAGGCCACCCACCACTACCGCAGCCATCTCCAGGACATCGGCCATGGTTGGTCGGTCCTCGGCGATGACTACCTGGGGCTTGACGCTATTTTTCAGCATCAGCGCATACTGGATCCGGTTGATCAGACGCATGTCCACATCTGAGAGCATGCCCATCGACATCACAAAATCAAGTTGCGGCAGCGCATCGACGACCCTGATGGCGGTGGCCGCATCAGCGCAGGTCCAGGGCCTTCTCTCGCCCGTGAAGGGATCGAGGTAGTTCAGGGTATCCGATCCGGTACCGAAGCTGACATTGGATTTTTCCAGCCTGATTGCCGGCTGGCCAAGGCGATTGTAGAGGGTGATCCGGTCAGGCGCCCTCTTTATCGCCCATTTCACCAGGTCGTCTGAAATATGGATGCGGCCGGCAGGATCGGTATACGCCCCAGCCTTGGTTAGCAGGTCGGTAGCCTCGTCATGATGCACCAAAAGCCCGATCTCATCAAGGATCCGGCAACTGGCGCTGTGGATCTCCCGCAACTGCCTGGTTGACAGTGTCCGGTAAGCCATTCCTTCTCCGTGTTCACTGGCGTATTCCACTTTAGAGCCCCCAAATTTTTGATCAGTCTTTTATATAAATTAAAGAAACAGCAAATTCTGTGCCGCACAATTGGAATATGAGACTTCCCGCATCTCACTTCTCAAATCGACAGTCTACCAAGCCATCGACCAGTTGATCAGCCACGTGGGCAGGTGTTCGAAAGTGATGACGTTCTCGCCGGGATCGAGCATGGCCACACAGCTTTCGATGATGTGCTCCATCTCCCGCACATTACGGGCCATTGGTAGTTCAGGAACGCCTCTTTCAGGCCCGTCTCCAATTGCACGTCCCGATGGCCGTAGACTTTACCGTAGCGGTTGATATAGTAGTTGGAAAGCACCTCGATATCCTGCGGCCGCTACCGGAGCGGGGGTATCCCGATAGTGAAGACAGCAAAGCGGTAGTAGAGGTCCTCTCTGAGCGTGCCCCTCCTGATGCATTCCCACAGGGTCCAGGTTGGTGGACCCGACGATGCGGCACGAGAGCGGCTGTTCCTTGTTGGCCCCCAGCCGGTTGTATATTCTTTCCTGCAGCACCTCCTTGCCGGTCCCGGTCTCCCCATAGACCAGCACGGCGCAGTCGGACTTGGCCGCCTTCTCCGCCTGGCGAACCAATTGTTCCATCACCGGGCTGGCATAAAGAAGATCCTTGAAGGTGTAGCGAGTGCCGTTCGCCATGCTCTGTTTCTGGCCTTCTCCCTGCATCTGCTTTTGCAGGTGGATGTTCTCGTTAACCAGGTCCATTGATCTGAGTGACGTCACGACAGACCGAACAGGCTCCAATCACTCTATTGTCCTGAACACCGGGTAGGTGCTGGTTACCAGGTAGGCTGCCCGGCCCCGGCGGTAAAGTGCATCTTCGAAAGGTCCCGGATCGGCTGCCCGGTCTTGACTACAGCCAGGTGCTCGCTATTGTCAGGCGTCACCAGGTAGACATCGGTGACGAGGATGCCCTCGGTGCTGGCATCCAGGGTGCTCTCCAGCAAGGCCAGCAACTCACTGGCACCGCCGGAGCCGTCATGAAGCGCTTGCCTGATCATCCGTCAGACCCTCTCTTGTTTCATAGCTTCATTTGAATATAAATGTTCGACTTAGAGCCGGAAAATCCTCTGGTTGAGTCTCCCGGAAGTATTGCTTCTACCATTCACTTTGTTCAACTAGTTCTTGGTTTCAGTAGGGGCTTGCCTTCCCCCACTGAAGCATAGAAATAGTTAATCCAGTGACGTACCCGCTCTTATCCCACTGCTTCATGTACTCCGCATTATTTCAGGCCGGGCTGTAAGCCCGGATGCGGAGGAAGCGGGGGCATTAGAGCGGGTAGTCATCTGGTAATTTTAACCGGTCTTGAAGGCGCCGCCTGATTTGTTCGTAGAGGACGGAGGCCTCAGCCAACACCCGTTCTTGGCGCTCAGCTAATCCCCCTCTAAATTCGGTATCCTTGATGCCGGCCAGATTGCTGGCTACGTTGAACAGCGCCCCCATCAGCCCACTGTAGGCCAACAGGGTAGCCACACCGGCGTCGCTGAGAGCAGCGGGGTTTCCATGGGCGACGGCCTCATCACACAGCTCCGCATCAGCTTCGATTTTCCCGACAGGCTCAGGATTGCCCGGGCTCCCTCCCTGGCAACAGACACCGCCAACTCGACAGTCAGGCTCTCCCCATCCAGGGCTACCTCAGGCGCCTCGCCGTTAACAGTCCCAATCTCGATCATCAGCCTATGACCTCCAGGGCCAGGATCAAGTTCACCTAGTCCCAGCCTTCATCTTAGGAATATTCAAGATGCGTGCCCGGGGCGGCGGGAACCCAGCCACCGGTATCTATTGCCGCATTGGGCTTAAAAAAAGGAAAAACCCAACCTTTGGGCTTTACCGATGGCTACCCGCTCTAATGCCCCCGTGGGACAAGAGCGGTTAGCCCCTAATCGCTATTATCAGCAAAACATTACATTATACGATACATGATCGGCCTTCAAGAGCGATATTTTCCTGCTTGGTTGATTCGGTTCTGACGGGGACCGAGCGTCGCTTTTTGCCGTCCACCAGGAAAAAACCCAGAATAACACAGCAGGCGCAGACGGCTGCAGTAATGATGAAGTCATCATTGATGGCCTGGATCTCCGAGAGCAATTCCAGCTTGTACCAGGTCAGGCCGAGGCCGAGGGCCCGGGATAGGCTGGCGCTCAGTCCAAACTGGTAGGCCACACTCTGCATATTTACCTTCATGGCCAATATGGCGTTGCTGGTGGACATATTGGCAGACGCGGCCAGCCTGCTGGCATGGAATACCTGGCGGCTTTGCATGATCGTGGTGAGGAGGGCAATCCCGAAAGCTACGCTTACCTGGCGTACCTGGTTCATAGTAGCGGAGGCGCGTCCGGCAATGCGCGGCGGGACAGCATTCATTCCGGCATTCATCGCCGGCATCAAGGCGAGACCCTGCCCGGCGCCGCGGACTATCATCAAGAAAGTCATGTACCAGAAGGGAGTGAAGTCGTTGAAACCGTGCATCATGTAAGTTGCCATGGCGACGATGGCCGCTCCCACAATAGCAACGCCCCTGGCGCCGTACCGGTAAAGAACCACCCGCTGAATACCATGGTCAGACCCGCGGCTATCGCCCCCGGGAAAACAATCAGGCCGGACTTCAGGGGCGTCTGTTCGAACACGCTCTGGATCAGGATCGGCGTCAGAAAAATGACGCCGAATGTTCCGACGCCCATGAAAGCCACAAAGATATTAGCGGCTGCAAAGACAGGAACTTTGAACAGGCTAAGATCCAGGATCGGATCCGGGTGGTCGAGTTCGTTGATGATGAAGGCGGTGATACTGATCGCAGCCACAACCAGCAGCGCTACGATTAAGGGCGAGCCCCAACCATAATCGGACGCCTCGCTTGAGGCCAGCAGCAGGCAGAAGAAACCCACGATCGAAAAGATTATCCCCATCAGGTCTAACCGTTTTCCCCTGATCAGGTCTGATTCCCCGAGCATTTTATATGCCAGGAAAAGGTTGAACAGTCCGATCGGCACATTGAGATAGAAGATCATCCGCCAGTCGACATACTGCACGATGTATCCGCCGAGAGTCGGGCCAATTGCCGGCGCCGCGCCGACGGCGATGCCCCAGACGCCCATCACCCTCCCGATCTTGTTGCGCGGGCAGGTCTTGAAGATGATGGCCATGCCGAGCGGGACCAGAAGACCGCCGCCCACGGCCTGGAACGCCCGGGCGGCAAGCAGGCTGTCCATGCTCCAGGCAAATCCGCACAGGAACGAACCGGTCACGAACAGAACGAGCGCGGTGGAGTATATCCGCTTGTAGCCGTAGGTGTCTCCCAGGTAGCCTGATAATGGCATGACCACGCCCAGAGTCAGCATGTAGGCGGTCACAACCCAGGCAATCGAATCGGTATTGGCGCCAAAGACCGCCATCATCTTGGGCAGGGCGATATTGACGATGCTGCCGTCCAGGATTGCCATGAAAGTTCCGATAAAGATGACGCTGATGATCGGCCAGGGGATCTCTTCGTGCACTTCCATTTTATGTTGTGTTTTGACAGCATTCATCTCGTGAACCTCTTTCATCCGTAAATTCGTGCCACGCCCGGCTTTCAAGCCATTCAACTGGGCCTTGGCTTCAGCGAAGTTTTCCCGCTGAAGGTTAGAGCCAGTTAATACAGTGCTTAGCCGCTCTTATCAACCGTAGGTGATTAGAGCGGGTTAGTCATCTGTGGTTAATACAGTTGCATAACCGCTCTTATCCACGCTATTAAAGCGGGGGATTTAGAGCGGGTAGCCATCTGTGGTAAGCGCATGCGTGTCCGTGAGAAACAAAATCTTTGAACATGCGGACTCGAATTTACATTATTGGTCGTGCACGCAAGCTCATGAGGGTTTCTGCGGGGTCTGGAATGTGGCACTCGCCGACATACCCGGCTTCAAGACCAGGCCATCTTTATCGGTGACCTCGATTTTCACCGGCATTCTCTGGGTGACCTTATAGAAATTACCATACTCATCCTCTTCGATCGGAAACTGGGAGCCTGTCGCCTGAGTCACCTCACCCAGGTCGATCACCTTCCCGGAGAAGACTTTGCCGGGATAGGCGTCAACCCTGACGGCGACACTCTGCCCAAGGTGGATGCGGTAGTAGTCGGTCTCCTCTACCAGGGCCACCACCCAGGACGATTGGAGATTGGAAATGGACAGAATTATATCTCCAGGAGAGATGGTTTCCCCTACAATTGCCGGTATCCTGACTACGGTGCCGCTGAATGGGGCGTAAATCGTCGCTTCGTTCAAGTTCAACACGGCGTTCTCATATGCAGCCTGCGCCCGCTTCAACTGAGCCTGGTAAAGAATCCGCATCGGTGTTGTCGATCGCTTCCAGTCGGCCTGGGCATCCTGTAAAGACGCCTGAGCGGAAGCGACGTTGGCCTGAGCGGCATCCATGGTGGCCTGAGCCTTGCCGTATGTAGAGGTGGCCTCATCCAGCGCTTCTTGGCTGGCGTCTCCGCTGCTGTAAAGCGCCTGGGTCTCATTAAGATTTCTCTTGGCATCAGCCTGGGCAATCCGGGCGGTATCGGCCTGATCCTGGGCATCTGTCACGACCTGTTCAGCCTCGTCGACCTTGGCCTGGGCTGATTTGATATCATCGGGCAGATTGGCGTAATGTGCTGGGCCTGATCCAGGGCGCCTTCGGCCTGGGACACGGTCGTCTCCAACTGAGAGTCGTCCAGTTGCGCCAGTTTCTGGCCTGCGGTCAGGGCATCCCCCTCGGAGACATAGAGCCTGATCGGCCGCCCCTCGACCTCGGGGCTGATATCAGAGATATCGGCAGTCACCTGGGCGTCACCGGTGCTATAGGTGATTCGCTGCAGGTGCCACCACCAGAGTCCGCCAATCATGGCAATGACCAGAGCGGCGATCGGTATCAGCATCCGCTTCTTCATCCGGCTTGAGGGCCAATTCGGGACCTATTGGCGCTGTTGACAGTTGTTCCTCCACACTGCTTCTCCTCCAGTTATTTCTTTGAAATAGTAACGAGTAGAAAAAGATGAGCGGAAAGACATCACTCATTAATCATTACTAAAAAGTTTAAGCTGTGTGGATCTAACCTCTACCGACAGGCCCGGTTTGAGCAGGATCCCGTACCGCTGCAACTCTTCCTGGTCGACCTCGATCTTGATCGGCATCCGCTGCGTGATCTTAGTGAAGTTACCGGGGTCATTCTGTATTGGGATCAGGTCAAAGGTGTTCTGAGTCGCTCCGCCCAGATCGATTACCTTGCCGGAGAAAATCTTGCCCGGGTAGGCGTCTACCCTGACATCGACCTTCTGTCCCAGGCGGAGGCGGCCATAGGAGGTCCCTCGATGTTGGCCACTATCCAGGTGCCTTGTAGATTGGCAATTGACAGGATTGGCGTACCCGGTGACATGTATTCGCCCACCACCCCCGGCACGCGTATGACGGTACCGCTAAAAGGAGCATAGATAAAGGAGTCCTCGTAGGTCAGCCTGGCACTGTCATAGGCAGCCTGGGCCTGTTGCACCGCTGCCAGGGAGGCCTCCGCGCCGGAGTGGTTCACCGAGTCTAACTGCGTCTGAGCGGCCTGCAAACTTGCCTGGGCCGATTGGATATTGGCCTGGTCGGCGTCCACACTTGCCTGCGCCTTCTGGAATGCCGAGGTGTCGTCATCAAAGGCCTCTTTGGAAACAGCTCCGGCGTCATAAAGGGACGTGGTCTCGTTCAGAACTCGGTTGGCGTCACCCAGGGTCAGTGCATCCTTCTTTTCCTGAGCCTGGGCTGCCAGCAGCCCCTGTTGGGCTTCATTGATGGCTGCCTGGGCGGATTTGACATCGTCAGGAAGTTTATCATAGTTGGCCTGGGCCAGTTCCAGGGCTGCCTCGGCCTGGTTCATGGACGCCAACAACTCGGCATGGTCGAGTTCCGCCAACTCCTGGCCGGCTGTGACCACGTCTCCCTGATCAACGTACAATTTCTCCAGGCGCCCGGCAATCTTGGGGCTGATGTCGGCGATGTTGCCGGTCACCACGGCGTCGTCGGTGCTGACCGATGTCCGGAGATCATTCCAGTACCAGACTACGGCCTCAATGGCTGCGAGCAGGATCAGGACGCCGAGACCCAGTCCGATTATCTTTTGTTTTCCGTTTCCGTTGGATGAATTTCGATCCGGATTGGTTGGTGAATTCTGTGTTGGACTGGCTGTCTGTCGCTCCTCCACTTGTCTCTCTCCCCCATTATTCAATGTTGCATTATCCAGCACCCGTAATTGCTCAGGACTGGCCGATTCATGCCTCAAGCAGGCACCCGGCGCTCCGGTTGCGTCCCGATCATTGTCGAGGCGCCACCAGGGCGACGCCGCTACTCCTGATGAAGCAGGATGCCGTTGGAAAACACAATTCTGATCAATTCCAGGTCTTTGTCCGGGTCGCCTCTCGCAATATCGATCGCCTGGCCGGAGAGGATAAAGCCGAACACGATGCATTCCACCGCCCTAGCCAGTTGGTTGCTGTCAACAGGTATGATGAACTGCTCCCTGATTCCCCGCTCCAGGACCTCCGCCGCCAGTTGCTTCGATTCCTCTGCTTTAGGGAGGACCCGGAATAGTAACTGGGGATTGAGGACGCCGTCCACCTTGTGGCGCTTAAATGCCAGAAAGAGACGGCCAAAATCGTTATAATAGCGGTATTCCAGGGCGATCAGGCGGTTGAACGCCTCCCGCGGGTCTGGCCCGGCCAGGCATTGGGTCTTGATGTCATCACACAGCTTTACGAGGCTCTGCTCCAGGATGTAGGTCAGGATATCATCCTTGCTCTCGAAAAATTGGTACAGAGTACCCTTGCCGAACTCGGCCTCCCTGGCTATGTCCTCCACGGTGACAGCTTGATAGGAACTGTCCAAGAACAGCCGGCAGGCAGCTTCGGCGATATACTGTTTCTTGAACTCTTTTTCCCGTTCCCGGCGTGACATGGGATCTCTCCTGACTCTACAGTCTTAGAAATGACTGAGCAGTTATCCATTAATTATAAATGGTTCTATATCCATGTCAATACAAAATAATTGCTATGGCATTTGGCCGCCAGTTCCTTCAGC
>CAVYEE010000032.1:0-108127 GCA_963767365.1 uncultured Peptococcaceae bacterium
ATGAGTATGATGCCCTGGCAAGCGAGCTGGGCGAGTTGGAGCGGGCATTCCCGGGACTGGTCAGCAGTGATTCTCCCACTCAACATGTAGGCGGTATTACCAAGCGTGAGTTACGGAAGGTACAGCATGACGTGCCGATGATCAGCCTGCAGGATGTCTTTTCCCAGACGGAGATCTCCAGTTTCGTCAATAAAATGGCCGAGGAGTTAGGCGATCCCACTTTCGTGGTGGAGAAAAAAATTGACGGAATTTCGGTGGCGCTGCGTTATGAAAATGGCCAGTTAATCGAGGGTATCACCAGGGGTGACGGTGTGATTGGGGAATCGGTCTACGAGAACCTGCTGGTGATCTCATCTGTTCCTAAAGAGATTCCTGCAAAGCCCCAGTACTTGGAAATTCGTGGCGAAGTGTACATGTCAAGAGAGGCCTTTGAGAGAGTGAACGCCAGACAGGAAGAAATCGGAGGCAAGATTACCAACAGCGAGAAACCTGGCGGCCGGCAGCCTGGGGCAAGCTGGACCCGAAGGTCGTGCAAGAGCGGCGCCTTGATATTTTTGTCTTCAACCTTCAGGCTGTGCAGGGAATGAATTTCGGCTCTCATGCCGAAACGTTACGCTGGCTTGAGTCTCAGGGATTTCCAGTTATCCCCGGATTTATGGTATGCCAGACGGGTGACGAGGTTTGGCAGGCCATCACCCGGATTGGCGAAAACAGGAGCAGGCTCTCCTACGGGATTGATGGAGCGGTAGTAAAGCTAGATAATCTGGCAGATCGGGAACGCCTGGGAACCACCAGCAAGGTTCCCAGATGGGCGGTTGCTTATAAGTATCCACCTGAAGAGAAGGAAACGATCCTTGAAGAGATTCAAATTCACGTGGGGCGCACTGGCAAACTGACACCGACAGCCATCTTCAAGCCGGTCAGACTTGCCGGTACGACAGTCACGAGGGCGACGCTTCATAACCAGGACATAATCGATGCCAAAGACGTCAAATCGATGACACTATTCTTGTCCGCAAAGCGGGCGATGTCATTCCGGAGGTGTTGCGCAGTATTCCGGAGCAGCGTCCTGTTAATGCAGTACCATTCCGGATGCCTGATCGGTGCCCCGTTTGCGGGGCTAAAGCGGTAAGGGACGAAAGTGGGGTGGATATCAGGTGTACCGGTTCGAATGCCCTGCGCAAGGTGCGAACTATCCTGCTATTTCACATCCAAAGATGCGCGGATATTGACGGTTTGGGGCCGGCTGCTGTGGAAGCGCTGATTGCGGAGGCTATCTGAAAAGCATCGCCGACATCTACTACTTGAAGAATTACCGGGATGAACTGATTGAGAAGCGGGTGATAGGCAGAGAAAAGTCAACCGATAATCTTCTGACAGCGATCGAGAGATCGAAGGAGAACGATATCGACCGGCTGATTACCGGTCTCGGTATCAGAAACATTGGAAGGCAGGCAGCTAAGGCTCTGGCGGCAAATTTTCGTGATATCCAGGCTATTGCCAATGCCAGCTATGATCAGCTCATTGGTTTACCTGACTTTGGCGATACCAGTGTGTGGGCGATGTTGGATTATTTCGCTCAGGATCAGACCAAAGACCTATGTCGAGGCTGAATTCCGCGGGCGTGAACATGAAATCCAAAGCAATGGAGAGCGTTAAAGACCGGCGATTTGAGGGTATGACCTTTGTCTTGACGGGAACCTTGCCTACGTTGACGAGGGAACAGGCATCTGCATTGATAGAATCGTTTGGCGGGCATGTTGCCGGAAGTGTATCCAAGAAAACTACGTTTGTCCTTGCGGGGGAGGACGCAGGGAGTAAACTTGCAAAGGCGCAGGACATTGGCATTAAGATTATTTCTGAAGAAGAACTTATGGATATGCTTAAGTAGCCTTATCGACCATAGAGGAATCTGAACACGAAGCGGATGCCCAGAGCGAGGAGCAGGGGCGCGCCTGTATCGACCATAGAGGAATCTGAACATCCCGTAGGAGAACTTGTCTCTGCTCTCGCTGTCGGCATCGACCATAGAGGAAAAAATCTAAACGGTTTATATGGTTGCGAATCTTGTTGCCTGACACCATTCTCTAAGCACAATCTCTGGCTGCCCATTAAACTTGTATTATTTGGCTGGGCGATGGTTTTTCATTGTCTGGCTTTTTTAATTCATCCGTATGCATATATTTGACCACTCTCTTTGCTACAAGGAACCTTGTTCGCATAACGATTAGTAGCATTGCCAGAAGCTAAAATGGTAGATGGTGAAGCGAGTGATTGAAAAGTTGCTGGAGAAAAATAAGTAAAAAATGTCTAAAAAGGGTATTGACATGGTAGTAACGCTATGATACATATAGAGAAGCTTAGCGCCGTTTCAGGACCTGAAGATAAGTCGGCTCCTCTAATTGTGGCGCAATCAATTCCAGGAGCGCGGGTGCCAGGTGCGTCTGCTCCATCCGCGGACAGAGAGATGGGCCCTTCCGATTGATAATCTCATTCGCAATTTCTGGATCGTTGATATTCACGCCTATCCTTTTGAACCACTCCTGATAAAAACGGATTGGTTCCCAGCCAAAATTAATCGCAGCTAGGACCTTGCTTGGCGCAGACGAGGCCACTACCCATAGGTACGCTATGCGGCAGTCACACCTCGGGTCCAAACAGTAACAATCGATGAAGGTATACTTGTCATCTGGTAACCCCGGGCAGTTGGAGATTACGACCGCACGCATTTCAGGAGCCGTGACTTCTGGACATACTTCATAGAACGGGGCCACCTGTCCAGGGAAGAATTTCTTGCGCGTCTTACCCTTCACGGAAGGTTTTTTCTCCTGATAGTCAGACAGTATTGCCTTCAACGGCTCGCGCAGTTCTTGTGGTACAACGGCAACCTTGTACTGCCTGCCCCCCAGGTCGTGCCGTCCTATCAACAACAACCCACGTACTCGCAGTTGCCCTATGACAGATAGTGGCGGTTTCTCTTTCCAGAAATAGCTGTCCTGCTCTTCGCTGCCAAAGTCGCGCGAGAGGATCGGGTATTTGACCCAGCCGCCTTCCTGCAATACCTTGCTCAGGGCTTGACTCCCTTCTTTGGGTAATCCAGCCACCACTTCACGAACCATGTCATTATTCATCAGCTTTGCAACCGCCGCTTTGATCTTAGACCGTTTATCGCCTTTGTCGATCATACCGAGAGACACGCACAGCCCCTCAACCCAGTTACTGGGGTAACGATTCAAACCAGACTGTAATGGTTGATCGAGGCGGATTGGCTTGTTGTCTAATTCTTCATACGAGGATGCCTCCCAGTAGTCCATAAGCGGCTTAACATCGACAATTAACCCACCAGGACCAAGCATCTCGTCATTTGTCGGTTTTCGAGGGCTCATGACAATTTCTCCTCCACGCCTTTCAGAATATCGGCAATGTCCTTCGGGTGCCGCGACACCGCCCATTTCCACCGACCGAACCCACCATGTTGGTTGACGGCCTTGACCCATTCATCCAGGAACTCACGTTTCGACCGGTCCTGCTGGCTGTCCTGGCCCTTGACCTCCAGCACCAGGTAATCGCCGGTCGCCAGACGGATCAGAAAATCGGGTCGGTATTTATGCACCACGCCCCCGAAGATATAGAGGATCTCGAAGCCCAGGTGGTCATTCTTTGCCCATGCGGCCACGTTCGGGTTGCGGTCGAGTTCGAAAGCCTCGGACGCTTCCCAGGTGCTATCAAAGACGCAGCAGTTAATGTGCGACTTCACCGTGTACTCCCGGGGCTTGCTGGTGTACCAGGTGCGCATATCTCCGGTCGAGCGGATCGGGCGCTCGCTGTCGAACACCGGGGTGATCTCCTCGGTATTCTCATAGCGGATCGCTTCCCAAATATGCTGCACGATCTTGCTCATACTTAACGTAAGTATGACGCGTCTTCTGATTTCGTCATCGTTGAACAATGGCGGTGTGATGTAAATCTTGTCGGTGGCCAGGAATTGCTCTACAATCTTGACTACCTGGGCCAGTAAATAGTACTTGTTACCAGGCCAATTGTGGCTCATCTGATCGTAGATGTCTCGCGCAGCCTCGAAAACGATCTTCTGGAATCGCATCTTGCGGCCATATTCCTCCAGGTCGATGGATGCGATCCTCGTGATGTCCGGCTTGCCCTCGACCACCGGTGCCAAATCGGCAAGCAGCTTGGTGTCGTTGGCATCCAGCTCCAGCGGCTTTACTTTTTCCATATCCAATCGCAGTACTGGCCGGTAGACGTGATCGACCCTGATGACGTTAGGCCAGGAGAGTTCGTACTGCTGCTTCCGGGGGTCTGGCTCGATCGGGTACTTGGGCTTTTGCACTTTTGGGGTGACGGTTTCGTCGGATTCATGCGGTAAGAAAGTGAAGGGAACACCGAAGATATTCACGTATTCCGGCTCGAATAGGCCATCTTCAGTGTTCACTTGATAATCAGTGCGCCGCAACCCACGACCCACTACTTGTTCACAGAGCAGTTGACTGGTAAAGGCTCGCAGGCCCATGATGTGCGTCACCGTGCGTGCATCCCAGCCTTCTGAGAGCATTCCAACCGAAATCACGTTTTGGATATTGGCACCGGGTTTACCAGATCGGCCGACCGTGTCAACCATCTGCCTGAGTAGCTCGGCATTTTCTTTTTTAGTAAGCTTATGAGTTGCCTCTGGCTGATCTTCGTCCTCACCTGGCATTTGCTCCTCGGGTACATCGGTTTCATCCTGAGCCTCTGCTTTTTCCAAAACCTTGGAGTCAATGTGTAGCAGGCCATCAGGTTCACATAGTTCGTCGATGTGAATCTTTTGCTGCAAGAAACTCTGTCTGATCCTCGCCGCTGTCTCGGTACGGTTACAGACCGTGATCATGACTGGCGGTGTGGGGGCATGGGCATCCTGCCAGTCATTAGCTGTTTCCAGCCAGTCTTTGCCCAGCAGATAGTATCCGTTGCTTACCAAGTCGGGTAGTGGCTCGTACTCTTCGGCCTTCCGGTTGAGGTCATCCTTGACGTACTCATAGATGTGGTAAAGCTTCGATTTATAGGTGTGGGCATCAGGCACACCGTCGTCGCGGATGACCACCCGGGGCGTCTTCACCAGACCGGATTCGATGGCGTCGTTCAGCCCGAAGTCGCTAACAATCCAGCCAAATAACGCTTCTTCTGAGCTTTTCTTCCCCGAGGGCACGAAGGGCGTTGCCGAGAAATCATAACAGGCGAGGATGTTCCGCGTCTTATGGATGCGGTCAAGGCCGCCGATCCACTTTGTGGCCTCGTCTATCTCCTCCTTCTTCAAGCCCTTGACCTTGGATGACACCCGCCAGGCATGGTGAGCCTCATCATTGATCACCAACAGATTACGGGCATCGGCCAGTTCGCCCAGCACTGCTCTCGTATAAGCTTCATCGCTCAAGGCTCCGCGCTTGTCCACGCTCTTCTTCTTGGCCAGTTGTTCATCCGATTCCCAGGCGAGCTTCTGCCAGTTCATGACCAGCACCCGGCCCTGGCGCAGCTTCTCCCTGAGACTGCCGGGCACGACATTGAACTCCTCGTAATAGTTCCGCTCGTCAGAGGGAACAAGCACCTGCAGCCGGTTCTTGACAGTCAGGCCGGGAGCAATGATTAGAATATTCTTTGTGTAGTTAGGGTTCTGGGGGTAGGCCACCTTGTTCAGTACCTGCCATGCGATCAGCATTGCCATGACAATGGTCTTGCCGCTGCCGGTGGCCATCTTGGAACATAGCCGCTGGAAGGGCCCGCCGTCCTCGGTGATGTTGATGCCCACCTTCTCTGCTTCCGGCGCCTCTGCCAGCCAGATGAGTGTTTCTATCGCCTCTAGCTGGCAGAAGAAGAAGCGATTGTCGGTTCTCTCTTCGGGGTCATACCAGTGTTCAAGCAGCCGCTTGGTAATGCCAGATACGCCAGGATATCCTGCCTCGCGCCAAGCCTTTACGCGGGGACGAATCTTGTTGACCAGAGGGATTTCAACGAAAACGCCGGGATCATCCTGGCTTTTTGCCATTTCCGAAGCGATCACGTAGCCTGCCGGACGCCGGCCCTCTTTTTTCGAGAACAGACGGGTGTTCCGGTCGTAGCTCCAGTAAAGTTGGGGTTCCTCATAGGGCGAGTTGATGATCAGCTTGTCGATGGTCTTCTGCGGCATCACTCCACCCCCATGATCTTGAGGCTCTCGATGCCGCGGTCATCCACGATCTTGACGGCGATCCGTTTATGCTCACCTGGATCAAAGGGCAGGGATACCGTGCCGCGGTAGGCTTCTATCAGCTCCGGGTCGATCTCGGCCTTGAGGTTCTTTGCCAGGCGCGCCCAGCCATCTTTCTCGCCGGCCATCGGGAAGAAAACCTGGCGGGGAAACAGGCTCCTGCCGTCGTAGTCGGTATCCAGCATCCACATGGCGATCTTCTCGGTGCCGCCGGATTCGATTCTGCCCGTCTTGGTGTTGTAGTAGTCGAAGCCCTGAATCTCGACCTGGTACTTGCCCTTGTCCCTGCCTTCTTTGATTCTCCTCAGCAAGATGTCCGGTTGGCCGATCAGCCAGAAGCTCTCGTTGCTGGCCCGTTTCTTCTTCAGATCTTCGGTCAGCAGGTCGGCATTCATCTGTGCCTTTAGCAGGGTGACGCCCGGCCAGTTGGTTTCATCGATGTCCTTGGCGGCTTCCGGGTCGAACTGGAAGGCCGCGAACACGATCATGCTTGGCCTGGGCACCAGCTTCTGGGCTTCCTCGATGGCCAGCTCCACCTGGCGCTGTTCCAGCGGGGCGTGCTCAGGGCCGAAGGAGATAACAACTCGCTGTGGCCTGATCTTCCTCTGGTTTCCGCATCGGCTTGCAGGTTAGCGCGTGCCAGGGAGCGGCTCCACCCTGGTGAACTCGATCTTCTGACCACCCTTGCCGCGGATGCCGGTCCTGAGCAGCTCGTCGCGCCACTCGTCCTGGCGCAGGGTCTCGCCGGAACGCGCGACCGAGTCGTCGGCTGGCTGCTCCGATTCGAATTCATCCAGCGGTTTGACCATGGGCGCAGGCACGGCCTCGACGGTGAAGGGGCCGGACACCCGCAGCCTTGGAATTGTCCACATAATGGCTGATCGTAGAGCGTTTCCGGAGTCGGTCGGCTCATTGTTGGCAATGGATTTCAGAGTGATATGCGGCACTGTCTTGTACTTGAAGCCGCTGCCCACGCCTTCGCTGGGCTGGGCGAGTTCGTAGTAGTCGAAGAGGGCTGTCATCAACCGCTGCTTGGCGAGAGTGATGGCCACGCGGGAGGTGTCGCAGGTGATCCAGCGCCGGCCCCACTGCTCGGCGACGTAGGCGGTGGTGCCGGAGCCGCAGGTGGGGTCAAAGACCAGATCGCCGGGGTCGGTGGTCATCAGAGACAGCGCTGCAATGACTTTTAGTTGGTGTTTGAACAACATATACTTTGATCTGTATGCACGTAGCTGTATCATCCCAATATTCTCCAACTTCATGTACAGGAAAATCATCGATAAAATTGTTTATATCTAAGGTATTTCCAGCTTTATACAATCCGTTCTATTCTTAATTAGATTTGCCATCCCTTCCTTGGTTGTTCTCCAACTACCTTGTTTGCCGGTACGTATTGATTATTCTACCTTCAAATTCGAAATTCGACTGATGAACCAGAGCTACCGTAGGTCTGAAGGCTACACTAATCGAGATGACATCCTCACCCTTTTGGTAAGCAGTCTCGGGATCTGATTCTTTCGTCTTTAGTCATCGGACGACATTCTGCCATCTTGATAACTCAACTTGAGTAAAATCTCGCCTGACCCTCTTGATCTTTTGCTTCAAATAACTGATGATATTTTGCATTAGTCTTATCTTTTGCGTACCAAAGTAAATAATCTAGACATTTCTAAGTCATAGCCCTAATCGACAATACCTTTTCTGACGATAGCAATTACTACACAAAAGTTTTCTGCACCAAAAATCTCATCCAATAATCTCTTTCACATGATGCACGTTTTCATCGCTAATCTGCACAAAAACGCTGCCACTTTCGCTCAGTAATTCCCTCGCCAGCAATAGGCGATCCCGCAAGTAAGTCAGATATGAATGAATCCCAAGCTCCCAGGTATCCCGAAATGCCTTGAGCATCTCCGGCTCCTGCGTCAGGTCCTCGTCCTTGCCATCCTTCACATCGCGCTTGTTCACGAAGGGTTGAAAGTTGGAGCCGTACTTGATCCCATAAGGGGGGTCGATGTAGATCATCTGCACTTGACCAGCCAGCCCCTCCTTCTCCAGCAGGGAGTTCATCACCAGCAGAGAATCGCCGGCGATGAGCCGGTTTGACCAGTTGTGCTTATGCTTGTAGAACTCGATTGCTTCACGAAATGGTAGGTATTCGCTGGGTGATCTCGAACAGGGACATCTGCTGGTATGGCCGCTTATCCTTCTTGCGCACCGCCTCGATGATGGTGCGGGGGTCGATCCGCTCATGGACGTGGAGCGAAACTGTGGGCACCTCGAATGAGGTCCGCTCAGCCTTACCCGCCCAGTTTAGGTAAGGAGCTTGGCGTTTTTTCAATTCTTCTAAGGCCGTCTTTACATCTTCCAAATTATCCGCCGCCAGACCCTGATCAATAATCCGCTCTACTTGGCTGCGCTGAGTATCGAACTGCAGGGCCGGGTCGATGTGAGGGTCATAGGCATACTGCTTCTTGCCCGCATCTTTGTCCAGTTCCGGCGTCACCAGCCCCACCGGGGGGTTATTTAGACGTTGTGCCGCGTGTTCATATTGCTCAATTATTTTCTCCTTGTTTAAATCAGAAGTGGCTTTTTTGTCTCTCGGCATGCCGAGGTTCACCTCCGCGAGAAATCAGGAAACTACTTGGCAGGCGTGATCTCCACAGTAATTTTCTCCTCAAGTTTTTCTTGAGCAACGGCGGCTTTCTGAATGTATATGGTGCCGATCCTCGTCCAGCCGTCTTCACTCACTTCTTCGTACCGTACGGTGTTCTTGGTGTCTTTAGCTTTTGTGAACTCCAGTTTCAACGCAATCTCTCCTTTTAGTTGGCCTTGAGGATGGGCTTCCTTAATTAGGCCGATCTATGATTAACGTTTACTGGTGCAATTAATTCTGCAACATCATATCAGCCACAGCCTCAACAACTTTTTGACCATCAGGGAGTTCAGCCCAAGCTTCTACCTGATAAAACCGCTGGCGTTCCTCGGCTATGCGGCTGACGAATTTTATCCGTTGCCCAATCGGAATGGGTTTACGAAATCTAGCTGTTATCCGGGCAGTGACTGCACGATGTCCCAAGCCTTGAAGCAGATGAAGACCGATCAGCTCATCCAAAATAGTGATTACCAGACCACCATGCATAACACCACTAAAACTTTCATGGAAACTGCCTGGGACAAAATACGTAGCCCATGTTCCGTCTTCCTGGGAAAAGCATTTCAGCTGCAAGCCGATGGGATTATCACGACTGCAACCGAAACAAAAGTTATCTCCCATAATAATTACCCAGTTCAGAGAATTTGTTTTCGAGTCTACCTTCGGAGATCTCCCTGATAACTGAGGTGCCATTGTGATTTCATTGGATATTGGTAAAGATATCTGACCTGCAGCAACCATTTTCTTCGAGACCTCTTTTTCTATTTATTTCTTTAAATATTTACCGCCAAAGCTTTGACCTTGGATACAAGATCAGTGAAACTTTCTCTTAGAACCAGGATCAGCCGCTCGAGGTTAATTCGATCCGGTATCTCGATCACATCCGGCAACACCGCGGAGGCGTTAAAAGTCCGTCGCAGGTCGGCATCGAAGTCTGCATCATTTTGACGATAGTCAGGTGGCGCCGGCATGCTAACAACATTTAAACCCAATGCTGCGCAGGCCTCGCGGATCAGAGGGTGATAACGCAGATTGATGATGCAACGGGCAGCCGGGGCAAAAAACTCCCTCACCAAGAGGAGAGCACCGCCCATGTATCTTGAGCATCCCATTTCCGCCTCTCCCAGCGTTGCCACCTTGCCCTTAAACCGCAAGAGGCGCCCGGGAATAGCGGCAATACCCTTGAGTTCCTTTGCGTCCGGCAAGGCAAAGGCTAGATTGGCGCCGATCTCCGGGATCAGCCGCACGATGTCAGCCTTTTTCAGCTCTCCGACTGCCTGTTCCAATTCCCGGCACAGCACTCTCTCACTGGCAGTCCGGGTGTCATCCTTAAGCGCCAGAGCAGTAAAGAAGACTTCCCAGAAACGATCAACCGGCGGAGGGCAAAACACCCTGTACGGTCGTCGGCTTCAATCCAGCAAGCCCTCCCGCCGCCGGCAGCACCCGACCGATCAGCAGCAGCATTCAGCCCGGCTTCTTAGAAAGCCTGTAGCAGATTCCAGGTCTTCTCAGGGGCACAGGCCAAGACGAGGGTGCCCTCGCTGATCACCCTCGTAGGGGTTGAGGTCAAAGTAGTCGCAGACTGCCCGGACATCTTCAGGCACCGGCACCTGCGAGCGTTCAATCCTCAAGCCGGCGTGCGAAGCTTCTGCAAGTTCCCACAGGCCTCGGGCACAAACTCTCTTCTTCGGTGGCGTCATGCATGGCATGCACGCCACCAACAGATGCAGCTATCCCAGCGTCGGCCACTACGGACATCTCCCGCAGCCGCTGGCGCGCCCGGTCTACCAGCTTAGGAGCGATGCCTGTAGCCAGCAGCTTTGGCCCTAGTTCGCAGGCCAGGAGCCCGGCTGCTTCAATAGCCGTTCCCTTGGTAATCACTATCGCATCGCCTGCCAGGGCTCCGCCGACGTCACGAATTCGCGGCCCAGACCCCAGACGGTAATCCCCCCGATGGTCGGGATAGTCACAGCCCCGTAGTAACCGGTATGACCGCCGACGATAGCTATCCCCAGGTCACGGGCATGTTCACTGATACTCTTGACCAGGTCTGCAACGTAATGTTCCGGCGTTCCGGGAGGCAGCAGAAGGGAATAGGTCATGAACTGCGGTCTGATCCCCGTCACTGCCACGTCGCTGGCACCGATATGCACGGTCAGCCAACCAAGCTCCTCGGGGGAAGTAGTCGGACCTGGGAAAATCGGATCTTCGGCGATTGCCAGGTACTCATCCCCGATCTTTAGAACAGCCGCATCTACTCCCATGCCCGGTTCTACTACTACTTGTGATGATGCTGCTCCAGTATGGGGCAGGATCGCTCTACTAAAAAAATCATCGTTGACTTTGCCAATCATAAAACTCACGTTCCCTTCACTCTCATTAGGTTTTCACTCCTCAGGGTTATTTTTCCTTTTTCTGCGGGACTAACCTGAGTAATTACACTTAAAGTTCACTGACCCAAGTAGCTCTTTGTCAATCTTCCCAGTACATGAGACCAAGACGTTGCTGGATTTGAACCCTTCAATCCTGCTCTCAGCCACTCCACAATCGCCACCAGGGGCAACCGAAACTGGCCGTGCAAGTTAGGATACTCAACGCTACCCTTGCCGACCTTCTTAACCTCGTCCGGGATGGGCACCTCTGTAGCTACTTTACTAACTCTGGCCCACTCCAGAAACCGGGAGAGAATAGCATCCCAGTTTTCAGCGGTGACATCCAGCCAAGGCGTCGGGTCAGCCGACCGCAGGGCCTTGGCAAAGGCAACATCCCGCTCCAACTCGGCCGCTTCCTTGGCTAGTTGTTGGAACTGCTGGATCGTGCCGCCCATATCTATGTTGGCCTTACTTATTGCTTCCTCGAACTGTGTCCATGTGTTTCTGATTGCTGTTACTGCCTGATCCTTGACGGAGTTGACCCCACCGGTGGCTATTTTCTCCACCGACTGGACCCGTCCCTGCCCGTCCTTGGCAACTGCCTCCAGGGCGGCCTGGATACGCTGTTTCTCGGCCTGGAGGTGGCGGTCTCCGCCTTCAGCTTTTCGACCTGTTTGGTCAGTTCGTCCCGTTCCCTTGTTTTCGTCCGGCAGGCGGCATCCAGGGTGCCGTACTGCTTCAGGGCGTCGGCCAGTCCCTGGGCCAGTCCTTCGACCGGAGGTTTAACTGGGGTGCTATGGCCCGCCATGCAAGCACCATCCCCCTGGAAACCCCTTGGCTGACGAGCCACTTGGTGCCCGCTATGGCATCGGTGGTGAGCTTGCTCTGAGCTATGGCCTTCTTGGCTTCGGCCTCGGCAGCGGTCTTTTCCTTTTCCGCTCGGGCGCGTTCTTGTTCAAGGGAGAGGATGTCGGTAACTCTTACTGCGGCCTCCAGGAAATGGTCAACGGCCTCGGGGGGCTTTAACCCCGACTTAGTACTCCAGCCGTCCAGGGCCTCCGTCAACCTGGCCAACTGAGCCTCGCTGAAACCTTTCTTGGAGAGTTCGGCCAGCCGGTCCAAGACGGCCTGATGTTTTTCTATGTTTTTCGCCAATTTGTCCTCGAATTCCTGCATTTTTCCAAGGCGATTTTCCAGTTGGCTAACCGAGGACCGGAGGGCGTCTTCACGGCCCTTTTCCTGCCTTACTTGGGCAGCCAGGGTCTGATGACGTGCCCGCAAGATTCCGGTGGCTTCGGCCAGTGCCCGGTAAAACGGTCCCCGGGAATCAGCGTGCCGGGAATATACGGCGTCAATGGTCTCCGGCTGGCTCACAGCTTCCAAGAGTTCGTTCACAATGATTTCTGTCCTGGTCATGATCTCCGCCCCCTTGGTTGATGGCCGGTCCCGGTAATGTAGGGACATCTTATCACAAAAAAAGTAAAGCCTGAACGCATAAGCGAACAGATGGACGAACTTTCCGTGGACGAAGATGGACAGGGTTACGGACAGAACAGCTTGGGGCGTCCATCGGTTGTCCACGATCAAAAATGGTGAAAAAAGGATGGACGCCTGCCGGTGGACGGATGGACGAATTGTGGACGAATGGTCGGGGCCAAGTTCCTGGCCTAATGGTCGATCTCCTCTTACTCCCATTGGTGCGGCGGCTCCCTTGGTTGTCTGGATGACTTTCATATTATCCCAGATTCCGGGAGCAATCTCCAATGGAACCGCCCTGGATGGCGGCGGCCATCCCGATCCTTGCTGCGCAACTGGCCGCCGGACACCGGGACGCCATTGCAGGCCGTATGGAGGCCCTGTTACAGGCGCGGCCGACAGTACTGGGCCAGGCAGGGAGCGCTGATGGGCGGGAATATTCCCTATGGGTACCGCCGTATCCCACGGGATACAGAGCGGAAGTCGGCGCTGGAGATTTATCAGCCGGAGGCGGCGGTTGTACGTCAAATGTACGACTGGCTGGTTAAAGAGCAGATATCTTGCCGGGCGATTGTCGCCAGACTGCAGGCTAACGGCGTATCGACAAAGAACAGCGCCAGCATCTGGCATAACTCCACCGTCCACCACATCCTGAGGCAAGAAGTGTACACCGGCGTCTACTATTACAACAAGAACGAACAAGTTGAGCCATCGGACAAGACAAAGCGAAACTCCTACCGGAAAAACACCAAAACGTCCATGCGGGCCAAGCCAAAGAACCAATGGATACCGACCACCGTTCAGGCGATTATCGACCGCCCTACCTGGGAGCGGGCACAACTGCAACTGCAGGAAAATTCCCGCCTCTCCCTGCGCAACAACAAATGCCACGAGTATCTTTTACGGGGCCTGATCCGCTGCGGCAACTGCGGCAGGGCTTACGCCGGGAGTACCTCCATGGCAAGCGCATCTACCGCTGCCCCGGTTACGACCGCATAATCACCGGGGATAAAGAGATCTGCCGGGGAGCGAAGGTTGAAGCGGATGAAGCCGAGACCCTGGTTTGGGATGCTGTTGCAGACCTGCTCAGGAATCCCGAAGTGGTAAAGAGTGAGTACCAGCGCAGGCTGGCCGGGAACGGGACGCCTGACGCGACGGACGAAGAACAGCGCCGGATAGACACCGAGGTACGCAAACTGAAGAAGCAGGAAGACCGCCTCCTCGACGCCTACCAGACAGGCATGATCGAAATGGATGCCCTGAAGGAGCGGACGGGGATTATCAAAACCCAGAAAAAAGCGCTGGAAGAAAGGAAGCAGGCCCTGAGACCCAGCACCAGCAAAGCCTCCGCATCCAGGATGCCCTGGCTGCCCTGGAGAACTTCCGCAAGAGGTGGGTGGCAGCCTGGACGCCCTGGACTTCGAAGGCCGGCAGAAGGTCCTGCGGGCGGTCCTGGAACAGGTGGTGGTGGACGGGAACAGCCTCCAGATCAAGGCCATCATCCCACCGGGCGACGGGCCGGGTAACAGCCATAATAATGGTATTTTGCGTCCATTGCATCAACCTGTCGTGGAAGGCGCCCAACGGCAACTTGAAAGTGAGAAATGTGCTGCCAGCTGCTAGAAATCATGGCCAGTGCCGGGATAATCGAACTGCCTCCAAAGAAGATTCAGGCTCAAAAAGCCCATGAGCTAAAGGTGCCGCCATTGCCCGGTATTCCCATGGAGTGCTCACTCTCAAATTGCGCCCGGTAACGGTCGACCCGGTACCTTTAGAGGAGCAACCCCTCTGGAACGCCACGATGGATGCCCATCACCCGCTGGGATACCGGACAGCCCTTTGGCGCCCACCAGCGCTACTGGATCAAGAGCAAAGAAAACCAGATCTTAGGCGCCATCTTGTTTGCGGCCCCAGCCAAGGCCCTGGCCGACCGGGATGCCTGGATCGGCTGGACGCCACTCGATCGGCGGAGGTTTCTGCACCGCATCGTAAGCAACAGCCGCTTCCTGATCCTGCCGGGGGTACGGGTGCCCCACCTGGCCAGCCACGTGCTGGCCCTGGCAACCAGGAGGCTGCGGACGGACTGGCAGGAGAGGTACGGATACGCCCCGGCGCTCTGGAGACCTTCGTCACGCCGCCGCACCGGGGGACCTGCTACCGGGCGGCCAACTGGCGTTACATCGGCGAGACCGGCAGCACAAACAAGCGTGATCAGAAGAAACGAGGGCATGTTCCCATCAAGATGATCTTCGCCTACCCCCTGGTCCGAAACTGGCGGACGGAACTTTTGGCCCCAATGCCGGCGCTGCCCAGCGATGAAGAGCAGGAGGCGGATCTCGATGCGCAATCCTGAGGGGATCAATCCGATTACCCTGCCGAACCGCAAGTGCTCCTACCAGACTGTAGAGGAAGAGCAGCAGGCCCGGCAGGAGGCCGCGGAGGCGCAGCTTAACTCCTGGCGGAGCGTTTCTGCCAGGTATTTTGGAGAGGTTTGCCCAGATAAAGGATCCCCGCCGGCCTGGAAGCGTCAGGCACAAGCTCACCGTCCTCATGGTTTTCGGCATGCTCCTCTTCGTCTATCAGTGCGCATCCAGGCGGGAGGCCAACCGTGAACTTTCCCGCCCTGGGATCCTGGAGGTGTTGAGGTCGGTGTTTCCCGAGATAGACAGCATTCCCCACATGGACACCCTGGAGCGGCTCCTGGAAGAGATCCCGGCCGATAATATTGAGGACGTCCTGGGGAAGAAAATCGCCAGGCTGCTCCGGTCGAAGAAACTGCAGGCGCTGCTGGTGGATAAGCATTATGTGGTGGCCATCGACGGCACCCAGAAATTCACCCGGACTGTTCCCTTTGCGGATGAGGCGCTCCACCGCCAGAAGGGGGACAAGACAACCTACGTCGTCTACGTCCTCGAGGCCGCCCTGGTCGGTCCCCAGGGGATTTCCATTCCCATCCTGGCCGAATTCTGTGAAAACAAGGCCGAGGATGAAAACCAAGAGATGAACGAAAAACAGGCCAAGCAGGACTGCGAGCTTAAGGCCTTTTATCGCCTGCGGCCGGGCCGCCACCGCTGGGGCATCGAAGAGAATTTCCTTACCGAAAAAAATCATGGATACAATTATGAGCACGCTTTTTCATACAACTGGAACGCCCTGAAGGGTTGGCATGCCCTGATGCGCCTCGCCCACCTTTTAAACATACTCACTCTGCATACCGTTGCCTTATGGGATACGGTTCAGACTCTTGGCATGCGCGGCACCATGCGCTTCCTATGGGAGACATTGGCCGGCAACTGGCTCGATCTCTCCAGGCTACGAGCCTTGCGTAACAAACCGGCTCAGCTTCGCCTGGTGATCTAGCGAGACCGAGCGAGCCTAAAAGCTAAGCAACCAATTGAGGCGGTGGATCCCGCCTAAAGTGGTTGGGTTAAGCCAGATCAATCAGCCTAAAAACACCCATCGTTGCTCGGCTTTCTTTAAAACACCGATCTGCCTGATATTTTCCCTACCATGCCATCATTTGCCATGTTGAACACTCTGGATGAACCCCAAACGACCCCATTAAATAATTCATGCGTCAGCACTGACACTTACAACATCTTGTTGACAGGGGCGGTCCAATTCAATATAATTAGCGTTGGCTTTGCGGTTCAACTAGTTCTTGGCTTCAGTGGGGGTTTGCCTTCCCCCAATGAAGATTAGAAATAGTTAATCCAGTGACGTAGCCGCTCTTATCCCACCGCTTCAGAAAAGCGGGGGCATTAGAGCGGGTAGTCATCTGGAAAAAGATATTGCTTCTGAAATAAAGGATAAATGCGAGGAACGGGAGTAGTAGACCCTGTCGGGAGGCTTTCAGAGAACCGGTGTAACGGGGTGCGAACCGGGGCCGCCGGGGGTCGAACTCGCCCGGGAGCAGTACAGGGGAAGAACCTGTGCCGTTGCAGGCGTTAACTGATCTGGAGTGGGCAAGGACGTGGGGCTGTGGCGCAGTGGGAGCGCGCTTCCTTGGCATGGAAGAGGTCGTGGGTTCGACTCCCACCAGCTCCACCATTTAATGTGCCAAATCGGGTGGTACCGCGGGAAAAGATTACTCCCGTCCCTTTTGCAAGGGCGGGAGTTTTTGTTCTCAGGCTCCGGACGCATGGGCATACGCCCGGCCTGGAAAGAATGCGGCAAGCCGTTGCAGGAAAGCACGGCTGTACGTCAGGAGGCAGAAGTTTGGAAAGCAGGTATAATTTCCGGCTTGCGGAAAAGAAGTGGCAGAAGCGCTGGGAGCGGGATGACGCTTTCCGGGTGGGGGAGGACCCAGGCCGGCAGAAGTATTACTGCCTGGAAATGTTTCCCTATCCCTCGGGCAACCTGCACATGGGGCACGTGCGCAACTATGCCATCGGCGACGTGGTGGCGCGCTATCAGAAGATGAGGGGTTTTGCGGTGCTGCACCCGATGGGCTGGGATGCCTTCGGCCTGCCGGCGGAGAACGCCGCCATCAAGCATGGCATCCACCCCTCCCGGTGGACCCGGGATAACATCGATAATATGCGGCGCCAGTTGAAGAGCATGGGCGTCAGCTACGACTGGTCGCGGGAGGTGGCGACCTGCCACCCCGGCTATTACCGCTGGACCGAGTGGCTGTTCCTGCAGCTTTACCACCGGGGACTGGCCTACCGGAAGCAGGCTGCGGTGAACTGGTGCCCCGCCTGCGCCACGGTGCTGGCCAACGAGCAGGTGGTGGACGGCCGGTGCGAGCGCTGCGACACGGAGGTCACCAAGAAGAGCTTGAGCCAGTGGTTCTTCCGGATCACCGCCTATGCCGAACGCCTGTTGCAGGACCTGGATAAACTCCAGGGCTGGCCGGAAAAGGTCCGCATCATGCAGGAGAACTGGATCGGGAAGAGCACCGGGGCCGAGGTGCGCTTTCAGGCTGAGGACGGGACGCCGCTCCCGGTCTTCACCACCCGCCCGGACACCCTTTACGGGGTCACCTACATGGTGCTGGCCCCGGAGCACTCCTTTGTGGAACGGTTGCTGGAGCAGCAGGCCGGCAGCAGCGCCCTGCGGGACTTCGTCAACCGGGTGCGGGTCCAGAGCGAGATCGACAGGACCTCCACCGAGGCCGAGAAGGTGGGGGTCTTTACCGGCGCCTATGCCGTCCACCCCCTGACCGGGGAGCGGATCCCGATCTGGGTGGCCAACTACGTGCTGCCGGAGTACGGGACGGGCGCCGTGATGGGCGTGCCGGCGCACGACCAGCGCGACCTGGATTTCGCCCGCAAGTACCGGCTGCCGGTGCGGGTGGTGATCCAGCCCCTGGGTCGGAACCTGGATGCGGAGACCATGACCGAGGCCTGCGCCGATCCCGGGGTGATGGTCAATAGCGGGGAGTTCGACGGGATCGACAGCGAGGTGGCCAAACTGCGGATTATCCAGTTGTTGGCCGGGCAGGGCAATGGCCAGGAGCAGGTCAACTACCGGCTGCGGGACTGGCTGATCTCCAGGCAGCGCTATTGGGGCGCCCCGATCCCTGTTGTCTACTGTGACCGGTGCGGCATCGTGCCGGTGCCGGAGGCCGACCTGCCGGTGCTGCTGCCGCTGGACGTGGCCTTTGAGCCAACCGGGGAGTCGCCGCTGTTGAAAGCCAAGGACTTCTTGAACACCGACGTGCCCGCAGTGCGGCGGCCCCGCCCGGCGGGAGACCGACACCATGGACACCTTCGTCTGCTCGTCGTGGTACTATTTGCGCTACTGCAGCCCGAGGGACGAGGGCGCACGCTTTCGCCAGGGACAAGTTGGACTACTGGATGCCGGTGGACCAGTACATCGGCGGGGTCGAGCACGCCATCCTGCACCTGCTCTACTCCCGCTTCTTCATGAAGGTGCTCTACGACCTGGGGTTGGCGCCGTGCGACGAACCCTTCACCAACCTGCTGACCCAGGGGATGGTGCTCAAGGACGGGGCGAAGATGTCCAAATCCAAGGGTAACGTGGTCAGTCCCGAGGAGATCATCGAGCATTACGGCGCCGACACTGCCCGGCTGTTCATCCTGTTCGCCGCTCCCCCGGAGCGCGACCTGGACTGGAGCGACCAGGGGGTGGAGGGGGCCTACCGGTTTATCAACCGGGTCTGGCGGCTGTATCAGAAGTCAGATGGCAGGAGTCAGAGGTCAGGAGAGGCGTTGGCAGAGCCAATGCCAACGGAATCGACCTCCGACCTCCGACCTCCGACTCTCTCAGAGCGGGCGCTGCGCCTGGCGACCCACCGCACCATCTTGAAGGTGACCGAGGATATCAGCACCCGGTTCAACTTCAACACGGCGGTGAGCGCCATCATGGAGCTGGTCAACGCCATCTACCAGTATCAGTGCCAAGTGAGCCAGGATCAGGCAGGTGCCAGGTCAGAAAGGAAGGCACTGGCTCAGCCGATGCCAACGAGAATGAACTCGGCACTCGGACCTCGCACCCGACTCCGGTGCTGCGGGAGAGCCTGGTCAACCTGGCCCTGCTGCTGGCCCCGTTCACGCCGCACCTGGCGGAGGAGCTGTGGTCAATGTTGGGCGAGTCCGGGAGCGTACACCAGCAACGGTGGCCGGAGCATGATCCGGCGGCCCTGGTAGTGGACGAGGTCGAGATCGTGGTGCAGGTAAACGGGCGGGTGCGCGACCATCTGAACGTCCCGGCGGGGATCGGTCAGGCGGAGATGGAACAGGCGGTCCTGGCCCAGCGGCGCGTCCAGGAATTGCTCCAGGGCAAGGAACTGGTGCGGGCGATCTGTGTCCCGGGCAAGCTGGTCAACTTGGTGGTTAGTGGTTAGGATCGTTGTTACGACTGCATAATTCGGTTCGCTCAGTCCGACCGCTTGAGATAGTTACGGATTTTTTCGTGCTTCTGTGAAGGAATTTTGTATAAGAGACAGAAATAAAACTATAAAGAAGAAATAGAATTCTAGCGATGGGCATCTCTTTTTTTTGCCTTTCAAGAGGTTGACATTTTCTAATTGACTGCTGCCCTGCTGCGGCGGGAGCGGACAGGTTTATGAACCCGCGCAATAGCCGGGACATGCCCTCTTGCGTCGCGGGCGAGATGCACCCGATAAGTCGTTGTTCCCAGCTCTCTGCTGCGGCAGGACTGGACAGGTTCTATCCTGCGCTTCAAGCAGGGTGCGGGGGGGTTCTGCCGTGACGTGGCCATGTATCATCTTAGTGCAGTACTGGGGAACAATCAAGGAAAGGGGTGAGCCGAAGAGGCAGAAAATAGGAATCTCCAATTGGAGCGTAGTTAGAGAAGTCGGGAAGAGTTCAAGATTAATGTTTTAAGGGAGGGAAGAACTGCATGTTGCCCTACAACTGGATGATGGGAGTGGCGATTCTGCTTCCGGTAGTGGCGGCCATCCTGGTCTACGTCATCCGCCAGTACCAGGTGCGCGGCGTGATCGTGATCCTGGCGGCAATCGCCCTGATCGTCAACTCCGTCTTTTTCCTGGTGCATGGCGCAGACAAGTTCACGCCGGCGAACGCGGGACATGTGGGACACGGTGGTCACGGTACTCGATTACCTGATCCTGTTGTTCTACATTTACGCGGGTATTTCGCTGAAGAACTGGCTCGTGCTGATCTTTGCCCTGACTCAGATCGTGCCGCTGGCCTGGTTTGAGTTCGGGATGGGCGGCGGGGCGGCACTGGCGACGGTTAACCCGACCTTCGTGGTCGACCACCTGGCCATCGTCATGTACCCTGGTGATCTCCATCGTCGGTTCGCTGATCTGCGTCTTCGCCATTCGCTACATGTACGACCATGAGCACCACCAGCACTTGGAGAAGTCGCGGCAGTCCCGCTTCCTCTTCTGGCTGGTGCTGTTCCTGGGCGCCATGAACGGGCTTGTCTTCGCCAATAACCTGATCTACCTGTACTTCTTCTGGGAAGTGACCACCCTGGTCTGCTTCCAACTGATCGCTCATGACCTGACCAAGGAAGCGATCGGCAATGCGGCGCGGGCGCTGTGGATGAACTCCATCGGCGGCACCGCCATGATTATTGCCATGATCTACCTGTTCGTGAATGCGGCCCGATTCCCTGTCCTGGCCAGCATCATCAGCATGGCCAATACAGCAATCTCTCGAGTAGCTATCCCTGCGGCCTTGCTGCTGCTGCCGGTGGCCCTGATGTGCTTTACCGGCATGATCAAGGCCGCCCAGCTCCCGTTCCAGTCCTGGCTGCTGGGAGCGATGGTGGCGCCGACTCCGGTCTCCGCCCTGCTCCACTCCAGCACCATGGTCAAGGCCGGCGTCTACCTGGTGCTCCGCCTGGCCCCGGCTTTCGCCGGAACGAGGCTGGGAATCATGGTCGCCCTGGTGGGCGCCTTCACCTTCATGGCCGCCTCCGGGCTGGCGATCAGCCAGACCACGGGCAAACGGGTGCTGGCCTACTCGACCATCGCCAACCTCGGCCTGATCATCGCCTGCGCCGGGATCAACACCCCGCTGTCGATCGCGGCGGCGATCTTGTTGATCATCTTCCACGCTGTCTCCAAGGGCCTGATGTTCCTCTGCGCCGGCACCATCGAGCACATCGTCTGGAGCCGGGAGATCGAGGACATGGAAGGCCTGGCGGCCAAGGCGCCGATGACCACGACCATCTTCGCCATCGGCGTGCTGTCCATGTTCCTGCCGCCGTTCGGGATGCTGCTGGGCAAGTGGATGGCCCTGGAGTCCGCCTTTACGATTCCACTGGCCGCATGGATGTTTGTGATCGCCAGCGCCGCCACCATCGTCTTCTGGGCGAAGTGGTTCGGGCGCTTGCTAGAGGTGCTGCCGAAGCTGGGCGCCAAGATCGAGAGCCTGTCGCTCAGCTACACGGTACCGCTCTGGGTGCTGGTGCTGGGCATCTTCGGCGTGGGCATCGGGGTGGCCCCGATCTACGGCGGATTCATCCAGAATGCCGTGGCCGACGTGATCGCCTCCGGGCAGCAGGTAGTGGCCCAGGGCCTGAACATCGTGGTGGGCGGTACGCCTTCCGTTGCGACCAACGCCGGCTTTATCGGCGGCGCCTATCCCGTCTGGCCGCTGTTCGTGGTCTTCGCCGTCGCCGTGCTGATCCCGTTCATCTTTGTGGCGATCAAGCCGGGTGATCTGCGCCCGGTGTACATGTGCGGCGAGCAGGCCGGCGGCGCCGATACCGACGAGTGGTACTCCACTGCCGACGCCAAGACGAAGGTGCAACTCGGCGGTTACTACTTCAAGGGCGCCCTCGGTGAAGCGGCTTTGAACCCGTGGACATACACGCTGTCCATCGTCCTGATGGTGATCATGTTCGGAGTGGCGCTCCTGGCGATGGGAGGTGCTGTCTAATGACCTGGTATACCAACCCCTGGTTTATCGCCATTGTGACGGTGATTGTGGCCCCGTTCCTCGGCGGCCTCCTGGCCGGGATTGACCGGAGGATCACGGCGCGGCTGCAGGGCCGCTTCGGCCCCCCGATCATCCAGCCGTTCTATGACTTCTTCAAGCTGCTCGGCAAGTCCCGGATCGCCACCAGCAGGATGCAGTTCGTGTGGATCTACGCCTACCTGGTGCTGATGATCACCGCCCTGCTGATGCTGGTGCTGCGGCAGGATATCCTGCTGTTGATGTTCGTTCTCGGTTTTGCGGCGGTCAGCTTTGCCCTCGGCGGTTTCAGCTCCAGATCGCCTTACAGCCATATCGGCGCAAACCGGGAGCTGATGCAGATGCTGGCCTACGAGCCGGTGCTGCTGCTGCTGGCGGTCGGTGTGTTCGCTCAGAACAACAGCTTTATGATCAGCGGGATCTTCGCCAGCCCGGCTCCGCTGCTGGCCCACCTGTGGCCGATCTTCATCGCCCTGCTGATGGTCCTGACCATCAAGCTGCGCAAGTCCCCCTTTGACCTGGCGACCTCGCACCACGGTCACCAGGAACTGATCAAGGGGATCATGACCGAGTACTCCGGCCCCTACTACGCCCTGATCACGCTCACCGAGTGGTATGAGTACGTGCTGCTGCTCGCCATCGTCGCCCTCTTCTGGGCGAACCCGCTCTGGGTGGGCATCCTCATTGCCCTGGCCGCCTACTTGCTGGAGATGTTCATCGACAACATCACCGCCCGTATGACCGTGGGCTGGATGGTGAAGTTTGCCTGGTCTTGTGCCCTGGGGCTGTGCATCCTGAACCTGATCTGGTTTTGGGTACTGCCGTTATTCAAGGGGGTGTCCTAGATGGGGATCATTGCAACTTCGCGGCTGAAATCACCATGGATCATGCACTTTGACAACAGTTCCTGCAACGGTTGCGACATCGAAGTGCTGGCCTGCCTGACCCCCCTCTACGACGTGGAGCGCTTCGGCATTGTCAACATGGGCAACCCGAAGCATGCCGACGTCCTCGTCGTCACCGGGCCCGTGAACAGGAGAACCGCCAGGGTGCTGAAGAACCTGTACGATCAGGTTGCAGACCCCAAGATGGTGATCGCGGTAGGCACCTGCGCCATTTCGGGCGGGGTCTTCCACAACTGCTACAACGTGCTTGGCGGCGTGGACAAGGTGATTCCGGTCGACGTCTACGTGCCCGGCTGTGCCGCCCGCCCCGAGGCGATCATCGACGGGGTGGTGATGGCGCTGCAAAAGCTGGCCAAACTGCAGGGGGTGGCATTATGATCGACAAGCTGAAGGAGATCAGCAAGGACCAACTGCTTGCAGAAGTGAAGAAGTATGCCGACTCCAAGGCAAAGTTCGTGACCGGGGTCTGCAGCGAACTGGGCGACAAGCTGGAGGTTACCTACTACTTTAACGCCAGCCCCGGGATGGACATGTCGGCCCTGCGCTTTGTGGTCGGCAAGGACGAGGAAGTGCCCAGCATGACCGGCATCTACCTCACCGCCGTGCTGATCGAGAACGAGATGAAAGAGTTGTTCGGTCTTCAGGTCAAGGACCTGGCGATTGATTTCGGCGGCCACATGCTCCTGGCACAGGACAGCCCCGTGCTGCCGATGTTGAAGTCCGAGGAGCAGAAGGCAGCCGCGCAGAAGGGGGGCAAATAAATGGCACCGCGTACGATAACGCCATTTGGCCCGCAGCACCCGGTTCTCCCGGAGCCGATCCAGTTGAAGCTGACGCTGGAGGATGAGAGAGTCGTCGATGTCATGCCGGCGATCGGTTACGGGCACCGGGGTATTGAAAAGGCTTGCGAGTTGAACGAATACACCAAGAACATCTACCTCTGCGAGCGCATCTGCGGCATCTGCAGCGCTATCCACGGCATGACTTACTGCGACGTGGTGGAAAAGCTGTGGCCGCTGGAGATCCCGCCGCGCGCCAGGTACCTGCGCACGATCTGGGCGGAGATGAGCAGGACCCACAGCCACCTGTTGTGGCTGGGATTGCTGGCCGACGCCTTCGGATTCGAGAGCATGTTCATGCAGTACTGGCGCATCAGGGAGAAAGTGCTCGACCTGCTGGAGATGACCGCCGGGCACCGGGTCACCCAGTCCGTCTCGATCGTCGGCGGGGTGCGCCGGGATCTCGACGAAGACCAGAAGAAGCACTGCATCGAGGTCCTGAAGGAAGTCCGCAAGGAGGCGGAGGCCCTCAACAACGTGCTGGTCAACGACTATACTGTCAAGGCCAGAACCGTCGGCAAGGGCGTGCTCTCCTATGACCAGGCGATTGCCCTGGGCTGCTGCGGGCCGCACCTGCGCGCCAGCGGCGTCAAGGAAGACTGCCGCACACAGGGATACTGGGCGTACGGCGAATTGGGATTTGAGCCAATCGTGGCCACCGGCGGCGACTCCTTCTCCCGCGCTGCCGTCCGCGATCGGGGAAACGATCCAGGCGATCGACATGCAGCTCGAGGCCCTGGGCAAGCTGCCCGAGGGCGAGATTGCTGCCAAGCCGAAGGGCAGGCCACCGGCCAACGAAGCTACCAGCAGGGTGGAGCAGCCCCGCGGCGAGGTTTACTACTATGCCAAGGGCAACGGCACCCCCAACCTGGAGCGCCTCCGGGTGCGGACGCCGACCTACGCCAACATTCCGTCGCTGCTGGTGATGCTGCCCGGGTGCGAACTGGCGGACGTGCCGATCATCGTGCTCTCGATCGACCCGTGCATCAGTTGCACCGAGCGGTAGAAAGGTTAAACAGTTTGGCTTCAGTGGGGACTGTCTTCCCGCTGAAGATTAGAAATAGACAGTGACGTAGCCGTTTATCCCACGCTCAGAGAAGCGGGGTTAGAGCGGGAGTCATCGAAAAGGAGGTGGAGCAGAAATGATCATGCTGCCAACCGTTGTCCGCAACCTGTTCGGGGGGCCGGCGACCATGATGTATCCGGTCAAGCCAAGGGTGCCTGTCGCCAGGGCGCGTGGACACATAGAGTTCAACGAAGACCTCTGCAACCAGTGCGGCAACTGTGACCGGCGCTGCCCGGCCGTGGCGATCGAGCTCGACAAGGAAAAGAAGGAATGGATCCTCCACCCGGACCGTTGCATCATCTGCGAGGTCTGCGCCGAGGTGTGTCCCAAGGATGCGATCACCATCGACCCGCAGTGGCGGGCGCCCTTCTACACCAGGGAGCCAATCGTCATGCATTCCAAGGCCGTAAAAGAGAAGGGCGCAGCCGAGGCCACCGAGTCTGATTTAGGGGCGTAGCCGCACTTATCCCGCCGCTTCAAAGAAGCGGGGGCGTTAGAGCGGGTAGCATCGGTAGACAGAGGATTACAAAACCCCTGCCGGTATGATGAGCGGGGGTTTTTTATTTGGGCGTAGCCATCCTTCTCTGAAGGACGATGAGAGGTAGCCAAGCCATATGTTAGACATAAGAGGCATAAGAACCACCTTTTGTTGCTAAAGCTGATAGAAAATCTTATTATTTGATAAGTTTTTAGGGCATTGGGCGTCAGGGCGGCGGCGGCGGTTGTCCCTCAAGGGAAGCGGGGGTATAATAATAGAGGTAAATTACTATTGCTTCACAATTGGATTCGCAATTTATTAGGAGTGGTCCGTTGTTTGGAATCGAGGAAGTGCTGCTGATCTCCGTGATCGTCCTGGTTATTTTTGGCCCCGATAAGTTGCCTGAAGTGGCGAGAGTGCTGGGCAAGGTAAGCAAGGAGTTCCGTAAGGTGACCGATACCGCCAAGTTCACCTGGGACGAGATCAGCCGGGAGGCGGAGCTTCAGGATGCCAGGAGTAAGAGGCCAGAAGATGAAAAAGATGATTTGATGGGTTCTGAAGCCTTGCCGGGTATCACGCAGGGGGATGAAAGCAAGCCTGCGGGATCAGATGTCAGAAGCGAGATGCCAGAAGCTGGAGCAAAACAGGGGCAAGATTCAGAATAGATTTTTGCATCATAATCATAAATGATTACCGGGAGGGAAGAACATGACAAACAAACGTTGGCTGGTAGGGGTTATCCTGGCTGCATTCTTTGCAGGCGTAGCGTTTGCCGGCGGCGTGGTCTTCGCATCTGGCGTGAAGTGGATGAAGCCGGTGCTGGCCGACTTGAATCGTCGACGGCGCCGTCGACGTCGACGACAAGTCAGGGCGAGACTGTGGGCAACGCTGCGCCGGGAGTCGGCCCCAGCACCATTGCCGACATAGTTGCCAGCGCGGGGCCTGCCGTGGTCAGGATCGATACCACGGTCACCACTCAAGTGAATAACCCGTTTTTCAGCGACCCTTTCTTTCAACAGTTCTTCGGACAGAATTTTGACCAGCAGCCTCAATCCGAAACGGAGCAGGCGCTGGGTTCGGGTTTCCTGATCTCGGCGGATGGCTACCTGCTGACGAACGAGCACGTGATCGACGGCGCCCAGACGATCAAGGTCACCGTCATGGGCAAGTCGCAGCCGCTTGATGCCACAGGTAGTGGGCAGCGACAAGGACCTCGACCTGGCGGTGCTGAAGATCAATGACGGCAGCAACCTGCCCTACCTGAAACTGGGCGACTCCGACCAGATTCGGGTTGGCGACTGGGCGATCGCCATCGGCAATCCCTATGGGCTCGACCATACCGTCACGGTGGGGGTGATCAGCGCCAAGGGGCGACCGATGACCATTGAGCAACGTAATTACCGTAACCTGCTCCAGACAGACGCATCCATCAACCCCGGCAATAGCGGCGGGCCGCTGCTTGACCTGGCCGGCGAGGTGGTTGGGATCAACACCGCGGTCAACGAGCAGGCGCAGGGGATTGGCTTTGCCATCCCCAGCAGCACTGTCGAGGGTGTCCTGAGCGATCTGATGAAGGGTGAGCACATCAGCCATCCCTGGCTGGGGGTGGAGATTTCGGATGTGACCCAGGATGTGGCCAGTGCCTACGGCTATAACGGCACCAGCGGGGTGGTCGTCAGGGCCGTGGTCAGCGGGGGACCCGCTGACCAGGCGGGTCTCCAGGAAGGAGACATCATCACGGGCTGGAACGGGGTGAGCCTAGCCGACACGAATGACCTGCTCCAGAAGGTCCAACAGGCGGGGGTTGGCGCCAAGGTTGAGCTGACGATCTGGCGCGACAAGCAATCGATCAGCGTAAGCGTGACCCTGGCAGACCAACCGTCTTCTGCATCCTAGAGCGGCACTCCGCCCGGTGGATTTTGCCGAGGCTTCCCGAATAAAAAATCGGGACAGCCTCTTTTGTCTTGTTTGACTCATTCCTTTTTCATGCTCTTGAGATAGTTGAGCACGTCTTCAGAGGAGTTGAGACGGGACGGCTGTTGCATATTCCGGCCCAGCAGCCCCTCAAACTGTTGCCGGGTTTGGTCGTCCAGGCGTGAAGTCAACTGATTGAACATGGACATCAGTTCCCCCTGGTCCGGCATCTCCTGGGGCGGGCTGTCGTAGCGGAACCCCATCTGCTCCAGCATCCCATAGGCGGCACGCAGCTTTTCAGCGGACACGCCTCTGGCCTGCAGAAACGCCTCCACCTTGGACAGGTCCGGGGCGCCCATGGACTCCAGAAACCGGAGAATCTCCGTCATGTCGTTCTCTCCCAAAACCTTACCCCCTTATCATTCGCTGTGGTTCGACAACCTTTCTCCTTCAAACTATGTTGCAGGGCGGCAAATGTGAACCTATACTATGAACCAAGGGGCTTTGTTCGAGCCATCGGAATATCTGAGGGGGGTGGGAAACAGATGCACATGGGAATCCTTACCGGAGGGGGAGACTGCCCGGGTCTCAACGCAGTGATCCGGGCGGCCACCAAGACGCTCCTGTCCCGGGGCGTTGAGGTGTTGGGCTTCAAGGACGGCTACCGGGGCATCTACGAGAAGAACTATCCAAGCGCTGGACAAGGCGGCGGTATCCGGCCTCTTGCACCGGGGAGGCACCATCCTGGGCAGCAACAACCGCGATAACCCGTTCCACTTCCCGGTGCGGACGGCATCCGGCGAGATCGAGTACTGCGATATCAGCACCGCCCTGCTGGAAAACATGCGCTCCCTGGAACTGCAGTGCCTGATCGCCATCGGCGGCGACGGCACGCTCAGTATCGCCCACGAGCTGTGCTCGCATGGGGCGGCGATCGTTGGGGTGCCCAAGACCATCGACAACGACCTGGCCGCCACCGACCAGACCTTCGGTTTCGTGACGGCGGTGCACACTGCTACCGAGGCCCTGGACAAGCTGCACACCACTGCGGAGTCCCACCACCGGGTGATGATCCTGGAGGTGATGGGGCGCTATGCCGGCTGGATCGCTCTCTGGTGCGGGATGGCCGGGGGGGCGGATGTGATCCTGATCCCCGAGATCCCCTGGCGGACCGACCGGCTGGTCGAGAAGATCAGGGCCAGGCAGCGTGAGGGCAAGCTGTTCAGCATTATCGTGGTGGCTGAAGGCGCCCATGCCCCAGACGGCGCCCTGGTGGTCAAGGAGCAGATCCCCGGCAGCGGCGACCCTCTGAGGCTGGGAGGCATCGGCGAGGTGGTGCGCAAACTGGTGGAGCAGGAGACGGGGATGGAGTCCAGGGTGACGGTGCTGGGCCATATCCAGCGGGGCGGCTCTCCCCTGACCCCCGACCGCATCCTGGCCACCCGCTTCGGGGTGGCCGCCGCCGAGCTGGCCCTGGAAGGCCGCTCCGGTTGCATGGCAGCCCTGAAGGGCACCCAGATCGTCGCCGTACCCCTCAAGGATGCGACCAAAAAACCGTCCAACGTCCGTCCCGACGGGCAACTGGTGCACGCTGCCCGGGCGGTTGGTATCAGCTTCGGAGATTGATTCTGGTAACTGCCCGGGAGTCAGAAGTCAGGATTCAGGAGCCAGGAGCCAGAACGAGTCTAAAAAAGTAATACCCGGATTTGAGAGGAGATCAGAAATGCCGGTTTTAAGCCAGTCTGAGGCCAACCAGCGGCTGCAGCAGGGAGAATTACCGGCTCTGCTGCTGATCCACGGGGAGGAAAAGTTTCTGGGTCGGAGGTTGCTCCGCGCTCTCAGGGCGAAACTGGAGAGCGCTGAGAGCGTCGACTACCTGGAATGGGATCTGGAGGCCGGGGAAACGGAGTTGTATACAGCCGTGACCACTCTGCCCCTGGGCGTGTCCCGGAGACTGGTGGTGGCCCACAATCCTGCCGCCGACCTCTGCATGCGTTTTCTGAAGCTGGGAACCGACCCATCCCTGGTGCTGGTCTTGCTCTTTGACACCAGGCTAAAAGCCACAGATAAGCTATTCCTGGCAGCAGTCGACCGGGGCTGGGTGGTGGAATGCCCCCCCCTTAAAGGCAAGGAACTCACCAACTGGGCTCAGAGCGAGGCGCGCCTGCGGGGTAAGCAGTTGCCGGGGCCAGCGGCAGAGTACCTGCACTTCCTGTGCGGCGATAACCCTGCCCTGATTAGCCAGGAGTTGGACAAGGCCGTCCTGTATTTGGGGGAGTCAGTGCCGCAGATCACAGCGGCGGTGCTCCGGGAGACGGGCAGCCACACCGTGAGCCGGAACATATTCGAACTGGTAGACGCCGTGGCGACCCGGAAGAGCGAGGCTGCCGAGGGGATTCTAAGCGAGTTGCTCGGCGAGGGACAGGCCCCGGTCTTTATAGCCACCATGCTTGCCCGGCATTATTTGCAGATGTTGGAGGCATCGCTGCTGAAGCGGGAGGGCAACCCTCCCCAGACGATCCCCCGCCTGATGGGTATCCATCCTTACGTGGCCCAGAAGCTGCAACAGCAGATGGTCTCCATCCCCTTGCCGGAGATCGAGACGATTCTGACTATGCTGCTGGATCTGGACCGGGCTCTCAAACAGGGGCGGGGAGAACCCGGGCTGTTACTGGAAGCGGCAGTGGGGGTTTTATGTGGTTGATGCCTGCGCTTTTGACTGAAGTTTTTTAGCCAACTGCGCTTTTTTACGGTCCCTGTTGTTGGAGTGCACGATTCCTGTGGCTGCTGCCTTGTCAACAAGGCGCGTCGCCTTGGTGAAAGCAGCATCCAGGTTTGCCTGGTCGCCCGCCGGCGTCTCTTCGAACTTCTTGATCGCTGTTTTCATGGCAGACCGCTGTGAGGCGTTGCGCCCCGCCCGCTCCTTGGATAGCTCTGCACGCTTCATTGCCGATCGATTTTTTGCCATCTTGTGACCCCCCTGATATTCCTCCCGGCCAAAATTAGCCAAACAACATCCTACCATGAGTACCCGGTAAATGCAACCCCAGAATAAAGAGAATCAAGAAACGCGTGAGATGCGGGAAGTGGGATTTGGCATAATGTCCCCAACCCCATACATATAAGTGGTAGTAAAAGGGGCGAGGGGGGTTATTTTCTAATGCCTGATGAAGTCGATCAAGAGGATACCAGGCAGGATATATCAGAGCAGCCGGTCCTGGCCGGGTTTCGGGCAAGCGTGCTGCAATCGAACAACTTCAGCAATGCCATCTCTCTTCCGCTGTCGGGGACGCCGGTAGTCCTGGCGACCCTTACCGGCGCCCAGGCGCTGGGACTTGATGCGGGCGACCAGGTCTGGTTGACCGGAACCATTGGCTGGCAGGCGATTACCAACGGCACGGGGGCATCCAAGGTTGACGTGATTTTCAGGGTTTTCCGCCACACCCCGGTGACCGGTCCACAGGTCTTCAGTACTGCTGAAAGCGCCGAGGCTTCCTACGACAACTTCAAGACAATCAGCTTCATCCACGTGGATGTCAACCCTGTATTTAACGGCCCCACACTCGTTTCCTATTTCCTGACCGCAGAACTGCCCCTGGCCGGCAGCGCGGCAACGGTGATCGGACCGATCACCTTTACGGCTGTTCAACTAGTTCTTGGCTCTGAACCCACCGCCTAAGAGGCGGGGGACTTCTAAGCGAAGTTAAACAGGGTTTTTGGCTTCATGCCCGAGGATCAGTATCAAAGATTATTTTGTTTTCATATCATGGAGTGAGGTAATCCCAATCATAATTTGAGGAGGGCTTTAAATTGGCAGAGGAAAAGGCGCTCGACCTTTTTGGTGAAACTTTTTTGTTTGAGCTGAAGGAGGAATTCCTGAACAAGATCGTCAACGTGGAGTACTGCTGCTGCGCGCACGTCAAAAAGGCCGTCAAGGGCATTCTGGTCGAGGTCGGCAGGGATTTCATCGAATTGGTTGCGCGGGAAGATCGCTCGATCCATATCATCCTTTTCGGGGATGACAACCAGAAATACGTGGAGCATGTACAAAAGATCATCATCCCGATCGATCATATTTGCAGCGTGGAGGATCCTTGCAAGAAGGTATGTAAGTGTGAGGAATGCGACGATCACGACAAGGAAGATCATGATGATGACTAAAGGGATTCTTTGATAGAATCCCGGGTAGGCTTTCCCCCAAAAGGTTGCTGGCGAGATCTGGTCGGCAGCCTTTTTATTTAAGCGCAGTGTATATCTATGCCTCCGTGGGAAATATTAGTAGGAAAAACGGAGGCTGAACCGGGTTGGGAAAGTGGCAGTACCTGGCCATCATCATTGCTTTCACCCTGCTGCTGACGGCCGGGTTGGACTATACCGGCCGCAACATGTATCACGCCCTGGGAGGAGACAAGACATGCTATGCCTTCTTGCTCCCAGACCTGGTTGACAGCCAGGTGGTCTTCTGCGGGCGCGCCTATGCGGATTACCAGGTGGAGAACCTCTGGGACCGCTGGAGAACTGTTCTCAATGAGTTGTTGCAGGCTGCACCTCCGGCCCTTCTGAAGCAGATCCTGCTTTTTCTTAAGGGCCGGCTGTTGCCCATCCCTCTACCGTCATCTTGATCAAAGCGTGCATCGGCGCTTTCTTACACGGGCACGACGTGGTAATATCTTTACGTTGGATGCCTTTATTTTTTTGAAGGAATGGGGACACACCATCTTTAAGGTACAGGGACACACCCCTTCGGGGAATGTCCCTGATGAATGTCCCCAAGGAGAACACGATGCCAGAAACAAGCGCCAGGGGGCGGATCGCCCGGGCCGCCCTACTGCTGACCACCGCCATGATCGCCTCGCGTATCCTTGGTTATATGCGGGACGCCATGCTTTACTCCCTGTTTGGAATGTCACGGATTACCGATTGCTACCAGACTGCCTTCTCGGTGCCGGACTTCACCTACAATATACTGGTCGGGGGCGCCCTGGCCTCCGCCTTCATCCCGGTCTTTGCCGGCTACCTGGCCACCGGGCGGGAGGATGAGGGCTGGTACGTGGCCAGCAGCTTGTTCAACCTGATCTTCCTGATCCTGGTGATCGTCATCTCTATCGGAGAGATCTATGCTTCCCAATTTGTGCACATCCTGGCGCCGGGTTTCAATCCCGGCGCCATCGCCCTGACCGCTTACCTGACCCGGATCATGTTTTTCCAGACCCTGTTCATGGGCCTGGCCGGGCTCATGATCGGCGTTCTCAACGCCTATAAGCGGTTTACCGGCAACGCCCTGAGCATCTTGCTCTACAATGTCCCGGTGGTCCTGATCGGCTTTTATCTGCTTCACCACCAAGCGTTGCTCAATAGTCCCGATGCCATCGCCTATTACTCGGTGGGGGTGATGGCGGGGGCGGTCGTCAGTCTGCTGTGTCAGCTGCCGTCACTGTTGCAGCTTGGATTGCGCTATCACCTGGTGCTGAACCTGCGCCACCCGGGGGTGAAGCTGTTTGGCCTTCTGGTGTTTCCGGTGCTGATCAGCCAGTCGGTCGCCTACTTCAACACCTTTATCACCCAGTACCTGGCCTCCACCCTGCCTGGCGGCGAACTGTCAGCATCCAAGATTGCTTACCGTATCATGATGCTCCCGCTCGGGCTGTTTGCCACATCCATCGGGGTCGCCGTTTTCCCCACCATGGCCGAGCAGGCTGCCCAGGGCCGGTGGAGCGAGTTCCGGGAGTCGATCTCCCTGGGGCTCCGGGCCACCAATTTCCTGACCTTCCCGGCGGCGGCAGGGCTGGTCGCCCTCGGCCTGCCGGTCACCCGGCTGTTCTTCCAATTCGGGAAGCTCACCCCCAGGACGCCGCCCTGGCCGCGGTCGCCCTGTTCTGGTATTCGTTCGGGATCATCGGCTACTCTGCGGAGATCATGCTGACCAGGGCGTTTTACGCCATCAAGGATACCAGAACTCCGGTACTGATCACGTTTGGGATGATTGCCCTGAGTGTTGTCCTGAGCTTCTTACTGGTAAAGCCAATGGGCCTGGGCGGTCTCGCCCTGGCCTACTCCTCGGCCGGGATATTCGAGATGATTGCCCTGTTGGTGATCCTCAGGATCAGGATCGGGCGCATAGACGGGATGCGCATCCTGTCGTCGGGGGCCGGGACGATTGCGGCCTCCATCGCCATGGGCATTGTCTGCTACTATACTGTAAACGAACTGCAGGTACTGCTCGGGGTGGCCTCCAAGCTGTCCCAATTGGTCGCAGTGGGCGGCAGCATTACTGTGGGCATTCTTGTTTACTTCTTCGTGGCCTTCCTGCTGCGGATGGAGGAGGTACAATTCACCCTGGAGATGCTGGGGCGGCGGTTCCACATCCGCCGGCGAAACAGCAGCCTGATGCCGGAAGCCAGATGCCGGAATGTTTTGGACGCTTTTCTGAACAAAACTGATGTTGGATGCTGCATTAGGGGTATATATACAACCAGAAGGGAGTCGTCAGTGTAGGACAGGAAGTATCTTAGCGGATGAGAATCTTTATCCGACCTCCGACTTCTTGCCGCTGACTTATGAAATGGACCGGGAACTGATTCGCAACTTCTGCATCATCGCCCATATCGACCACGGCAAGTCCACGCTGGCTGATCGTTTCCTGGAGGTTACCGGCACGGTAGACCCGCGCCAGATGATCGACCAGGTCCTCGACCAGATGGACCTGGAACGGGAGCGGGGGATCACCATCAAGCTGCAGCCGGTGCGCATGCGCTACCGCGCCCGGGACGGCCGGGAATACGTCCTGAACCTGATCGACACTCCCGGCCACGTGGACTTCAGCTACGAGGTCTCCCGCAGCCTGGCCGCCTGCGAGGGGGCGATCCTGGTGGTGGACGCCACCCAGGGAGTGGAGGCCCAGACCATCGCCAACGCCTACCTGGCAGTTGACGCCGGCCTGGAGATCATCCCGGTGATCAACAAGATCGACATCCCGACGGCTGAGCCGGACCGGGTGGCCCGGGAGATCGAGGATGTGTTCGGAATCAAGGCAGAAAGCGCTCTGCGGGTCTCCGCCAAGGAGGGTTGGGGCGTGCCGGAGCTGCTGGAGGCGGTGATCGCCCAGGTCCCCCGCCCGGCGGCGATGCGTCGGGTCCCCTGCAGGCGCTGATCTTCGACTCGCACTTCGACTCCTACAAGGGAGCGATCTCCTACATCCGGGTTTTCCAGGGCAGCGTGCGCCGAGGTCATGGAGATCCGGATGATGTACACCGGCAAGGACTTTGATGTCGGCGAGGTGGGCGTCTTCACTCCGGCCTTGCAGCCGGTGGCGGAACTCGGCCCCGGTGAGGTTGGCTACCTGGCCGCCGGCTTGAAGAACGTCGAGGACACCAGGGTGGGGGACACCATCACCGGCGCCGCCAAGCCGGCTGAGGCGCCGCTGCCCGGTTACCGGCAGGCGTTGCCGGTGGTCTTCTGTGGCATGTACCCGGTGGAGCCGGACGATTACGATAACCTGCGCACCGCCCTGGGCAAATTGAAGCTGAACGACGCCTCTTTCCAGTACGAACCGGAGACGTCCGCCGCCCTCGGCTTCGGTTACCGCTGCGGATTTCTGGGGCTGCTGCACATGGAGATCATCCAGGAGCGGCTGGAGCGGGAATATGACATGGACCTGGTGACCACAGCGCCGAACGTCGTCTACCGGGTCACCTTGCGCAACGGCGAGGTGACGACCATAGACAACCCCGCCAACTGGCCGGCCCTCGGGGAAGCACAGGAGATCGAGGAACCCTTCGTCCAGGCCACCGTGATCACGCCGGCGGAGTACCTGGGGGCGGTGCTCGACCTGATGCAGGAGCGGCGCGGCGAATACAGGAACGATGAGCTACCTCTCTCCCCAGCGGGTACAGGTGGTCTACGAGATGCCCCTGGCGGAGGTCATCTTCGACTTCTTTGACCGGTTGAAGTCGCGCACCAGGGGCTACGCCTCCCTGGACTACGAGGTGACCGGCTACCGGCCCTCGGAGTTGGTCAAGCTGGACTGCCTGGTGCACGGTGAACCTGTCGATGCCCTGTCGGTGATCGTCCACCGCGACCAGGCCAATGCCCGGGCGCGGGTGCTGGTGGAGAAGCTGAAGGAGTTGATCCCCCGCCAGTTGTTTGACGTTCCTATCCAGGCATACACGAGTGGCCGGATCATCGCCCGGGAGACGGTAAAGGCGATGCGCAAGAACGTGCTGGAGAAGTGCTACGGCGGCGATGTCACTCGCAAGCGCAAGCTGTTGGAGAAGCAGAAGGAGGGAAAGCGCCGCATGAAACATGGTGGGCAAGGTGGAGATCCCCCAGGCCGCCTTCCTGGCGGTACTCCGGGTGGACAAGGAGTGATCCCGGGTGCTCGCCCTGTACGTGCACATTCCCTTCTGTCTGAGCAAATGCCGTTACTGTGCCTTTAACTCCCAGCCGTTGCCTCCGGGCGCCGGCGGAGCGGCGCTTATTCGTGATTACCTGGACGCCCTGAGCCGGGAGATGCAACTGGCTGCCCAAGGCGGGCCGAGGTCAGAAGCAAGAAATCAGAAGTCGGAGAAAGGCTTTAAAAGGATGGAAAACATTCCGACTTCCGGCTCCGGTATCGATTCTCAAAGTATGAAAAAGCCCGAAACAGGAATAATTAAAGGATTCGACTTCCGACTTCCGGCATCCGACTTGTCGGCGGGGAGCGCCTGAATCCATCTATTTTGGCGGCGGTACTCCCACCATCCTTGACCCCTCCTGTTTATGTTCTCTCCTGGAACAATCAAGGCGCTGCTTTCACTGGGATGAATCAATCGAGATCACCGTGGAGGCCAACCCGGCGACGGTCACCAGGGCCGGGTTGGCAGAGTTGCGGCGGGCCGGCGTCAACCGGCTCTCCCTGGGGGTACAGTCCTTTGCCGCCTCGGAACTGCAACTGCTGGGCCGGGCCCATGGCGTGTCCGATATCTACGCCGCCTGCCGGGATGCCCGGGCAGCGGGCTTTCACAACCTGAACCTGGACCTGATCTACGGTCTCCCGGGCCAGACCGCTGCCGGATGGCGGGAGAACCTGCAGCGCGCCCTGGACCTGGATCCCGAGCACCTGTCGGTCTATGGCCTGAAACTGGAGCCGGGAACACCCCTGGCGGAGGATGTGTCCGCCGGGAGGCTGCAGGAGTGCGGCGAGGAGGAGCAGTTGGCCATGTGGCACGAGACGCAGCGGCTCACCTCTGCTGCCGGCTTCAAGCGCTACGAGATCTCCAACTACGCCCGCCCGGGGCGGGAGAGCCGGCACAACCTGGCCTACTGGCTGAACCAGCCTTACCTGGCTCTGGGGGCGGGAGCCTCGGGATACCTGAGGCCAGAAACAAGAGGTCGGAAGCAGGAAAAAGATTTAAATGCAGTCATCGATAGCACGCAAATCTTTCATCCGGCATCCTGCTTCCGATTCGTACGCTACACCAACCATGAGGAAGTCAACAACTACATCGCCGCCGTGGCCCGGGGAGAACTGCCCCGGGCCTGGGAGGAACACCAGTCTTCCGAACAGGAGCGGGCGGATACGGTGATGATGGGCCTGCGGCTTACCGCCGGCCTGGACCGTGCGGCCTTCGAGGCCCGGTTCGGGCACCCCTTCGAGTTTTTCTACGGTGAACAACTGGCGAGCATGGAGCGGGACGGGCTGATGGGCGAGAGCGAGGAGGCCGTCTTCCTCACGGAGCGGGGCCTGCTGCTGTCCAACTGGGTGCTGGCAGAGTTTCGATTTCAGAGCCAGTAAGCACTTGTTTAGTACACAATAAGAACCGGCCTATGCCAGACCCGTTTACTGACGCTCGCGTAAGTGCAGCCGGCACCGTCCCCACGTCCCGCAAACAGGCCTGGTTCCTATTGACAAAAAAAGTGGGCGGTGGTATGTTGGTCGTAGCAGTTAGCACTCTATACAATAGAGTGCTAACACCGGAGAGGAAGGGGCGCCGATGCCGCTAGATCTGAACCAGAGAAAGCAGCAAGTCCTGGAGGCCGTGGTCGAGGACCACATCACCACTGCTGAACCGGTCAGCTCCAGAACAATTGCGCGCAAGTACCAGTCTCGGCGTCAGCCCGGCCACCATCCGCAACGAAATGGCAGACCTGGAGGAGATGGGCCTGATCGAACAGCCCCATACCTCTTCCGGTCGCATTCCATCCCAGCAGGGTTACCGCTACTACGTGGACCGGCTGATGCGCAAGGGGGATCTCACAACTGATGAAGAGGGCCAGATCCAGACGCTCTTTGCCCGGCAGGCGCGCGAGCTGGCCCTGGTTGTCCAGCACACCATCAAACTGGTGACCCAGCTCACCGATTACCTGGTCTTCTTTTCCGGCCCCCAGTTGGAGCATACCGCCCTGCAGCAGGTGCGGCTGATCCAGGTGGCGCCGGAGCGCGCCCTGATGGTGATCGTCAGTGAGACCGGATGGGTGGAGAACAAGTTCGTGGATTTTAACTTCCCGGTGACCGCGGAGGACCTGGAGCAGGTGGACGGGAGTCCTCAACGATCACTTCCGGGGCCTGACCTTTTCGCAGATTACCCACACAGTGCTGCGGAGCGTCTACCAGGAACTCACCAGGCAGCGCCTGTTGGTGGATTACGTCTTGGAGGTCATGGAATCCCTGGCGAGGCGCGATTATGCGGACGGACTGTACCTGGGCGGCGCCCGCAACGTCCTGAAGCAGCCGGAGTACCGGGATATCCAGCAGGTGCGCAAGCTGCTGGACCTGGTGGAGGGTGAGCAGGCCCTGCGGGAGATTTTGCGTGAAACCCCGAGCGAGGGGATCATGGTCAGGATCGGTAGGGAGAACAGGCAGGACGAGGTGCAGGACTGCGGCGTGATCACCGCAGTGTACCTGCTGGGTGGCAATATCGTGGGGGCCATGGGCCTGCTGGGTCCGGTGCGCATGGACTACGCCCGGGCCAGCACCATCGTGGAGCACATCACCCATTCTCTATCGGAATATCTATCAGGTATCTCTACGATGGCCGTAAGATTGGTCTGACCAGGCTCCGGTCCCGGCGTAATCAGGGGAATTATGGTTAAGAGCAGCCAGACCGGTCAATGATAATAGACACAGAACCGCTTGAGATAGTAATGTGGGAGTTTGCGAAGAAGAAAGTCAGGAGAAGGATCATAATCCGGCTTCTGACTTCTGCCCGTGAAAGGTGGCAAGGTTTAATCATGCAGCAAATTGCAAACATATTTTCGCTGAGGAGGTAAGTTTTGAACATCAAGCAAGTTACCGACAGCAAGGAGGTTGACCAGCGCCTTGCTGCCTTGATGACCAACGCCAGCGCTGTGCAGGCGGTGACGGCGGCAGTTGAGGGCACCCTGGGTCCCAAGGGCCTGGATACCATGCTGGTCGACCGTTTTGGAACGATCACCGTCACCAACGACGGGGTCACTATTTTAGAGGAGATGGAAGCTACCCATCCCGCCGCCAGGATGCTGATCAACACCGCCCGCGCCCAGGAGAGGGATGCCGGCGACGGGACGACCACTGCTACCGTCTGGGCCGGGGCGCTGGTCAGCGAGGGGCTGAACCAGGTGCTGCGCGGGGTGCCGGTGGCCCGGGTGCTGGAGGGAATGCAGGTCGGGGTCAGGCAGGCCCTGGCCTGTTTTGAGCAGCGGGGGCGCCAGGTGCAGAGCGTGGATGACCCCCTGTTGTACAGGGTGGCCCTGGTCTCCGGGCGTGGCAACGAGGAGATCGCCGGATTGGTGGTGCAGGCTGCCCGGCTGGTAGGCTCCGGGAAGCTGGCGGAGCCCGGCTTCAAGCTGCGGGATTCGGTCTTTGCCGCTACGGGCGTTGACAGCACTGTCTTTGAGGGTGTGCTGGTGAGCCGTGGACGCATGGCAAAGCAGATGCCGGCCAGGGTGGAGGCGCCCCGGATGCTGGTCATCGACGATGCCCTGGCCCCGGAGGAGTTGGATGACGGCGCCCTGGCCACCGAGGCCGGGTTCAACCGGTACCTGGCCCTGGAGGCGGAGTTTCACGGCAATATATTGAAGATCATCGAGATGGGAGTCAATCTGGTCCTGGTGGACCGCAAGATCGACGACGCCGCCGGGGAGATGCTGGCCGATGCCGGGGTGGTCGCCCTGGCCCGGGTCTCCACCCGGGAGTGGCAGAGGGCCGCGGAGCACACCGGGGCCTGGCCGGTCAAGCGCACCGCCCTCAAGAAGAGCCCGGCGGAACTTGGCCGGTACCTCGGCCGGGCGCGTTGCGCCTGGGAAGATGAGAAGCGGGAGCACTTCCGGATCGAGGGTGGGGGCGGGAAGCCCTGCGCCACGTTGCTGGTGGGCGCCGCCACCGAGGAGGTGTTGGGCGAGCGGGAGCGGATCGCCAAGGACGCTGCCAGCGCCGTCCAGGCCGCCCTGAACGGGGGGGTCGTGCCCGGCGGTGGGACGGTGGAACTGGCGGTGGGGCGCGACCTGGAGACGGTGAAGTCCGAGTTAAAAGGGATGACCGCTTACGGGGTGGAGTGCGTTACCGCTGCCCTGAAGCGCACCTTCACCCAGATCGTCGCCAACGCCGGATTCAATCCATTGGAGAAGCTGGGGGACGTGGTCTCCGCCCAGTTGGCGGAGGGGAGCGACAGCCTGGGCATCGACTGCGACAGCGGGGGTGTGGTCGACCTCTGGGAACAGGGCATCATCGACCCGCTGCCGGTGAAGACCAACGCCCTGCGAGCGGCCGCCGAACTGGCCCAGGCGATCCTGCGCATCGACACCATCATCAAGAAAAAGAAAGCGCTCAGGACTCAGGAGTCGGGAGTCAGATCAAGGATTACTGGCGATGAGCAACCTTTAGTAGAGCGATGAGCAGTTGCTCATGACAGAAATGTTTGAGCATATCCCGGGAACGCGTCAGGCTAGCAGCCGGGTCGCAGTTCTAGGGATTGGCATGCTAAAAAGCACTCAAGATTCCTTGCAAGAGGGGATGAATTTTGAACCAGGAGACAGAGAACGTGAGCCGGGAGACAGAGAACAGGGAGAACAGCCAGGGGAGCAGCGCCGGCCGGAGCATCCGGATCAGGCGGGCATAGCGGACGGCCGGCCCGGAGAACTGCACCTTGACCTGAACGAGCAACTCGAGGCCAAGCAGCAGGAGCTGGAGGAGGCCCTGCAGCGCTATTTGCGGTTGGCGGCCGACTTTGACAATTTCCGCCGCCGGACGCGGCAGGAATTGGATGATGTCCGCAAGACTGCCGCCGAAAACCTGATCATTGAATTGCTGCCGGTGCTGGACAACTTCGAGCGCGCCCTGGCTACTGCCCGGTCGTTTTTTCCGGAAAATGTGGTGACCGGCATCGAGATGATCTACCGTCAACTGTGGCACGTGTTGGCCCAATCAGGGGTGCAAGCGGTGGAGGCGGCGGGCAAGCCCTTCGACCCGGCCTTTCACGAGGCCTTCGAGCAGGTGGAGACTTGTGATGCGCCAGAGGGGACAATTGTCGAAGAGGTTCAGAAGTGCTACCTGTTGCACGGCAAGGTGTTGCGACCGGCCCTGGTGAAGGTGGCCAAAGCAACGACTTGAATTGACTAAGTGAGTAACTGGGTAGTATAGGAGCGCATCTGAATGACACTGCGTAATCACATACTTATGAGCTATATTAAGGAGGATGAATGCATTGGGCAAGGTAATCGGAATCGACCTGGGAACCACATACTCCTGCGTGGCGATCATGGAAGGCGGCCAGGCGGTGGTCATCCCGAATGCCGAGGGGAGCCGGATCACGCCCTCGGTGGTGGCCTTTACCAAGAGCGGGGAGCGCCTGGTAGGTGAGATCGCCAAGCGTCAGGCGATCACCAACCCGGACCGCACCATCCGCTCCATCAAGAGGAAAATGGGCAGCGACTACCGCGTTCATATAGACGACAAGGACTACACGCCCCAGGAGATCTCCGCCATGATCCTACAGAAGCTGAAGGCGGATGCCGAGGCCTACCTGGGCGAGAAAGTCACCCAGGCGGTGATCACAACTCCTGCCTACTTCACCGACAGCCAGCGCCAGGCGACCAAGGATGCCGGCCGCATCGCCGGTCTCGATGTGCTGCGGATCATCAATGAACCGACCGCCGCCGCCCTGGCCTATGGCATCGATAAGAGCGAGGACCATACAGTCCTGGTGTTCGACCTGGGAGGCGGCACTTTCGACGTTTCCATCCTGGAGTTGGGCGAAGGCGTGTTCGAGGTGAAGGCCACCAATGGCAACAACTTCCTGGGCGGGGATGACTTTGACGAACGGATCATCAACTACCTGGTGGCCGAGTTCAAGAAGAATAGCGGGATCGACCTGTCCAAGGACCGGATGGCACTGCAGCGCTTGAAGGACGCCGCCGAGAAGGCCAAGCACGAACTCTCCGGGGTCATGCAGTCCACTATCAGCCTGCCCTTCATCACCGCTACCGCCGATGGGCCGCAGCATTTAGAAATAACCCTGACCAGGGCGAAGCTGGAGGAATCTGATCGAGGACCTGGTCGACAAGACCATCGGCCCCACCAGGCAGGCCCTGGCCGATGCCGGGATGGAGCCCAAGGACATCAACCGGGTGCTGCTGGTGGGCGGTTCCACCCGGGTGCCCATGGTGGTGGAGAAGATCCGGAGCCTGCTGGGCAAGGAACCCCACAAGGGGATCAATCCGGACGAGGTGGTCGCCCTGGGCGCTGCTATCCAGGCCGGGGTGCTCGCCGGAGAGGTCAAGGACATCGTGCTGCTGGACGTGACGCCCCTGTCCCTGGGGATCGAGACCCTGGGCGGGGTGATGACCCGGATCATCGATCGCAACACCACCATCCCCACCTCCAAGAGCCAGATGTTCACCACGGCAGCCGACATGCAGACCAGCGTGGACATTCACGTGCTCCAGGGAGAGCGGGGCATGGCCCTCGATAACAAGACCCTCGGCCGCTTCCAGTTGAGCGGGATACCTCCGGCGCCGCGGGGAGTGCCCCAGATCGAGGTCAAGTTCGACATCGACGTCAACGGCATCGTCCACGTCACTGCCAAGGACATGGGTACCGGTAAGGAGCAGGCGATCACCATCACCGCCTCCACCAACCTGAACGAGGACGAGATCAAGAAGATGGTGAAGGATGCCGAACAGTTTGCCGACGAGGATAAGAAGAAGAAATCCGCTGCCGAAACCCACAATCAGGCGGATAGCCTGATCTACCAGACGGAGAAGACCCTCAATGACCTGGGTGACAAGGTGCCCGGGGAGGATGCCGCACGGATCAACGAGGCCAAGGAGGCGCTGAAGAAGGCTACGGAGGGGCAGGACCTGGACCTGATCAAGCAGAAGACCGAGGACCTGACCAAGGTGCTCTACGACCTGACATCCAAGGTCTACCAGCAGTCCGGCAGTCAGCAGCAGGCCCCCGGCGGCGAGCCCGGCGCTCCAGGCGGAGAGTCCGGTGGCGCCGGAAGCCAGGACAGCGGTCCCACGGTGGATGCAGACTACAAGGTAGTGGACGATGAGGGAAAATGAGTGTGAGAGGGACTAGAGAGCGAATCTTGAGTTGAATTAGCAGCACGGTGAAGAATATGATGAGATGTACAACCGCTACCTCTGAGAGAGCCGGGGCAGTTGAGTAATGTGGTAGCTACCTGGGTAGAATGGAGTCAAGCATAGTTCTGGGAATATACTCTGACTTATTCTCAGCACTACTGAATTCTGACTGACCTGGTTTTTTAGGGGTGAACCTATTGGCAAAGAGGGATTACTACGAGGTGCTGGGCGTTGCCAAAACGGCCGGAGAGGCGGAGATCAAGAAGGCCTTCCGGCAGTTGGCCCGCAAGTACCATCCAGATATGAATCCTGACAACAAGGAGGCGGCTGCCGAGAAGTTCAAGGAGGCGGCCGAGGCTTACGAGGTCCTGAGCGACCCGGAGAAGCGGGCGCGCTACGACCAGTTAGGCCATGCCGGTTTTAGCAACGGCGATTTCAGCGGCTTTGGCCGGGGTGCTGACTTCGGCTTCGGGAGCTTCGGCGACCTGTTCGACGTCTTTTTCAACGGATTTGGCGGTTTCGGGCAGCAGCAACAGCGGCGGGGGCCGCAACGCGGCGCCGACATCCAGATGGAACTCGACCTGAGCTTCGAGGAGGCGGCCTTCGGTGTGGAGAAAGAGGTCCGGATCAACCGCTGGGAGGACTGCAGCGACTGCGACGGCTCGGGCGCGGCCTCCGGGACGAAGCCGGTTACCTGCCCCCGGTGCAAGGGCGCCGGCCAGGTGCGGATCACCCAGTCTATTGCCTTTGGACGCTTTGAAACGGTACAGACCTGCGACCAGTGCCGTGGCGAGGGCCGGGTGATCGAGAAGCCCTGCCCTGCCTGCCAGGGCCGGGGCAAGGTGAAGAGGCCGCGCAAGGTGAAGCTGACCGTGCCGGCCGGAGTGGACAACGGGTCCACCTTGCGCCTGAGCCGGGAGGGGGAGTTGGGGGCCAGGGGCGGCCCGCCGGGCGACCTCTACGTGGCCCTGCGCGTCAAGCCCCACAAATTTTTCAAGCGCCAGGGGAACGACATCGTCTGCGAGATCCCCATCTCTTTCGTCCAGGCAGCCCTGGGGGACGAGATCGAGATCCCTACCCTGGAGGGCAAGACCAACCTGAAAATTCCCGAGGCCACCCAGCCCGGCGCCGTGTTCCACCTGCGGGGCAAGGGGATCCCCACCTGCAGGGCTACGGGCGCGGCGACCAGGTGATCAGGATCAACGTGATGATCCCTTCCCGGCTGACCGAGAAGCAGAAAGACCTGCTCCGGCAGTTCGAGGAGATGGAGCGGGAAGACCAATATCATTCCCATGGCAAGGGTTTATTTGAAAAGATGAAGGATGCCTTTATGGGGTAACCAAGAGGTGGCGGCGGACGCATGGTTGTTACGAGTGGGGTCCCCACGCACGTGGGGGTGAACCGGAATGGGGACAATGCCTAGAACCCTCGATGCGGGGCGGCCCAGGAGGGCCGCCTTTTTCACGCTTGGTTGCAAGGTCAACCAGCAGGAGACTGCCGCCCTTCAGGAACTGTTCCGGGGAAGAGGCTATGAGATCGTCGGGTTTGACAGCCCGGCGGAAGTTTACATAATTAATACGTGCACCGTCACCCACCTGGCCGACCACAAATCCCGGCAGATGATCCGCCGGGCGGTCGGTCGCCACCGGTGCCCGGTGCCAGGGGAAACCTGGCGCGGCGAGGCGGTGACCGCAGCGGTGGGCTGTTACGCCCAGGTAGCGCCGGAACAGGTGCTGTCCCTGGGGGTGGATGTGCTGGTGGGGACACAGGACCGCGTCCGGATCGTCGACCTGGTGGAACAGGCTAGATATCAGAAGTCAGAGGCAAGAAGTCAGAGGCCGGAAAAAAGCGAAAAGCGTGCAGAAGAAAGCGGCGTTGAAACCCTTAATGTTGTCTCTCCGCTGCCAGAGGAGACCGGCTTTGAGGAGTTGCCGCTGCCCCGGCCGCGTAACCGGACCAGGGCATTCCTGAAGATCGAGGACGGCTGCGACCAGTACTGCTCTTACTGCATCGTGCCCTTTGCCCGGGGGCCGGTGCGCAGCCTGCGCCCGGACCTGGCGCTGAGACGATTGGAAGAGTTGCTGGCGGCCGGCTACCGGGAGGTAGTGTTGACCGGCATCCACACCTCCGCCTACGGCAGGGACCTGGCAGACGGCGTCAACCTGGCCTCCCTGCTGCGACTGCTGCTGCAACTGCCCGGGGAGTTCCGGCTGCGCCTGAGTTCGGTGGAACCGGCAGAAGTGACCGCTGAACTGCTGGAAGTTTTGGCCTCACCCCGCATCTGCCGCCACCTGCACCTACCTCTGCAGTCCGGGGATGACGAGATCCTGGCCCTGATGGGGCGTCCTTACCAGGCTACGGATTATCGCGACCTGTTCTGCCGGGTTCAGGAGCGGCTGCCGGGGGTGGCCGTGGCTGCGGACGTCATGGTGGGCTTCCCGGGTGAGACCGACCGGCACTTTGAAAACACCTACCGCTTCGTCGCTTCTCTCCCGTTCCGGGACCTGCACGTCTTCAAGTATTCCCCGCGCCCCGGCACCCGGGCTGCGGAGATGCCGGGCCAGGTGGCGTCCGCGGTCAAGGACGAGCGCAGCGGCAGGCTGCGTCGCCTGGCCGATGATCAGGCCGCTGCTTTTGCCAGCCGGTTTGTCGGTGGGACGCTGCCGGTCCTGGTGGAGCGGCGGGCGGGGCGCCGGGTGCCGCCCGGGTGGGCGCGGCGCGGCTGCTGGGAGGGGCTGAGCGACAACTATTTGAGAGTAGTTTTTCCCGCCCCCTCAGACAAGCCCGGCCTGCAGGGCAGCCTGGTCCCGGTGCGCCTCCTGAACCGGCTGGAGGGGGACATCCTTTACGGCGAGATTGTGGATTCTTAGTTATCAGGCTTGTTGAATATTATGGTAAAATACAATTGCGATTGAAACGCAGCGAAGCGTGGTAATAGGAAATCTTTGCCATGTGATTTGCTCAGAAGTGAAGAGGGCTAACTAACCGAGGAGGTAATGTTTTAATGGCTGAATTCAGGAAAGATTATGTCAAAAGCAGATGGGTGTCGATCTCGTCTTGCCCGGGCCATGAAACCGAATGATTTTCCTGTTATGAAGATTGAGACATCTGGTGCGCCATCTGGGTTTTGCCCATTCTGTGAGGGGAATGAAGCCTTTACCCCTCCGGAAATTGCGGCTTGCAGAGAGCGGCAGGGAGAGCCCAATAGTGTAGGGTGGCTGATTCGTACTATCCCTAACAAGTTCTCCGCTTTTACACTGGAAGGGGAACTGGAGGAAAGGCATAGCGGGACCCAGTGCTGCTATAATGGTCTGGGGCAGCATGAAGTGATAATTGAAAGGCCGCTGCACGATATGATTTCCATGAATTAGACTGGAACGAATGGAAATGATTGTTTCTATGTTCAAGCTGCGCTACAATGATCTAGCTCAAGATCAACGAATCAAATACATCCAGATCTACAAAAACCGCGGCCTGTTTGGAGGCGCCTCACTGGGGCATAGCCATAGCCAGATTATAGGGTTGCCATTCATCCCCGGAGAGAACTATCGGCCTGCCCCAGTATTATAAAGAGAATGGAAAATGCCTGGTCTGCGATACCTTAAACCACGAACTGAACAGCCAAGATCGATTATCTACGAGGACGAAAATTTTGTCGTCCTGTGTCCCTACGCTTCACGTTTGCTTATGAGACCTGGATTGTTCCCAAACGACATACAGAGCATTTTGGGCAGCTCACGGAGTTGGAAGAAAGGGACTGGCCTTGCTCTGTAAGAAGATTAGCGTGGCCAGGTTAATCGGCTGGACAATTCGTCCTATAATTTTGTAATCAATACGGCACCGTGAAGTCCCCTTATGAACCGGGTTATCATTGGTATATGGAATTCACTCCCAGGCTGCTCGTGGCTTCCGGGGTGGAAATAGCCACAGGGGTGTATATTAACCCCATGGCACCTGCACTGCTGCCCCAATTTTAAGAGAGGGCTTAAAATGACCTGGCCTCCAGGCTAAGAAATTGGTGGTTGTGGTTGCGATGGGATTAAATCGAAGCGAAAGGCAAATTCAATAGAGCAATGGCTCACTATCCAACGACAAATGCGTCAACCACTAAATTGATGGAGATCTACGAGCGGCTCTACAGCCACTTCGGCCCCCGGCACTGGTGGCCGGCAGACGGCCCCTTCGAGATGATCGTGGGGGCGATCCTGACCCAGAACGTCACCTGGCGCAGCGCTGCATCAGCCATCGACAACCTGAAAGCGGCCGGCCTGCTCTCCCTCGAGGGCCTGCTGGCCGTGCGGGAAGAGGAATTGTCGCCGCTGCTGCGTCCGACCCGCTACCACATCCAGAAGGCCAGGAAGCTGCAGGCTTTTTGCCAGGTAGTGGCGGTGGAACATGGGGGAGATCTGGATGCCTTTCTGTCCCGGGGGGCTGATGACCTGCGCCGCCGCCTGCTGGATATCTACGGGATCGGGCCCGAGACCGCCGATGCCATCATCCTCTATGCAGCCGGGCAGCCGGTCTTCGTCATCGATGCCTACACCCGCCGCATCTTTCACCGGTTGGGTTATTTTCCGGAGCGGATCTCCTACCGGGAGATGCAGTCCTTCTTCATGGGCGCCCTGCCCCCGGACACCTCGCTCTATAACGAGTATCACGCCCAGATCGATGCCCTGGGGCACCACGTCTGTACAGCCAGGCCGCGCTGCGACGCCTGCCCGTTGGCCGGCCTATGCCGTGTCTCGCTGACGCCCGCACAAGCAACGCCTGACACCGCAGGGGGAGATCTATGACGCGCTCGCAGAAGATCTGGCTGTTCTCGTTGGTGCTTTTGTATGCCCTGACGCTGTTGTTTACCTATGGCAATCTAATCCTGGTCCGGATCAACTACATGCCGTTCCTGGACACCATCACTCTCCAAAAGAAGTGCCTGGTGCCCACGGTGGCGCTGGACCCGAACGTCCGGACCCATTGACCTGGTTAACGGAGCAAGGCAGGAAGTCACCAGGCACACCCGGTATGACAATTCCTATTATCAGGGTGGCTACCCGCCGGAGGGGCGGGGCAACGACGCCGATGTCATCTGGCGGGCGTTCAGGGCTGCCGGGTACAACCTCAAGGATATGGTGGATGCAGACATCCGCGCCGGCTCCCTACGCCTATGGTTATGTCGACAAGAAACCGGACCCCAACATCGATTTCCGGAAGGTTGGCATCCTGGACGTATTCTTTCAACGCCATGCCGCTATCTTGACTACTGAGGTCAAACCCGGCGATCCCAGCAACCTGGAGCAATGGCAGCCCGGCGACATCGTGGTGTTCGGCTCCCCCACTGACCCTGACCATATCGCCATCATTTCCGACCGGAGGCGGAAGGACGGCGTGCCCCTGGTCATCCATAATGCGGGGCCCTGGGCGACCGAGGGAGACTACCTCTTACGCTGGCACAGTAAGATCCTCCACCACTTCCGGTACATTAACTGAGTAATGATAATGAGTAATGAGTGACTCATGAACATGGGTCTGGACTCATCACCCTTGCTTTTAGGCGGACGATAACGATCGGGGTCTGCTGGTCGGCGTTGCCGGCGGGGTTGACCCGGAACACTTTTAAAAGCAGATTCTGGCTGACCCCGGTCGTGGCGGCCAGGATCTTGGTGCGGCCCAGGTCGTTGGCGTCGATGATGGCGGCCTCTACTCCGAAACGCTTCTTGATCTCCGCTATCACCTGCTCCGGATGGCTGGGGCCGAGTACGATGTGCTTGTCAAAGGGTGGCATGTTTCCGGTGATATCATCCACCAGGGACGCCTGCCCTCCCGCCAACCGGTAAAAATCCCCCCGGCGGCCGAACACCAGGCGGGTCAAAGCGGCGACGCAGAAGGCGAATAGGGTGCGCACGATGCCGCTCTCGTTCATGATTACCTGCATGGCATAAGGGGACGAGAGGCTGCCGTCCTGGTTGACGAAACGGGCCAGGCTCAGCGCCCAAGGGCTGGGTTTGACCTGCTCCGGCCGGATCAGCCGGCCCTGGGTGATGGCTACCACGCTCTCAGCCAGCACCAGGGTGTCGCCGGGCTGGAGATACGGCCCGGCATAAGTGGCGACGATTTCCAGCATCCGGTCTTCCGGGGTGATGATTTTGGTCTGTACGGGAATTATCTCCAGGGGCATGCCGCACACTCCTTCGAGGCGAGAGGCGAGAGGCATCTCACTTCCCACTTCTCACCTATCTTTAGGCCAGATCAAATTGTGCTTCTGACAGGCGCCACTGGATCCCGTCGCGTCCGACAACCTGGTAGTAGATGATTACCTTGAGGCAGGGGATCTCCCTGGCGACCCTGAACAGATCTACCTGCGAACGGATGATTGTCTCCAACTCCACCAGGCGGGTAGTGTTCTTCTTGACGATCACCGCATCCCAGTAGCCATTCCGCCGCGCCGGCGCATCCAACAGCCGCAGCCGGGCAGTGACGTCCAGTTGCTCCATGATCTTGCCATAGTACATCGGTTGACAGAAAACGTTGATCACCATGCCATTCTGACGCCCGCGATCGGCCAGAGGGATCAGGCAGCGGCAGTGGATGATCCGTTGCGGCATGTTTTTGGTGACCCGGGAATCCCGGGCGGCCCCGGTGTTAAAGATGATCTCGCTGTCCCCCTGGTAACGGAAGTACACCGCCAGGGTGGCGGCCAGGGTACCCAGGCAGGCCAGCGTCGCCAGGATAAACTCTGCGATCATTATGTTCCGCCCTCATGAAGATTTGTTAACGCAATATGATGCCATGGCCGGTCACTGATTGACGAATACGTCTAGTGAACATTCACGATCGTACATTCGCGCCAAAAGGTGAGCGTCTCGCATGCTGATTCGTCTGACACCCGCAATAGTTGAATGGCAGGGGTTATTGATGAGTTCATCTTCCTCTAATAGTTATGAAACCGCCCTCCTCGTTATACTTGCCTGGGGACCATTCAGATTGTTCTTCCATATATTAATAGAGTTAAGCTGGTGAGAACAAGGAGGGAAACGCTTGTTAGCAACGCCGTGCAAGTTTACCCTGGTGGCCGGGCGCGGGGAGGGTGGTACACCCATTAATGCCTTCGACGCGGCGCTCATCGAGGCAGGGATTGGCAATCTCAACCTGCTGCGGGTGAGCAGCATCCTGCCGCCGTTAGCCCAGTTAGAAACAAAACTGGAGATCCGGCCGGGATCCTTGACACCGACCGCCTACGGCTATATCACAAGCAGCCAACCCGGCCAGGTGATCGCTGCTGCCATCGGGGTAGGAATCGGCAGTCCGGGCAGCTACGGGGTGATCATGGAGTTTGAGGGTTACTGCGCCAAGGTCGAGGCGGAGACCAGGGTCCGAAAGATGGTCGAGGAGGGGTTTCAAAAACGCGGCTTGTCGCTGCAGGATGTACACGTACTGGGTATTGACCACCGGGTAGAGGCGGTCGGCAGTGTCATTGCGGGGGCGGTGTTGTGGTACGGGGGCGATAAGCCGGCACATGCCCTGAATCAAGGGGAAGGGATGCTTACGGGGCGACAAGATCACAGTGAAGTGATTCGCGTTGTTGACGCTCTTGAAAACAGTAGTGTATAATAAACGTGTATTTGTTCTTAGGATGGGAACATTATTTTTTGTTTTTTAGCAGCAGGAATCGCCGTACGGAACTTAGCCGGGGGGAGGGAAGAAGTGGGTATGGCCGAGGTTAGGGTCGGAAAAAACGAATCCCTGGATAGCGCCCTGAGGCGTTTTAAGCGTTCCTGTCAAAAATCCGGGATACTGGTTGAGGCACGTAAGCACGAGCATTATCTGAAACCGAGTGTCAAAAAGAAGAAGAAGTCCGAGGCAGCGCGAAAACGCCGCTGGTCCTAGGGAGTGGGTTCTCTTGACACTGCAGGAACGACTGTTCAACGACATGAAAGAGGCGTTGAAGGCTCGCCAAGCAGGGAAACAGAGGCTGTCGGTGATTCGTTTGGCCCGGGCGTCGTTAAAGAACTACGCCATCGCGAAAGGCGCTGACCTGACCGAGCAGGATGTGTTGGACGTTCTTGCCAAGGAGGTTCGGGTGCGCCGGGATGCTATCCAGGAATACGCTCGCCTAAACAGGTTGGACTTCGTAGCGTCACTGGAAGCAGAGATCGCGATCCTGGAGGAGTACCTGCCCCGCCAGTTAAGCAAAGAGGAGATCGAGGAGTTGGCGCGCCAAGCTATTGCCGCCACTGGGGCCGTTTCTATGCGGCAGATCGGCTCTGTCATGGGAATGCTGATGCCACAGGTGAAAGGGCGTGCAGACGGCAGGGCCGTTCAGGAGATCGTGCGTTCTCTTCTAACCCCCCCGTAAAAAAGTAATGAGTTGCCTTATCTACGCCGCCCTTGGATGAACCAGGGCGGTTTTTGTTTTGTGCCGGAGGCATATCGGATGTCGAAGGTAGGCAAGCGGTCTGTTTCAAATCCCACCTGCATAAAAATGGAGGGAAAGGTGGGTTTTGCTGTGCCCAAGGAAATAAAGAGCATTGAGTATTTCCTGGCCCACTTCCTGGAGCTGCCCAAGGAACTGGTCATGGGCCTGCCCCGGATCACTGTTCTCGGCGACATTCAGATGATCGTGGAGAATCACCGGGGTATTATCGAGTATACCACGGAGAGGGTCAGGATCGGCACCAGCATCGGAGAACTGCGGGTGACCGGAGCCGGCCTGGCCCTGCGGACGATCTTTCCGGAGGAGATCGCCGTGGATGGCAAGATCCGGAGTATTGAATTGTTCAACTAGAGGCGTAGCCGCTCTTATCCCCCCCTTTTGAAGCGGGGGGATAAGAGCGGGTAGCCCTCGGTAAGTGAGAGTTGAGAAGCGGGGAGGCCGGGTGTCGTGCTGATACGCGCTTTTTGGGCCTACGTGCTGGGTTTTCTGGTTCTGACAGTTAGGGGGGAGCACCCGGAGCGATTTCTCAACCTGGCGACCATGAGAGGGGTGACACTCTGGGATGTGCTCTGGGTTAACCCGGAACAAATCCTGGTCAAGGCGCCGGCGCGATCTTTTGGACCGCTGCGGCATGTCGCCCGGCGCACCAAGGTGAGGGTGCGGATCCGGACAAAACACGGCTTGCCCTTTATCCTGCGGCGCCTGCGGCGCCGCAGGATGCTGGTGAGTGGGGCGGTCACCTTCTGCCTGTTGCTGTACCTGCTCTCCTCGCTGATCTGGACCGTCAATGTGTCCGGGACCAGGAAGCTTGACCCGGCTCAGGTTCGCCGGGTAGCCGCCTCCGCAGGGCTGTATCAGGGAAACCTGCGCTTCCTGGTCAACGGCAAGGATGTGGCAGACCGCCTGATGCGGGAAATGCCGGGGATTGCCTTTGCCGAGGTAGACTTCCGGGGGACACAGGCAAGCATCAGGATCTACGAAAGGGTCTTGCCCACGCCCTCACTGGGCACCGCCCATATTGTGGCCAGCAAGGCCGGGATAGTCCAAGAAGTGCTGGTATTGGCAGGCTCGCCCCAGGTCAAGGAGGGTGATCTGGTCCGTGCCGGCCAGATCCTGATCTCGGGGATCATTGCCCCGCCGCCCCAGCCAAAAACTCCAGGCGCTCCGCCGCCTCCGTCTCCCCAGCTTAAGCCGCGCTTCGTGGAGGCCCAGGGGATCGTCCGGGCGCGGGTCTGGTACCGTTGCTATGCCGAGGCGCCCCGGGAGGAACTGATGGAGCAGAAGACCGGCCGTACCACCAGTATTGTCATCCTTAAAATAGCTGACAAGGAAATAATCATCAAAGGGCCGCCTACCATTCCCTATCTCCTGTATGACTTGACAGAGAAGAAAAGGAAATTGCCGCAATGGAGGAATATACTTTTGCCCGTCGAATTTGATACAATAAGAGCGGAGGAGATCCGGCGCTTTTTGATCCACCGCAGTTATGACGAGGCCCTGCAACTGGCAACCCAGCGGGCTCAGGCTGACCTGACCAGCCAACTTCCCACCGGGGCGGTAGTGACCGATCGCCAGTTGAAAGTGGTTGATGCGGATATGGATCATGTCGGGGTGCAATTAACGGTGGAGACCCTGGAGGAGATCGGGGCGCCGCAGCAGTTCACACCCCCCAAACTGTGATGTGAGAAGCGAGAAGTGGGAAGCCTACCTCTCAAATTAAGGAGGTAACTAGTCAGCTTGTCAGTCGCGGAAGCAAAAGTCATGGTAAGCAACAACCATGATGCCGTGAACCTGTTCGGAAACCTCGATGAGAATTTAAAATTCATCGAGGAGAAGAGTGCTACCAGGATCATCGCCCGGAGCGGCGAGATCATCATCCGTGGCGAGGAGGGGTCGGTGGCCCGGACTGTCGCCCTGCTGCAGCAGTTGATTGCCTGGACCGAGCAGGGGAATCCGGTAACCATCCCGGATATCAATTACGCCTGGCGCCTGGTGGAGGACCGGTCCCAGGCGAATCTGGTGGAGATCAGGTCCGAGGTGATCCTGACCAATGTCAGGGGCAAACCGGTACGTCCGAAGACAGCCGGTCAGGCCCGCTACATCCAGGCGGTCAGGGACCACGACCTGGTATTTGCCATTGGCCCCGCCGGAACCGGCAAGACTTTCCTGGCAGTGGTGATGGCGGTGCGGTCATTTCGCAACAAGGAGGTCAGCCGGATCGTCCTGGTCCGGCCGGCAGTGGAAGCGGGGGAGAAGCTGGGTTTCTTGCCCGGGGACATCCAGGAAAAGGTCGACCCCTACCTGCGCCCTCTTTACGACGGGCTTTACAACGTGTTTGGGGCGGAGACCGCCCAGCGCCATATGGAAAAGAACGTGATCGAGGTGGCTCCGCTTGCCTATATCCGCGGGCGCACCCTGGACGATTCCTTCGTCATTCTCGACGAGGCCCAGAACACCACGCCCGAGCAGATGAAGATGTTTCTGACCCGCCTCGGTTTTGGTTCCAAGGCTGTGGTTACCGGTGACATCACCCAGGTGGACCTGCCCCGCGGTCAGGCATCCGGCCTGATCGAGGTGCAGAAAGTGCTCAAGGATGTGGATGGCGTGTCCTTCCAGTACTTGACCGGTGAGGACGTGATTCGCCACCCGCTGGTGCAGAAGATCGTGGAGGCCTATGCGAAATGTGAGGTGAGAGGTGAGAGGTGAGTCAGCCCACTCTGGCATCTCACTATCAGGAGTGATTCCATGATCACCTGGCAACAAGGGAGCCTCTGGCTACGTGATCGATGGCAGCAGTTGGCCCGCCGCGGTTTACGCAGGGTGGAAATCGCCGCCATCTTCCTGGTGATCGTTGCGGTGGTCGTGGGGTCTGGCTTGATCGGGCGGGGTTACACCCTCAGGGAGGGTCAGATCTCGCCCTTCGACATCAAGGCGCCCCGCACCATGTCCTACGTGGACGAGGCGGCCACCGAAAGCGCCCGCCGGGAGGCGGCCAGCCGGGTGGAGAATGTCTACCAGCTCGATGACCAGGTGCTGCCGGATGTAGAGTCCAATCTCCAGGGCATCTTCAACGAGATCCGGGATCTGCAGCGCCAGAATCTGTCAGCCCAGCGCAGTTACAGCCTGCTGCAGAATTACCTGATCCAGGTGACCGGGGCATCCGACCAGGAGATCAACTCCTTAGACCCCGCTTCCCTGTCTGTGTTGCTGTCTTTGGACAACGACCAGCTTACCAGGTTGGACACCTTATGCCAGGGTTGGCTCCAGAACTCTCTCACAAACGGTTTGACCGAGGACGCCCTGCCGAATGCCCGGGATAACCTGTCGGACCAGATAGCCTCCTCAAACCTGAGCAGGAATTTGAAACCAGCCGTGACCTTTATCCTGACCCATATCCTGAGGCCGAACCTGGTGCTGGACCTGGAGACGTATGCCCGCAAAGTGGCTGAGGCCCAGGAGAGCGTCAGCCCGGTGCAGCACTCGGTCGAGGCCAACCAGGTGATCGTGGCGAAGGGCGAGGTGATCGACAGCACCCACCTGTCAGAGTTGCAGCAACTGGGGTTGCTGCGGACTCAGAATATCTGGCCGCCCCTGTTCGGCGTCATTTTCCTGACGCTGCTGATGGGAGGGTTGATCGCGGCCTACCTGAAGCGGTTCCAATCGCGGTTTTATGAGCAAAGCCAGTACCTCACCCTTTACGGCATTCTCTTTACCCTCACCCTGCTGGCTGCCAAGGGGGTCACCATGATCAGCCTGGGCTCACAGGCAGAGACTGCCGGGCTGATCGGTTACCTGGCGCCGCTGGCGGGTGGGGCGATGCTGATCACGGTGCTGCTGGATGCGCGGTTGGCGGTGTTCACCTCCTTTATCCTGAGCCTGCTGCTGGGGGTGATGTTGGATGGTCAGATCTCCTTCGTGGTTGCCGGCTTGGCCGGCAGCCTGGCCGGGGTCTATAGCGTCTCCAACCTGAGCGACCGGGCGGGGCTTATCCGGGGCGGAATTTTCGTCTCAGCGGTCAATGCGGCGGTAATCTTCGTTCTGGGACTGCTCTACGCTTCCAATGCCGGTACCGTTCTGATCGGAATGGGACTGGGCGTGGTGGGCGGCTTTCTGTCTTCGATCATGATGCTGGGGTTTCTGCCGTACCTGGAGACTCTGTTCGGGATTACCGGCTCCGTCAGGCTGCTGGAACTGGCTAATCCCAATGAGCCGTTGCTCAAGCGCATGCTGGTGGAAGCGCCGGGTACCTACCACCACAGTATCCTGGTGGGCAACCTGGCCGAGGCGGTAGCCCAGGCGGTACACGCCGACCCGTTGCTGGTGCGGGTGGGGGCCTACTATCACGATATCGGCAAGATCAAACGGCCCTACTTCTTCATTGAAAACCAGGTGGCCAGGGATAACCCGCATGAGAAGATCGCTCCCAGCCTGAGCACCCTGATCATCACGTCACACGTCAAGGACGGCCTGGAGCAGGCCCGGGAGCACAAGCTTCCCGCCGGTGTCCAGGCAATCATCGAACAGCACCATGGCACCACCCTGGTGGCCTACTTCTACCAGCGGGCCTTGGAGAGCGAGCGTCCGGAGCTGGTGACCAAGGAGGATTTCCGCTATGACAGCCCCAAGCCCCAGACCAAGGAAGCGGCCCTGGTGATGCTGGCGGACAGCGTGGAGGCGGCGGTCCGGTCCCTGCAGAAGCCGACTCCAGGCCGGCTGGAGGGTTTGACCAGGAAGATCATCAAGGAGCGGCTGCACGACGGGCAGTTGGATGAATGCGACCTGACGTTCAAAGACCTGAACATCATCGCCGCCACCTTTATCCAGGTGCTGGGCGGCATCTTCCACTCCCGCATCGAATACCCGGAAACCATGATCACTGAAATCGAGAGAAGGAGGAGGGCGCGGAGTGCAGTTATTAATCAGTAACGAGCAGAAAGAGGCCGCCATCGGCGAGGAGCTCTGCTCGTTGATTCAGGATGCCCTCGAGGAGGTGCTGGCCGGCGGAAGCGGGCTCACCGTGCAGTTGGGCGATCGGGGACCTCAGAGGTGGAGGTCAGCCTGGCCCTGGTCGACGACGCCAGGATGGCGGCCCTGAATCAGCGGTACCGGGGTCTTGCCGGTACCACCGACGTGCTGTCCTTCCCGATGAATGAACTAGAAGTGGGAAGTGAGAAGTGCACGCGAAATGGAGCTGCTGCTGGGGGACATTGTCATCTCGGTCCCCAGGGCGCTTAACCAGGCTGCCGATTACGGCAATTCTTTTCCACAAGAGATGGTCTTCCTGGCGGTGCATGGAATGCTGCACCTGCTGGGCTACGATGACGAAACCGATCCTGGCGCCGCCCGGATGATGGAACGCGCCCGCCAGGTGATGGACAAGCTGGGGCTGGGAGCGGGCGGAGATGTCTAGGCGCTCCTTCAAGATGTCGTTCCGGGATGCGGCAGCCGGATTGTGGTACTGCCTCTGCACCCAGCGCAACATGCAGGTGCACGTGGCAGTAACTGTTTTGGTCATGGTGGTTGCCTGGCTGCTGAAACTGGATTGCCTGGAATGGGCGCTGGTGCTGTTCGCCATCAGCTTTGTGGTGGTGGCGGAGATGTTCAACACGGCCGTGGAAAAGACGGTTGACCTGTTTGTGGGCACCTATCACCCGCTGGCGCGCCTGGCCAAGCACATTGCGGCCGGGGCGGTGCTGGTTTCCGCCCTGAACGCGGTGGCGGTGGGGGTGCTGATATTCTGGCCGCACTTGCACATGCTATTAAGTGGCTAGTGGCTAACGACTAATCGGGGTGAGTGCAAATTAATTGGAGATTGGTTGCAATTCATTCTCTATCCTGAAAGAACGGAGACGTATTCATCAAATCAGGATTTGTCTGCATCATCGGACGACCAAACGTGGGAAAATCTACTCTCCTCAACCAGATCGTCGGAAGGAAGATCGCCATCGTCTCCGATAAACCCCAGACTACCAGGAACCGCATCCTGGGCATCTGTAACAGCGAGGAGGGGCAGGTGATCTTTCTGGACACGCCTGGCATCCACCGGCCGCGCCACCGGCTGGGGGAGTATATGTTGAAAGTGGTCCAGCAGGCCATGAACGGGGTCGACCTGCTCCTTTACGTGGCGGATGCCTCTGTTCCGGCCGGCCCGGGGGAGGAGTTCATCCTCGGCCAGGTTGGCGGGGTGCGCACCCCGGCGATCCTGGTTTTGAACAAGATCGACCTGATCAGAAAAGACGAACTGCTGCCGGTCATGGATTGGTTTTCCAAACGCTGCGCCTTTCTGGAGATTGTGCCGGCATCGGCCCTCACCGGCGAGAACCTGGAGCAGGTCAAGAGCCTGATCTTCACCAACCTGTCAGAGGGGCCACGCTACTACCCGCAGGAGATGGTGACCGACCAGCCGGAGCGCTTCGTGGCGGCGGAGATCATCAGGGAAAAGGTGTTGCTGCTGACCCGGGAGGAGATACCGCACTCCATCGCGGTGGTCGTCGAGGAGATGCAGACCCGGGCCAACCAGACTCTCTACCTGCCGGCTGTCGTCTACGTGGAGCGGGATTCCCAGAAGGGGATCCTGATCGGCAAGGGCGGGCGGATGATGAGGGAGGTAGGCCGGCTGGCCCGCTTGGAACTGGAGGCCCTGTTCGGGAACAAGATCTTCCTGGAGCTGTGGGTGAAGGTGAAAAAAGACTGGCGGGACAATCAGGGCGCCCTGCAATCCTTCGGATACGAGTAAAACGTTGCTGAGTTTTTTGAAGGTTATAGCAGGAATTTGACTGTTTACCTCGAATACACATCCTTGGTACTTTAGTGCCCGTCTGGTTGATGCGGCATCCCAGGAAACATTCCGGCGCTCCTTCAGGTTCGTGAGAACCATGTGACGTCTCAACTGACGATTCAATAACTCAAGTGCCTGACACCGGGAGGTGTTGATCAAGCAAGGATAAAAGAGATAAAGAAAAGGTAAAGAAATGGTCAATGGGATTAAATGAGGGAGGGATTGGTGTGAAGGGACTCAGTCGGCGTGATTTCCTGAAGTTGTGCGCGGGTTCTGCCGCGGCTGTCAGCCTGTCCGAATTGCTGCTGCCGCACCTGCTGGAGGCGGCCCCGGCGGCGGGAAATCCCCCGGTGATCTGGATTCAGGGCGCAGGCTGCACCGGTTGTTCCGTTTCCCTGTTGAACTCGGAACAGCCTGCAATCGCCAAGATTTTGACGGATGTGATCAGTCTCAGGTATCATCCGAACTTGATGGGCGCTGCCGGCGACCTGGCTCTGAAGGTCACTCGACGATACGGAGGCCGCCGGCGGTTATTTCCTGGTGGTGGAGGGCGCTGTTCCTACCGGGGCTAACGGTATGTACTGCACCTTTGGGGAGAAGAACGGTCAGCCGGTCACCTTCATGGACCGGGTCAAGGAGCTTGGCTCCAAGGCCAACGCCGTGCTGGCGGTTGGCACCTGTGCCACCTTCGGTGGTATTCCCAGCGCCCGTCCGAACCCCACCGGCTGCATGGGCGTGCTCGAATTCTTCAAGCAGCAGGGCATCAACACGCCGGTGATCAACGTCTCCGGCTGCCCGCCGCACCCGGACTGGATGGTCGGCAGCCTCGCCTACGTGCTGCTCTATAAAAAACTGCCGCCGATGGACAAGTTTAACCGTCCGACGATGTTCTATAGCAAGATTCTCCACGACAACTGCCAGCGGCGACAGTACTTCGACAACAGCGATTTTGCCAGGGAGTTCAGCGAGCCCAAATGCCTCCTGAGTTGGGCTGCAAGGGACCCTTTGCCGCCTGCGACTCCTACCAACGGCTGTGGAACGGCGGTGTGAACTCGTGCATCCTGGACAACGGCCCCTGCTATGCCTGCACCGACATGAACTTCCCGGACGGCTCCTCCCCGATCTACCAGCGCTATACGGACGTCAACCTGCCTGGCATCAGGGCCAGCGCCGACGCTGTCGGAGCGACCGTGGGCGCGGCAGTGGTGCTCGGCATGGCTGCCCACGTGGCAGGTAATATCGCAAAAGGCCGCCTCGGCGGCAAAAAAGAAGAGTAGGGGGGAGGGGAGAAGATGGCAACTACAGTAATCGTTGATCCCATAACCAGAATCGAGGGCCACCTGAAGATCGAGTGTGATGTGGATGGTGGCAAGGTTGATAGACGCCAGGAGCACCGGTACTCTGTTCCGCGGCATCGAGTTGATCCTGCAGGGGCACGACCCCCGGGACGCTCAGGACTACGTCCAGCGGATCTGCAGCGTCTGCCCTGTCTGCCACGGCATGGCGGCTAGCTTTGCCCTGGACGACGCCTTCGGCCTGACCGGACAGATTCCTGACAACGGGCGGATCGTGCGCAACCTGATCGTGGGCGCCAACTACCTGCATTCGCACATGCTGCACTTCTACCAACTGGCGGCCCTGGACTACGTGAAGGCCCCGAACCTGCCGCCGCTGGTGCCGCAGTATGCCGGCGACTACCGGCTGCCCGCCGCCGTCAACGCCGCCGCCGTCAACCACTACCTGCAGGCCCTGGAGATGCGCAAGCTGGCCCACACGCTAGGGGCGATCTGGGGCGGCCGGCTGCCCGGACAGAGGGGGCTCGTGCCCGGCGGCTCCACCGCCAACGTCGATACGGAGAAGATCGTCCAGTCCAAATTCATCCTGGGCCAAATAACCGACTTCGTGGACAATGTCTACGTGCAGGACGTCATGGCGGTAGCCGGGGTCTACAGCGACTGGCTGAGCATCGGGGTGGGCTGCAAGAACATGCTCTCTTACGGTGTCTTCCCGCAGGACAACAACGGGTGGAACGGGAAGCGCTTCTACTCGAACGGCACTTACATCAACGGACAGGCCGGCGCTCTCGACCCCACGCAGATCGGCGAGGACGTCAAGTATTCCTGGTACGAGGACGGCATCCCCAAGGGCCCGACCCAGAGCGTGATCACCCCGGAACCGTATAAGCCGACCGGCTACACCTGGATAAAGGCCCCCAGGTACGCCGGGAACGTCATGGAGGTCGGTCCCCTGGCCAAGCTATGGATCAACAAGGACCCCCAGGTTATGAAACTTGGCGACAAGGCCTTCTCGGTCATGGGCCGGCACGCCGCCAGGGCGGTGGACTGCTCCAACGTCGTCCACGCCATGGCTGACTGGGTGATGCAGCTGACGCCCGGCGGCCCCACCTGCGTACCTAGCACGGTGCCGAAGGAGGCGGATCGGCATGGGTCTCACACGACGCCGAGCGCGGCGCTCTCGGCCACTGGATGGTGATCGAGAACTGGAAGATCAAGATGTACAACGCCATCGTGCCGACCACCTGGAACGCCAGCCCGCGGGACGACAACGACCAGCCCGGCGCGATCGAGCAGGCCCTGATCGGCACCCCGGTCAAGGATATCAACAACCCGATCGAACTGGTGCGCGTGGTGCGCTCCTTCGACCCCTGCATCGCCTGCGCCGTGCACCTGATCACCCCGGACCGGAAAGTTCGCCAGTTCCGGGTCTATTAGGAGGGGATCTCATTGGCAAAAATGGAATACCGCCATACCCGTTCAGTACGCCTCTTCCACTGGTGGAACGCGGTGTCGATCTTCGCCCTGATCTTCAGTGGCTTTTACATCCACAACCCGTACGGGTTCTTCCGGTGGATGTTCGCCGACATGGACGCCGCCCGCAAGGTCCACTTCATCTTCATGTACTGCCTGATCGCCGGCCTGGTCGGACGTCTCTACTTGCCTTCGCCACCGGCGACTACAAAAACTTCGCCATGAATAGCAAGAGAGACCCGGTCAACATGATCAAGCTGATGATGTACTACCTGTTCATCAGCGATGAGGAGCCGGACTTCGGCGAGAAGTACAACCCCGGTCAGAAGGGGATGTACGCCACCTTTGCGCCGCTGGTGATCATCCAGATCATCACCGGGGTCATCCTATACTGGCCAAGTACCTTTGCCGGTTGGGCGGTCCTGATCGGCGGCGACAAGTGGGTCCGCGAGATCCACTACATCGTGGCCTGGATCTTCGTCTTCTGTGTGGCCGGACACCTCTACCTGGACTTCACCGAGGGGATCGCCAACATCTACGGGATGTTCACCGGCTTGCGCCCGGTAAAAGTCCACGCCGTCCACGGGGCGCCCGCTGCGACGGTACAGGGAGAGAAAGCCGTCAGGGGCTAAAGCAAAGGCCTGGAACGGCCCAATATTGAACCAAAAAACGCCAGCCTACCCCAACCAGGTAGGCTGGTTCTGTTCAACTGGGTCTTGGCTTCAGAGGGGGATTGCTTCCCCCATTGAAGCTTAGAGCCAGTTAATTAGGGACGTAGCCGCTCTTATCCCACCGCTTCAAAGAAGCGGGGGCATTAGAGCGGGTAGCCCTCGGTCAAGGCCAGGCTGGTTTTAGCATACTATTTGTTAGGACTGAGTGGTTTTTCGGGTATAATTGTTAATGTGGCAGATGGCGCGGGGCGCTCGAAGGGTGTAAGGGGGAACGGCAGTGGGCAGAAGGGTTGTGCTCGGGGTCGGCAACTTGCTTTTAAGGGACGAGGGCGTGGGGATTCACGTGGTTAAGGCGCTGGCCGATCACGAGTTTCCTCCTGACGTGGAGGTCATCGATGGGGCGACCGCGGGCTGTGATCTCCTGCCGCTGATCTCCGGAGCAGAGAGGGTCGTCATTGTGGACGCCCTGCAGGGCGGGGAACCGCCGGGAGCAGTATACCGGCTCACGCCGCAGGATTTTGAGCAGCCGGCTCTTGGCAGCACCATATCCCTGCACGACATCGGGATCATGGATGTGTTAAGGATGCTGGAGTTGATGGAGGAGCATCTTCCGTCGGTGGTGATCATCGGCATCGAGCCAGGGAAGATCGAGGTCGGTTTGGACCTGACTCCCGAGGTGGCGGCCAGCCTCCCCTTCGTTCTGGAACTGGTCAAAACAGAAATCATTCAGCCAGCCTCTACATAAAATTGCGATTCCAATTGTGGAGCAATATGCGGAGCAATAGCAATTTCCCTCTTTTAGTACTGATGGCGACGATAGAGGTGTTGGGGGTCTCACCTCTAACCTCGCACCTCACACGTCTCAATGCGGGGGTAATTGGTCAGCATGGCAGAAACCAAGCGCGTTCTGATCCTGGCGGTGCGTTTCGGCAGCGGGCACTGGCAGGCTGCCCTGGCGCTCAAGAAGGCGCTGATAGAGGCACACCCGGCAATTAAAGTGGATGTCGTCAACTATCTTAAATTTGCCGGTTTTTGGTTTGACTTCATCCTGCGCCTGGTTTATCATGACCTGATGATCCGGGTGCCGCCTCTCTACCGGCGCTTCTTTTCCTATACCGACCACATGACCCAGGAATCCCTGTTTCAGAAGTTCATCAAGACCTGCGGGGCGCCGGCCTTTCTCCTCTACTTCAGGCGCAAGAGGCCGGACCTGATCATCAGCACCTATCCGGTCCCGGCAGCGGTGGTTTCCTGGTTAAAGCAGCGCGGCCTGGTCAAATGCCCCCTGGTGACCGTGATCACCGATTACATCCTGCACCGGATGTGGATCCAGCCGGGCACCGATCTCTACATAGCGCCGTCCCGAGTGGTGGCTGAGGAACTGGTCCGGCGGGGCGTGCCTCCCGAACAGGTGGCGGAGACCGGTATTCCTATCGATCTGCGCTTTGTGAAGAGGGCTACCCGGACGACTGCCCGAGCTGTTGCCGGACCTGCCGGAGGAGATGCGGTCACTGCCTCTGGTACTGGTGATCAGCGGGGCTACCAGCTTCGGCGGGGAACTGGGCCGGATCTGCCGCCTGCTGGCCGAATTGCCGGTGCCTCACGTGACGGCGGTGTTGGGCGTGCGCTTTCCCCGGCTGCGGTTGAACCTGCGCCGGGCGGTCAGGAAGGGGCCGAACCGGGTCTTCATCATCGGCTACTCCCGGGAGGTGCCCATGTTCATGGCCGCAGCCTCCTGCCTGATCTCCAAGGCGGGGGGGATCACTGTCAGCGAGGCCCTGGCGGCGGAGGTGCCGATGCTTATCTACAGGGCGTTGCCTGGGCAGGAGGAACTGAACCGGGATTTCCTGGCCCGGGAGGGGGCGGCCCTGTCTGCCAAGAATCTGGACGGGCTCAGGCAGGCGCTCTGCGATCTGCTGCAGAACGACGACCTGCGCCTCCGGATGCGGGATGCGGCTGCTCGCCTGAAGCATCCCGATTCGGCCAGCGCCGCGGTGCGGCTGATCTCCTCGAGGTTCGAGATTTGAAGTTCGAGGTTCGACTGATGAAGGCGTAGCCGCTCTTATCCCACCGCTTCAAAGAAGCGGGGGCATTAGAGCGGGTAGCCCCCGGTTACAAAATCGAACTTTGAGAAAGGAGAATTATGAGTCAGGAAGAGAACGCCGGAAAATGGGGCGCGGCGGTAGTCAGGCGCCACATCACCAGGGTTGGCGAGGCTGGAGCGGCCGCGGGGGAGGACCTCGTAGTGCGGGAAGCGGCGCTCACGGTCTACGTCAACGACAGAGAGCTGGCCACCCTGGTCTGCTCCCCGGTGGACCTCAAATTCATGGTAGTGGGCTTTCTCTGTGCCGAGGGGATTCTCCTCCAACCCGACGACCTGGAACAGATCACCATTGATGAGGAGCAGGGGATGGCCTGGGTGGCCACCAGGCGGAATCACCTGGGGGAGAAGGCGTTTCTCAAGCGCTACGTCACTCCCTGCTGCGGGCGCGCCCGCACCTCTTTCTATTTTGCGGCGGACGCCCTGCTCTGCAAGCCGGTCACCGCCTCCCTGCGAGTGCCGGCGGACACGGTCTTCCGCCTGGCAGAGCAATTGCAGGAACGGTCGCGCCTGTTCCGGCGCACCGGCGGCGTGCACGGGGCAGCCCTGGCCGGGGACGGAGAGATCCTGATCTTCCAGGAGGATATCGGACGCCACAACACCCTGGACAAGATTTACGGCCAGTGCTTCCTGGAAGGGATCCCCCGGGAAGACAAGGTCATCGTCTTCAGCGGCCGGGTTTCCTCGGAAATATTGCTCAAGGTTGCCAAGATGGGGGTGCCGGTGCTGATCTCCCAGGGGGGCTCCCACCGACCTGGCACTGCAGTTGGCCGACGACCTGGGGGTCACGGTGGCCGGCTTCGCCAGGAACAGCCGCTGCAACCTTTACGCCCACCCGGAACGGATAATTCTGGACGGTGAGATAACACAGTGAGTGATGGTGGAAAAGTGGCAAATCCGCGGCGGGTGGTGGTAGCCATGAGCGGCGGGGTGGACAGCGCCGTGGCCGCCCTGTTGTTGCAGCGCCAGGGATACATGGTGATTGGCGTCACCATGCAGGTCTGGCCGCGCTCCGGGAGTGACCGCAGTTGCTGCGGGCTGTCGGCCCTCGATGATGCCAGGCGGGTAGCCTGGCAGTTGGGGATTCCCCACTATGTCCTGGATTTCCGCCAGGAGTTCGAGGACCGGGTAATAGGATACTTCTGCCGGGAGTATCACGCCGGACGCACCCCCAACCCGTGCATCGCCTGCAACCAATACCTCAAGTTTGGCGCCCTGCTGCACAAGGCCCGCGACCTGGGGGCGTACTACCTGGCCACCGGCCACTACGCCCGGATCGGTCAGGGCGCCTCTGGCCAGTTCATGCTACGCATGGGGGTAGACTTGTCCAAGGACCAGACCTACGCCCTCTACCGGATGACCCAGCAGCAACTGGAGCACACCCTCTTCCCCCTGGGAGACTACCGCAAGCAGGAAGTACGGCAGATCGCCCGCCAGGCTGGCCTGCCGGTGGCGGAAAAGGCCGAGAGCCAGGAGATCTGTTTCGTCTCCGGGCCGGACTACGCCGGCTTCGTGGCCGAGCGGACCGGCAACGCTGGGCGCCCCGGGATTGTTCAGGATGTACAGACGGGCAGGTTCTCGGACGGCACCGGGGCATCTGCCGCTACACCATCGGCCAGCGCAGAGGCCTGGGACTGACATCCGACCGCCCGCTGTACGTGACCCGGATCGATCCTGAGACCAACACCGTCTGGGTCGGGGCGGAACAGGACCTCTATCAGAGCAGCCTGATCGCCAGCGATGTCAACTACATCTCAGAGGCGCCCTGCGACCGGCCGCGGCCGGTCACGGCCAAGATCCGCTACAAGGCGCCGCAGGTGGAGGCGGTGGCCGCAGCCGTTGGAGAGGACCGGCTGCGGGTGGACTTCCAGGCACCCCAGAAGGCAATCACCCCGGGCCAGGCGGTGGTTCTCTACGATGGCGATGTGGTGCTGGGAGGCGGGGTAATTGAGCAGTCAGGTTCGGGGAAGACGGAGATCACTACCAGCATCAGGGTCAGGGCGATCATGATGGCGGTGGTTGCCCAGGCGACGGCGTCGAAGCCCCGGGAGTTGGTGAACCGGCCCATGAGGTCCTTGTTGTTGATCAGGATCAGCATGAAGATCAGGATGAAGGGTAGCAGCACCCCATTGGCTACCTGCGACCAGAGCATGATGAGGATCAGCGGGGCGTTCGGGATCAGGATCAGCCCCGCCCCGATGGCCACCAGGCCGGTATAGAGCCAGTAGAAGACCGGCGCCTCGCCCCACTGCTTGTCGATGCCGGCCTCGAAGCCCAGCGCCTCACACACGTAGTAGGAGGTCGCCAGGGGCAGGATCGAGGCTGAGAAGACCGAGGCGTTGAACAGGCCGAAGCCGAACAGTAAGCCGGCCCAGCGTCCGGCCAGCGGCTGCAAGGCAAGGGCGGCGTCCTTGGCCGTTTCGATGGAGATGTTGTGTACGAACAGGGTGGCGGCGCAGGCCACCACGATGAACACGGCGATGATGTCGGTCATGAAGCAGCCCACGATCACGTCCATCCGCGAATACTCGTAATCCTTGGCAGTGATCCCCTTCTCCACCACCGCCGACTGGATGTAGAACTGCATCCAAGGGGCGATGGTCGTCCCGATCAGCCCGATCAGCATGGCCAGGTAGACCCCGTTGAAGCTGAAGGAGGGGACCACCATCTCCTTGAACACCACTCCCCAGTGGGGTTTGGCCATGATTGCCGATGGTATGTAGCACAGGTACAGGGCGGAGGCCACCAGGAAGACGCGCTCCACCATTTTATAGGAGCCCTTGATCACGATCAACCAGACCAGGAAGGCGACAATCGGCACGATGATGTACTTGCTGATGTTGAAGATTTCTCCGCTGGCAGCCACGCCGGCAAACTCGGACACCGTGTTGCCGAGGTCGGCCAGGATCAAGGCTATCATCACGAAGATGATTACCTTGACTCCGAAGCGCTCCCGGATCAGGTCGGACAGGCCCTTGCCGGTGACGGCGCCCATGCGGGCGCACATTTCCTGGACGACGATCAGGGCGAGGGTCATCGGGATGAAGATCCAGAGAAACTTGAGGCCGAAGGAGGCGCCGGCCACCGAGTAGGTGGTGATGCCGCCGGCGTCGTTGTCCACGTTGGCGGTGATGATTCCCGGCCCCATGATCGCCAGGAACAGGATCAGGGCCGGCAACAGGTTGAATCTCTTGAGCGCTTTCACGGCCTCCACCTCCTCCCGGGCTTGCCCCTCGGTCATGAAGCCGGTGAAGCTGTCCAGGCCGCTGCGGTCAGGGAACGCTGTCTCCATGACGTCGTCCACCGTGATGATCCCCAGCAGCACCCCGGCTTTGTCAACTACCGGCAGCGCCAGCAGGTCGTACTTGGTGACCGTCTCCTGCACCTTGCGCACGTCGTCATCGGCCTTCACACTGACGAGGCGGGTGCGCATGATCGCGCCCAGTTCTGTTTCGGGTTGGGCGATAATCAGGTCGCGCAGGTCACCACGCCCTTCAGGATCTCCTCATGGTCGACAATATAGAGGTAGTAGATCGATGTCGGCCGACGGCGCCAGCTTCCGGAGCCGGTTGATGCAGTCCTCGGCGGTGGTGTCCGCCGGGAAGGAGATGAACTCGGTGGTCATCAGGGCGCCGGCGGTATCCTCCGGGTACTCCATCAACTCCCGGACATCCTCCGCCTCCTCCTTGTCCATCAGGCCCAACAGCTCACTGGATTTCTCCTCTGGTCAGTTCGCCCAGGATGTCCGCCGCCTCGTCCGGCGGCATCTCCGCCAGCATCTCGGAGGCCCTGGCGCTGTCCATGTCGGTGATGATCTCCACCTGGGTATCGATGTCCGCCTCGGTCAGGGCCTCGATGGCGGTCTGGCGGTCCAGGCCGGCCAGGAGTTGATGCCGGCTGGCGCTGTCCAGGTCTTCGATGATATCCGCCAGGTCGGCCGGGTGCAACTCATTCAGGGAGGGATGCTCCAGGGTCAGGCGCAGGCTCTCCATCCTGGACTCCAGCGGCTTGATGTACTTCCAGTCGACCAGGTTCTGGCGCCGTCCTCTGACCAGGATTTCCAGCGCCGATGCGGCGCAGCAGGCCGCGCATGCCAACGTCTACCGCCACCAGGATCAGGTCGTGGGCGGGGCCGCTCTCGATCCAGGCCAGCATGATGTCGTTGACCCGTACCAGCTTGGAGCCCTTGGTGTCGATGATCTGCTTGTCGAGCAGCCACTTGCCGACGTAGATCTCTTCTGCGGCGAGGGGCTGCAACTCGTCGGAGAAGGCTACTCCGAGGCGGATGCCGCGCTCGTCCCATTGCTCGATCTGGTCGATCCCGATGTGCTTCTGGACGTGCTTGGCGAACTTGATCCCCGTCACCCTGGGATAGTGGTTATCCCAGCGCACCGCCATGTCCCGCAGGCGACCGACCAGTTTGCCGTTGCTGTCATAGATCGGCTTGCCGAGCACCTGGCTTAAGAAGAACTCCCTCTGTGTCGCGCCTTTTTCCATTGCCTTCCCCTCCTCGCTAGCGGGGCTGGCGCCCCGATATTCAAACGAAGCGAAGCGAAGTTATATTCCCCTGCCCCTGCCATCAGCATACTGAAGGCAACCAACAGAAAAGCCTTCCCGCGGGAAGGCTCAGTCTCATCGATACTACATTAAAACCTCATCCCCCCACTCGTTGAGTTTTAGCACATGCGCAGCTTAGAGACAGGTCTCAGCCACATTAAGCAAAACCTTAATCCGGTAATGCCTGGTGACCCAGTTGGCGTCTTTCGACGTTTCCGGGCAGTGGCGTCTATCTAGCGCAGAAGCCTCACCTAACGAAGGAATGTCTGTATGTAGTTGTCAGATTCAGTATATTACGTCAACTAGAAAAAGGCAACCCAGAAAAATATTTATTTCGCTGAGGTCAGATCGCCTTTTCAAACTCACTCTTAGCCGCGCCGCAGACGGGACAGACCCAGTCCTCCGGAATGTCCTCAAATGCCGTTCCCGGGGCGATACCGCCGTCGGGGTCTCCCACGGCCGGGTCATAGACGTAACCACAAACCGAGCACTCATACTTGGACATGTTCTTGTTCCCTCCTTTCTTTTGGTCGCTGGATGAAGGTGGACTGTTAGCCCTCGGAAATAGGGTAGGTCATCCCTCTCCTGAACTAGGAAACATGGACAAATACCGACTTACCGGAGCCGCACTGCGGGCAGACCCATTTAGCGGGCAGTTCCTCAAAAGACGTCCCTGCTTTGATTCCATGTTCCGGGTCGCCCTGGACGGGGTCGTAAACGTAACCGCAGACCGTGCACTGATACTTCGCCATGCCGGAAGCCATTTTTTCCAGTTCTTCAACAATTCCCCGGTATTTATCGTGGATCATTCTCTGGTCGAACCGGTTGAATTCCTCCAGCATTTGATCCTGCTCTTCCTGGGTGAAGTGCTTCATGATCGGGATGAAGAAGTGTTTATCTTCTTTCACGATGTGCTCCGGGTAAAAACGAATCAGTTCTTCGCCGTACTTGATCAGATCGTTCAAGGCCTTGAAGTCCCCCTGGAGGTACTTCTCCTTGGCGCTGACAATCTTGCCGGTAGTCTCTCTTGCCATTTTATGCTCTTCAACCAGTTCGTTGCAAATCTGCCTTAATTCATCACTCAGCGGTTTGTTCTCCAGTTCCTTGAAAAGTATGAATTCCTCCTTGCCGTGATGGCACTTATCCGCGTAAGTCCGGATGAAGTCTACCACATCATCGACAAACCCCAGGTCGGCATCGAGTTTCTCCTTGATCTTGTTTAGCTCTTTCTGGAACACTGCTATCATCCGCTCGATAAGGCGATGCTCCATCATCAGCGGTCCGACTGGCATCATGTTAATCGCTCCTCTTAATAACATTAGATTACCACTCCTCTTGCAGCCTGTCCTCTCTTAGCCCCACAGCCGGCAGATATCAATTTCCGACCAACAGATAATCGTTTTTCTTATTTTTTAAGAGCAGAAGTGTCGTGGGTATGGGGGCAATCCTTGCCGATGGTCGGTGAACACCCGGGGTTTTTCTTTTCCCATTCCTGTTGTTGCTTGAGATCCTCGTCAACTTTTTTCTCTTTTCCATGGTCTTTGCCGCAGGACATCGATATCACCTCCTTACACCCAGCTTCAGCTTGCCGGAAAGCCAGCCTTTCATCAGGACATAACAGCAGATATTCCCCTACTTCCGGAGCGAGTCCCCCCGCAGCCTGATCGTCCACTCCTGTAGTGCTCTCAAGAGCTTGCTGATACCGTCCCGAAACATCCCGTCCGTCAATTTCCCGGTTTCGTCAAACTTGGAGGCCGCTCCCGAGATGAAGACCTCGGGACTGTTGACGGGGTGCATGTTCAGGACGACACAGATCTGGCGCAGGTGATACTGGGCGCGGGCGGTTCCGAAATAACCGGAGGAAGCTCCCATGATGGCCAGCGGCTTGCCCGACAGGGAGGACTGGCCGGGCGGGCGCGACGCCCAGTCGAGGGCGTTTTTAAGTACTCCCGGAATGGAGTAGTTGTATTCCGGGGTGGCGATCAGCAGGGCATCGGCGGCAGCAATACGTTCTTTAAACTCCACTACTGCTGCCGGAAACCCATCCCTCTCCACATCCTCGTTGAACAGCGGAATCGGCGCCAGATCGCAGGTCTCCAATGTCATACCCGGGGGCAGCAGTTCCTGGGCCGCCCGCAGGGCTGCCTTGTTGTAAGAATCCTTGCGCAGGCTGCCGGCAAAGCCCAAAACCTTGACATCGCCGTTGGTATCTGCCATTGAAATTCCTCCCTTTAAGATTTCCAGAGGCCATGCACGTTACAATAGATCCTTGCCTGAGAGACCTCTCCACAGGAGCAGAACTTGGCCTCCGGCGCCGTGCCGGGCTTCAGGAACTCACGCTCTGTGACTCCGTTCACCGTCACCTCTACCCACTCGATGTAATGTTTTTCCTCCATCGGGTGCGGGACACTGCCGACCTTGACCACAGTGGCGCCGTCTCCGGTAGCGATTACCGGTACGTGCTTCTCCTTGCCGGCATCCTCGATTTTTTCAACCAACAACTCCATCGGCTGCCCGCAGCAGACCATATTCCCCTGGCCGGTGTGCACCATCACGGTGATATTGCCGCACACATCGCACTTGTAGACCTGATTCAGTTTCGTCATCGCATGTCTCTCCTTTTTGGATAGTTTTTTAAGTTGGACTAAAAACCTGCCTCTCGTGTTGTGGCAAGCCTTCAACGCCCTTGAACGAACTTATCTCTTTAGCTCACCGACGATTTCTTCGGCTTCCCTGGCGCCGTCCTGATAAAATTTTTCTTCGTCCGGCGCCAGCTCTTTTAAAAGCCTGAGAAACTCTCCGGCGTGAACCCGCTCCTCATCGGCTATTTCCCGTTTTGCCAGCGCTTAGGAAATTGGTATGAGACAGTGTCCAAATGGCAATTTATTCCCATCCGGTTTGATAGAATTTTAGAAGCTGGAATTAGGAAGGAAAAAAGAAGTGGTAAAAAGGAGTATAACTTTTCAAACATTATTATAATACCTATATTGTACTGTGTCAACATATTTTGGCAACATATTCTGACCTCTGTAGAAATAACTGTGTATCAGTGACTGAACATTCAAACTTCGCTGTGAAGTCTCTCACCAAGTTTGAATCAGCGCTGAGGCCAACGCCTCAGCCACCTTACGCAACAGGATCTCCGAGGTATACGGCTTGGACAGGAAGGGCAGCGTTTCCTTTTTAATGCGCTCCAGGTCAGCCCGGTCGTCGGTGTAACCGCTGACCAGGATAATTGCCAATGATGGCTTGCTCTGGCGCAACAGCAGCGCCAGGTCCAGTTCCCCTCCCGTCAGGAAGGATCAGATCGCTGACCAGAAGATCGCATGATTCTTTTTCCCTGGCAAAGACGAGCTTTGCATCAGAAATGCTCCTGCATGCGTGAACTGCGTAGTTGTTGTCCGTCAACAGGTCGCGGGTGAGGTTCATGAGATCCCGATCGTCTTCCACCAACAGGATGATCTCTCCATGGCCACGCAACTGGTCCGGCCGCATCGGACTTGATACGGCCTGGAATCGGCTGGGCTTCGAATTTAAAAGCGGGCAGGAAGATTTTGAAGGTAGTACCACGGCCGGCTGAGCTTTTGACATTGATATAACCGTCATGATCTCTGACAATGCCATAAACTACGGCAAGGCCGAGGCCTGTCCCCCGTCCCTGTTCTTTCGTGGTGAAAAAGGGCTCGAAGATATGCGGCAGGGTCTGCTTATCTATCCCTGCACCGGTGTCATTCACCGACAGGCAGACGTATCTACCCGGTTTGGTGTCTCCCGAGTCCGAATAATGTTCTTTTTTCAGGATCACGTTTTTCAGCTTGATGGTGAGAGCGCCGCCTCCGCGCATGGCGTCCTTGGCGTTGAGCACAAGGTTGATGAGCATCTGGTCGATGCTGGCAGCATCTGCGTAGACCGTCCACAGTATCGGATCGAACTGGTAATTGATCTTGATATCTTCCCCGATCAGCCGGTCCAGCATTTTTAAATTATCTCTGACATTCTGATTGAGGTTGATCGGCGCCTTGAATTGCGGCTGTCTGCGACCGAACAGGAGAAGCTGACGGGTGAGGTTGGCGGACTTCTCAGTGGCTTTCTTGATATTCATGAAAGTATCGTAGACAAAGTTATCCAGGGGAAAGCGCTGCGAATGCAGATCCATGCACGCCTGGATGATAGTCAACTGGTTATTGATCTCGTGCGCCATGCCACCGGCCAACTGGCCAATTGCCTCCATCTTCTGAGCTACTTGCAGCCGCTCGTCGCCTGCTTGCGTTCGGTGATGTCTATAGTCGAGTCCAGCATGCACGCCTCATTATTGAGCGTGACGGCCACGGCGGATAATAACACGGTGCGAATCTTACCCGCCTTGGTGCGCAACTCAAATTCAAAATCACGGACCTCTCCGGCTGACTTTAACAAATCTATCATCTGCTGGCGTATTTCCGGTTTTACCCACAGGTTCAAATCCCGGGCGTCTTACCGATAAACTCCTTTCTTCTATATCCGGTCAACTGTTCAAAGCGTTCGTTTGCATCCAGGTATTGCCCACTGTCCAGTGTTTTGATCGTCTGGCTGATCGAACTCGACTTGAAGGCCTTTATAAAGCGCTGCTCGGCCTCCATTTTCTGGATCTCGAAGAGCTGCTGCTGCGTGGCGGCCAGTTCCGCCTCCGCCAGCTTGTGCTCCCGGCGCAACGCAGCCTCACGCAACTCCCGCTCGACGGCCAGGTTGAGCCTGGTCAGGTTGTCTTTGAGGAGGTAGTCGTGGGCGCCTGCCTTCATGGCCTCAACGGCTACATCCTCGCCGATCTTTCCGGACACGATGATGAAGGGCAGATCGGGCCCCCTGTCCTGCAAGAGCTTGAGGGCATCCAGGCCGCTGAACCGCGGCATGACGTAGTCGGCAATCACCAGGTCCCAGTTTTGTTTCTCCAAGGCTCCGGCCATCGCTTCAGGAGTGTCCACCCGCTCATAGAGCGGGTCGTAGCCACCCTGCCGCAGTTCATGGATCAGCAGCCTGGCGTCGCTGTGCGAAATCCTCCACCAAGAATACTCGTAATGGTCACTCCATTTTCAGTTCCTTTCTTTTGGAGATGAAATTCTACTTTGAAATTCCTGCCTCATCGTAATTGCTTAAGTAATTCATAATTCTTAGAGATGGCAACGCCGGCACACGGAATGCGGAGTACACGACTCCTGACTCCTGGTTTAACCTCTCACAAACGGAGATTGATTCAAGAGTAGCCAATAAAACCCCAGTTGTCTGGCTGCTTCCATGAACTCGCAGAAGTCAACCGGCTTGCAGACGTAGCTGTTGGCGCCCAGGCTGTATCCCTTCGATGACGTACCGTTCTCCTTGGAGGAGGTGAGGATTATTACCGGCAGGTACTTGGTGCGCTCGTCCGAACGGATTTTCTTCAGGACATCCAGGCCGTCAACCTTAGGCAACTTCAGGTCTATGAAGGACGATCATCGGGCTGAAGGGAGGTATTGCGGCCTTCGTAATAAACCAGTCCCGAACAGATAGTCAAGCGCCTCGACGCCGTCGCGCACGACCACGATCTCGTTGACAAGCTTGTTTTTTTTCAGCGCATGAACGGTTAGCGTAACATGATTGAGGGTTGTCCTCCACCAGCAGGATACTGTTTTTGCTCATTTTCCGCCCCCTTTGCTTGTTTGTTCGAGAAGGTACGCTCCCACTCCTGTTTTGCCCTGTAGCAGTTCCTCATAGTTCAGTATGATCATTTATATCACCCAATATATTTTTTACACTAATTTTTTTAAGATGTAAAGATGGCGCCTGAAGGGTGCTCTCTTGCCCTTACAAGCGTGAACTGCCATGTTGCGATTATTGATCCCTCACAAGAGGGCTGAAAGTTCTGCTATAACTAAATCAGTGGAAGTTTAATCTCTTTCTGATCAGGCAGCGAATTATATAATTAAAGAGCCGTGCTAATTCAAACTTTGCTTTGCTTCGTTGGAATTAAAAGGACAAGGTGTTGCCCGCTCCAGTCATTGACCGGCTAAGGGGGCTGAGAGCAATAGAAGGAGGGCAGGTTGAAAGACACCCGGGACGCCGCTGGCTGCTCTGGATGCTGCTGATCGCCTTCATCTGGCTGGTGGTGGCTCGTTTTACCGAGATGGAGAAACCTGGCCTGGACATTGCGCCAGGGCATATGGCAGTGGGTGGGACTGGCCGCGCTGCTCCAGATTGTTTTCTACCTGCTGCATACCGCTCTCTACCAGGCAACGTTTTATATCGTGGGCATCAGAACACCGCCTGCGCGACATGCTGCTGCTGGTGCTGGCCTCCCTGTTCGTCAACGTCGTCGCGCCGACGGGGGGCACGGCGGCCATTGCCCTGTTCATGGACGATGCCTCTTTGCGGGGGCATCCGGCAGCCAGAGCCGCCGCTGGCACCCTGTTGACCATGGTGGTGGATTTCAGCGCTTTCTCGCTGCTCTTGATCATCGGTATAATCTACCTGTTCAGGCAGGCCGATCTATTGCCGTACCAGATTGTTGGCAGCCGTCCTCTTTCTGTTGTTCATTTTACTTCTGAGTAGCCTGTTGCTGCTTGGGCTATGGCAGCCGGCCCTGCTGCAACTGGTACTGATCTGGTGCCACCGGGGTGTATGCCGGCTGGCCGGCTGGTGCAGGCGCCCCTCTCCGCTGGATCGCGGATTGGCCGGCCAGAAATGCCTCCGAATATATCGGCGCTGCAACGACAATTAAGCGCTACCCCGAGCGGTTGATGTTTGCCTTGGGAGTATCTCTGGCCTCCCACCTGGTCAACCTGGCCTGTGTGTACGTTATCTTTCTGGCTTTTCGCCGGCCGCTTGACTTCGGACCGCTGGTGGCCGGCTATGCCATGGGCTTCGTGTTTTGGGTCGTCTCTCCCACGCCCCAGGGCATTGGGGTGGTGGAGGGCGTGATGGCTCTGGTGTACACCTCGCTGGGTGTTCCCGCCGCCACGGCGGTGCTGGCCGCCTTGACTTTCCGCGGCCTCGCCTTCTGGCTGCCGCTGTTGATCGGGTTTTTCCTGCTGCGCCGGGTTAACACGTTCAAGGGATGAAAGCTGATGCAAACCTGTTCAACTAGTTCTTGGCTTCAGTGGGGGATTGTCTTACCCCACTGAAGCTTAGAAATAGTTAATCCAGTGACGTAGCCGCTCTTATCGCCACCCAGGAGCGGGGGCATTAGAGCGGGTAGTCATCTGTGATAAAAGAGGAATTTTTGGCATGGAGAAAGAAGCAAATTGGCAGGGGGCTGATCCTGTATGGAGCGCGGGAAATTTTACTTCATCACCGGGGGGGCGCGTAGCGGTAAGAGTGGCTATGCCGAGCAGTTGGCGGCAGCCCTGGACCGTCCGGTGACCTACGTGGCCACCGCCGAGGCGGGGGATCCGGAGATGACGGAGCGGATCGCCAGGCATCGCCGCCGCCGGCCTGCCTCTTGGACAACCATTGAGGAACCCCGGGCGGTGGCTGACCTGCTAGAACGGATTGGACAGCAGGACCAGGTGATTGTTGTCGATTGTCTAACCCTGCTGATCACCAACCTGATCTATCAAGACGGGCCGCTGCAGCTCGCCGGCGCCGCGCCCGGAGGGGATCCCGGGGTGCTGCCATTGACTGTTACAGACCGGATCGAGGACATGGTGATGGCCGAAGTGCGGCGTCTGGCCGAAGCAGCCTATCATTGCCCTGCTCGGGTGATCCTGGTCTCCAACGAGGTGGGGCTGGGACTGGTCCCGGCCAGTCCGGAGGGGCGCCTGTTCCGGGACCTGGCTGGCTGGGCGAACCAGGTGCTGGCAGCCCGGGCTGACCGCGCCCTGATGCTTGTATCAGGGATGGCCATTGAACTGAAGTCCCTGCACTGCTGACCCCCGGTAGGCCGTTTTAATGCCAGCACCAAGAGGCGTGATCATGCATTTGGTACCTTTGGCAGTACTGTTCCTGGCGGTGATCCTGGATCTCCTCATCGGAGACCCCAGAACCGCCTATCACCCGGTTGCCCTGATCGGCACGCTGGTCTCTGCCTGGGAGCGCCTGCTGTACCGTCAAAAGCTGGCGCCGGCGGTGAAGCGAATGGCGGGCGCCCTGCTCGTGCTGGGAACAGCGCCTCCGGTCTGGTTGGTGGTCTACCTCTGTTTGTCCTGGCTGCGCAGGCTGGACCTGGATGCCGGTTATCTGCGCCTGTGGGTTTACATTTACCTTGTGGTGAGCGCCCTCTTCCTCTGGAGCGCCATCTCCATCCGCAGCCTCGACCGGGCGGCCCGGGAGATCCTCGATCTGCTGCGCCGGGGCGACTTGGCTGAGGCCCGGCGCCGCTTGGGCTTCATTGTCGGGCGGGACACGGACCGGCTGGATCCGGCGGAGATTGCCCGGGCGACGGTGGAGACGGTGGCCGAGAACATCTCCGACGGGGTAATCGCTCCCCTATGTTATTATTTGCTGGGTGGTGTCCCCCTGGCCTGCGCCTACCGGGTGGTCAACACCCTGGATTCCATGGTTGGCTACCGGAGCGAGCGCTACCAGGATTTCGGGCTGGCGGCCGCCCGGCTGGACGATGTGGCCAACTTCCTGCCGGCCAGGCTGACTATGCTGCTCCTGGTGGGCAGCGCCCTGCTCTTCGGCCTTGACTGGCGCCAGGCCTGGAGGCTGTCCTGGCGGGACGGACACAAGCATCCCAGCCCCAACAGCGGCTATCCGGAGGCCGCCGTGGCCGGAGCCCTGGGGGTGCAACTGGGTGGCCTGAACTACTACCAGGGTCAGCCGTCTTTACGGTCGCCGTTGGGCGATCCGAAAGAACCCCTGGCGCCGGGCCACATCGAGGCGGTGATCAGGATGCTTTACGGCGCGGTGGCCATATTTCTCGCCCTGGCTACTGCCGGGTGGGTTCTCTGGTTTGTGTGGGCGCGGCTATAAGTGTACCGGCGTTCAAAGGAGTGAAGATAGAGATGCGATTGGTGCGGTCTTTTTTCTGTGCTTTGACCTTCCTGACCCGCATTCCGGTTCCCCGGGGATGGCGCTACTGCGAGGAAAACGACTTCAGCCTCAGTAGTTACTGGTTTCCGGTGATCGGTCTCCTGCTGGGTGGTATCCTCGGTCTCCTGTGGTACCTGCTGCGGTGGTACCTGGCGGCCCCGGTGCTGGGCGCCCTGCTCCTCGGACTGTCTGTCTTCCTCACCGGCGGTTTGCACCTGGATGGGCTGATGGACACTGTCGACGGGGTGTACGGCGGCAGGAGCCGGGAGGAGCGCCTGGCTTTCATGAAGGACAGCCACGTGGGCGCCTTTGGGGTGATCGCGGTCGTCCTGGTCATGATCCTCAAGTACAGCCTGTACACGCAACTCAACTGCAACCTGCTGCCCTACCTGATCGCCGCCCCGGTGCTGGGGAGACAGGTCGAGGTCTGGGCTCAGGTATTGTTCACTTATGCCCGCCAGCAGGGCATGGGCTCGCTGTTCCCCATCTTTGGCAATTATAAGATTCTGATGATCACCACCGGGATCTCTTTGTTTCTGCTGGTGACTCTGTTAAAATTAACCGGAGTCGGAGTTTTTGTCGCGGCAGGCCTGCTCTTCTACATCACCGCCGGTTGGCTCTCCCGCTTGCTCGGCGGATTGACCGGGGATACCTACGGGGCGTTGTGTGAACTGACGGAGGTGGTCGTGCTGTTAATCGGAGTCCTGCTGGGAGGGTATAGCCAATGATCTTGCAAGGCACGGCCATGGTCCCCGGTACCTGTGGAGAATTGGTACAGGGCACCCTGTCCGGCAGCAACTTTCTGGTCACCTGCCCGGTGAACTGGTTCAGCAGGGTGACTGTCACCATCCAGGAAGACGGATCATCGAGTGCCGGGATCGTGTTTCCGGCGGAGCGCACCAAGACTGCCCAGGCAGTGCGCAGGGCTCTTGACCGGGAGGGCTGCCCCGGCCCGGGGGCGGTCGTCGACGTGGCCTCCAGTCTGCCCGTCGGCAAGGGTATGGCCAGCAGCACCGCCGACCTGTCTGCCGCCTGCTACGCGGTGGCCGCTGCCCTGAAGCGGCGGCTCTCCCCGGAGGCGGTGGCGGAGATCGCCCTCTCCATCGAGCCTTCGGACGGTACCTTTTCCCCGGGGATCACTCTCATCGACCACGTTCACGGCCGGTTGCTGGAGCGGATCGGAGAACCGTTGCCGCTGGGACTGCTGGTGCTTGATTTCGGCGGGGCGGTGGACACCCTGGAGTTCAACCGGCGCTCCGATCTGGCAGAGTTGAACGAGGCCAATGAGCCTGTCACCAGGCGCGCCCTGGACCTGGTGCGGGAGGGCCTGCGGCGCCGGGACCCGGGCCGGCTGGGGGAGGGGGCCACCATGAGCGCTCTCGCCAACCAGCGGATCCTGCCCAAGCCCAACCTGGAGGCGATCGTCGATTATGCCCTGGCCCGGGGCGCTTACGGGGTCAACGTCGCTCACAGCGGCACCGTGGCCGGGATCCTGCTGCCACCCGGCCGGGAGGCCGAGGAACCGCTGGTCCGGGGCTTTCGCACCCGGTTCCGGGAGATCCGGGGCCATTACTCCCTGCGTCTTACCGGCGGGGGGCCGCGCTACCCGGGCCAGATCAGGGCCGGAAGGGAAGTTTGCCATGGACAAGCACCAGCATGGGGGTAATATTGCATCGGCAGCGGCCAGGTTCGGCATTGACCCCGGGGTCTTCGTGGATTTCAGCGTCAATACCAACCCCCTGGGGCCGCCGGCCGGGATTACCGGGCTGCTGCAGGAGTCCACGGCCCTGGCCGCCGCATACCCGGAGCCTGACTGCGGGGCGCTGCGTTCAGCCGCCGCCGCTTTTTATGATGTCCATCCTGATCAGGTCATCGCCGCCAACGGGGCGGTGGAACTGATCTACCTGCTGGCGCAGGTCCTGCGCCCCCGCACCGTCCTGATCCCGGGCCCGACCTTCAAGGAGTACGAGATCGCCTGCCGCCTCCAGGGCGCTGCCGTGAAACACTTTCACCTCTCCCCCGGCAGGGTTTCCTGCCGCCCCTGCCTCAGTTGATCCGGGCCGCCCGGGGAGTCGACCTGGTCTGGCTCTGCAACCCCAACAACCCCACCGGCAGCCTGGCGCCGCCGGCGGTCCTGCAGCCGTTCCTGGAGCACTGCCGGGAGCACGGGATCTTTCTGGTCATCGACGAGTCCTTTTTGTTGTTTCATCCTGACTGGAGGCAGTTGACCTGCATTCCGGAGGCTGCGGCCGGCGGGGGTGTCCTGGCGCTGCAGTCGCTGACCAAGTTCTTTTGTGTACCCGGCCTGCGGATCGGCTGCGGCATCGGGAGCCGGGAGGTCATCGGCCGGTTGTCGCGCTGCCAGCCGCCCTGGCACGTCAACGCCATCGCCCAGGCGGCGGCCGGGATTGCCTTCAAGGCCGGGGAGTATGCCCACCGGACGATTGAGCTGGTGCAGCAGGAACGCCGCTTCCTGGCGTCCTCGCTGGCGGAGTTGCGACTGGTCAAGCAGGTCTACCCCTCGGCGGCCAACTTCCTGCTGCTGGAGTTGCGGCCTCCGGCTACCGCTCCGGTCGTATGGGAGCAGTTGGCACGGCGGGGAGTACTGGTGCGGGACTGCAGCAACTTCGGCTGGCTGGGGGACCGCTTTATCCGGGTGGCGGTCAGGGACCACGATAAGAATTTGCTGCTGCTGGAGCGGTTGCAACAGTTGGACGAGATATATGCCGATCGATTCAAGGCATCAACTTTGTAATTCTGAAGAATAGCAGCCAGTCGAGCGTGATAAAATGATCATATTTTTTTATGCAGGAGAATAGAGTTTTACGACGAAGTAGCTATTAATTGGGTTCTTTTACAACTTCATAGCTAGTGCAAGGAACAGGTGGCCCGGTATTCCGGGCTGAAAAGGGAAGTCCGAAGCCCAGCGCGTGGCTCCAGGCAATGTTGCGTTGACGTCAGGTCTTGTGTTGACATAATGCAATGACCGGAACTGGTTGAAGCAGATGAGCGTTGGGTGAAAGGTGCGGTCCCGCCACTGTGAGGGGGAGCCTCCTGCATTACCACTTGAGCGTCCAGCGGCTCAGGGAAGGGCAGGCCAGGCGAAGAACCCGAGCCAGGAGACCTGCCTGTTCCTGCCGCGCCGTGTACCCTACGAACGATAGGGAGGTGGGATTCAGTAAGCACAGGTTTACTAACCTCAGCATTCACGGCTGAGGTTAAAATTTTTTAGGAGGGAAATTTTATGCATATTGAAGATGGAATCTTGCAGCCCGCCTGGTGGATATCGTGGTACGCCGCCACAGCCGCCTTCGTTGTGCCGGGTCTCAGAGAGATCAGGCGCCGCATCGAGGAGAACCTCTACTACAAGCCCTTTCTGGCCATGGTCGGGGTGGCCGTGTTCGTGATCTCGTCCATGCACATGCCCTGCCCGGTTACCGGTTCCTGCTCCCATCCCTGCGGCACGCCGCTGGCAGCCATCATCGTGGGGCCCTTCGCCACGGTGATCATCTCGATCATCGTGCTGTTCTTCCAGGCGGTGTTCCTGGCGCACGGGGGCATCACCACCATCGGCGCCAACACCATCTCCATGGGTGTCGTCGGCACCTTTGTCGGCTATGGCCTGTGGAAGCTGTTCCGCTACTTCAAGAGCCCGGTCTGGCTGGCGGCCGGGATTGCGGGTTTTATAGGAGACCTGGCCGTTTATCTGACCTCGTCCCTGGAACTGGCGCTGAACCTGCTCCACGGTGGCCACCTGCCCTTTTTCAAGCAGTGGATGGTCTTCTTCCTGGGCTACGGCCCCACCCAGTTGCCGCTGGCCATCGTGGAGGCGATCTTCACGGCCGCCGTGCTGCAGGTGATGATCAGCCGCCGGCCCGGACCTGATCCCGGACTTTGCGCCTGCCAAGCCGGCGGTGCCTGTTAATCCTGCCACGGCCTCAATAGGAGGGAAATAGAGATGATCCCAGATGACCGTAAAGTGTTCCTCGACCCCTTCGTCAAGGTCTGCCTGATCACGATGTTCGTTTTTCTGGTTGCCATCTTCTGCTCCGCTTTTTACATGGACATCCATAAGATGGCGGGCAAGGGCACCGACGACAATGTCAACGATATGGCCGGCCAGGTTGCCCACGTGCAGCATCATACGTTGATCAACCTGCCGGGCGACACCCAACTCGGCGCCTTTTCCATCGCCAACTTATTCGTCGGCCTGATGGTGGGCTACACCTGGCGAAAGATCTTTTCCGAGACTAACAAGGAAGACGTGGAGGCCCAGTATCTCCCGCCTGAACCGGGAGAGGCCAAGGCCTGACACCATGGAACAGATTCTGGAGCATCAAACCTGTTCATACTCCCCTGCAGGCTGTGGACGGGCGGGTCAAGACCCTGCTCTGCCTGGTGGCGATCGTGATCGCCGTTATTCTGAGGCACTGGTACCTGGCGGCAGGCATGATGCTTGCCGCCACAATCCTGCTGCTCTGGCAGAGATACCCGATCAAGATACTGCTGCTGCGCCTGGTCGTCCCCTTCGGGGTGGCCTGGCTGGTGCTGGTGAGCTTCCTGCTCACTTACGGCCACACCGAGATCGGCTGCATCACCATCTGGCACTGGGCATTTCCCATGTATCTGGAGGGCCTCGAGCGGGGCTTCATCATCACCCTGCGCATCCTGGCGGCAGTCTGCATCATCACGTTGCTCTCGATCATCACGCCGATGACCGAGATCCTGGCCACGATGCGCCTGATCAAAGTCCCCGGCCTGATCGTCGACCTGGCCGAGATGATCTACCGCTACATCAATCTGATGACCGAGTCGGCCATCACCATGAGAAACGCCCAGGTGAGCAGGGGCGCGGACAGCCTGCCCTGGTACCGGCAGGCCTATGACCTGGGCGTGCTCGCCGGCGTGCTGATGATCAAGGCCCTCGACCGGAGCACGCGCATCTACAAGGCAATGCTGTCCCGGGGGTTCGACGAGAGCAACGCCGCCCCTCCGTACTTCGAGCAGGCCATCCCCCGCTGGGACCGGCTGTTCTTCATCTGGAGCATTGCAGCGCTCCTGGCCTGGCTGGCAGTCGATCTGATCGTGAGGTAAGCACCCGAGGAGGCTTTAAGACTCATGGAAGTGATCAAGACAGTAGGCATCAATTTCACATACCCGGACGGGACAACCGCCTTGACAGAGATCAACCTCTCCGTTGCCTCCGGTGAGCGGGTGGCCGTGCTGGGCGCCAACGGCTCCGGCAAGTCCACCCTGTTCAACCTTTTCAACGGCCTGCTGCAGCCCACTTCGGGCGAGGTCTTCATCAAGGGCCTGCGGGTGGAGAGAAAGAACTACAAGGCCATCCGGCGCATGGTGGGGATGGTGTTCCAGGACCCGGACGACCAGCTCTTCTCCAACACGGTGAAGCAGGAGATCGCCTATGGCCTGCTCAACCTGGGCACGCCCAAGGAAGAGATTGCGGACGCTGTCAGGTGGGCACTGGCCGTGGTCGGCCTGGACGGTTATGAGAGCAAGAGCCCCTACCTGCTCAGCGGGGGCGAGAAGAAACGCGTCGCCCTGGCCAGCGTGCTGGCCATGAAGCCGGAGGTGCTGGTGCTGGACGAGCCCACCTCCTCCCTGGACCCGCGCGGGGTCGCCCAGCTGGTGAAGCTGCTGAACGGGATCAGCCGGAACTTGAACATCACCCTGGTCTTCGCCACCCACGACGTGGATGTGGTGCCCCTGCTGGCCGACCGGGTCTATGTCCTGAACAGGGGCCGGATCAAGCTGACCGGCACGACCGCCGAGGTCTTCTCCCGCAAGGAGATCATCCGCGACAACAACCTGCGGCTGCCGAGGGTGGCGCACCTGGTGGAGTTGCTGCAGCGGGACGGCAGTGCCAGGCGGGTGAAGCGGAGGGCTGGGTGAGAGCCGGGGCCCTGCCGATGACTATCGGTCAGGCGAGGCGGATGCTCCAGTACTGTGCTCATCCTGCAACGGCTGGGGAAGCTCTGAGCCTGCGCAAAACAAACAAGGATCTTTTTCCGACATCCGACATCCGGCCGCTTGCATCTGTTCCTGCATCCGACTTCCTGCATCAGGCTTCTGAAATGTACCGGCTGCATGACGGAAAGATGCTGCGCCGGGGCTACACTACCGGCACCTGCGCCGCGGCCGCGGCCAAGGCGGCAATGCTGGCGTTATCCGGCCAGGCGCCGGCGGAGGTGGCGGTGCGGCTTCCGGGCGGGCGGCGCGGCAGTGCTGCCGGTGGCCGGTGTGGAGATTGAGGGGGATAGGGCGCGGGCCTGGGTGATCAAGGATGCCGGGGATGATCCGGACATCACCGACGGCGCCCGGATTGAGGCGACAGTGCGGCTGCAGCCCGGGGAGACCGTCATTCGCGGCGGCCGCGGCGTCGGCGTGGTCACCAAGCCGGGCCTGGCCGTACCGCCGGGCCAGCCGGCCATCAACCCGGCGCCGCTGCAGATGATCAGGGATAACGTGGCGGATGTGCTCTCTCCGGGGAGCGGCGCCGAGGTGATGATCAGCGTGCCGGAGGGCGAACAGTCTGGCCCGCCGGACGATGAACCCCCGCCTGGGCATCGTCGGCGGCATCTCCATCCTGGGAACGACCGGGATCGTGGAGCCGATGTCCGAGGATGCCTTCAAGCAGGCCCTGGTGCCCCAACTCGACATTGCCAGGGCGGCCGGGCAGGAAACGCTGCTGCTGACGCCGGGCCGCCGCGGGGTCAGCCTGGCGGAGGAGTTCGGGGTGCCCCAGGAGGCGGTGGTCCTGATCGGCAACTTTGTCGGCTTCATGCTGGATGAGTGCGTCCGCTGCGGTTTCCGGCAGGTAGTGCTGTGGGGCCACGTGGGCAAGCTGGCCAAGGTGGCTGCCGGGTCCTTCCAGACCTACAACCGGATCGCCGACGGCCGGGCCGAGGCGGTGGCCGCTCTGGCCGCAGCCAGGGGAGCGGGGGCGGAGCTGGTCAGGGCGATCCTGGATGCTCCTACGGCCGAGGCGATGGTCGGCCTGCTGCAGGAGGCCGGCCTGGACCTGGTCTGGCATGACCTGGCCCTGCGGGCCAGCAGCCGGGCGGAGGCTTACGCCCGGGAGGAGCTGCGGGTGGGCACCGTCTTGTTCTCCTACAGCGGAGAGCCCGTCGGCTGGGATGAGCGGGCGGTGTCGCTGATGCGGGAGTCGGGTCTGGACAGCTTGCGGCGGGAACTGAGGTATGAGTGCGCGAGGGGGTGGTGGCGCTGGCTTTTCCGATAACTGTAGTGGGTGTAGGGCCTGGAACCAGGGATTACTTGCTGCCGGTTGCCAAAGAGGCGGTGCTGGCGGCGGAAGTTCTGGTGGGCGGGCGCAACGCCCTGGCGCTGTTCGACTCGCTGGGCAAGGAGCAGCGGCTGATCGGGAGCGACCTGGACGGCGTTTTAGAATACATCGATGCCGCCAGGCAGACCAGGCGGGTGGCGGTGCTGCTCTCGGGCGACCCCGGCTTCTTCAGCCTGCTGCCACGACTGCAGCAGCGTTTCGGCTCCGGCGGCCTTGCCGTCGTCCCCGGGATCAGTTCGCTGCAAATGGCCTGCGCCCGGCTGGGGATCAAGTGGGACGGCCTGAGCGTCGCCAGCGTCCACGGCCGCGGGCTGGACGGGCTGGCGGAGATCGCCGGGGTGGAGCGGGCGGCGGTGCTGACCGGGCCCGGATATCCTCCGGCGGCGGTCTGCAAGCACCTGCTGGAGCAGGGCGCCGGTTCCGTCAGGCCTGGGTGTTCACCGACCTGTGCCTGCCGGGGGAAAAGATCGCTTCTGGCAGCCTGGAGACGATGGCCGGACTGCAGGGTGGAGGGCAACAGCATCCTGATCCTGTTCCGGGAAGAAATGGGTCCGGAGCAGTTGCGGGTGCCGCCGCAGCCGGCAGAGCCGCCTGGGCAGGATGAAAGACCAGGCATGGCGGCAGCCGGGGATGCGGTCAAGTGGAAGCGAGGATACATCTGGCTCTGCAACAGACCTGGACGCCTATCTCGACGTGGTCACCCCCGGCCTGCCGGACAAGCTGTTCGTCCAGGGGGAGGCGGCCATGTCCCGGGAAGAGGCGCGCGCCCTGGCCCTGTGCAAGGCCCGGCTCAAGCGGGGCATGGTGGTCTACGAGATCGGCGCCGGGACCGGCTCGTGGACGGTGGAGGCGGCGCGCCTGGTAGCCCCCGGCGCCGTTTGGGCGGTGGAGAAAAACCCTGCCGCTGCTGCCCTGGTACGGGCAAATTTGCTGAAGTTCGGCATCACCAACGTCAGGCTGGTGGAGGGGAATGCTCCCGAGGCCTGCCTCAGTTGGCCCCCGGCGGACTGCATCCTGATCGGGGGGAGCGGCGGGAGGCTGCGGGAGATCCTGGAGACGGCCGGCGACCGGCTGCGTCCAGGGCGGGCGGGTGGTGGTCACCGCCGTCACCCCGGAAACATTCAGCAGCGCCCGGCAACTGCTGCAGGCGGAGCCCTGGGCGGACCTGGACACGGTCATGGTGAACCTGGCCCGGGTCGCTCCCCGCGGGAGCGCCCAGGTCTGGAGCGGCGAGAACCCGGTCTTCATCCTGTCGGCCGTGTTGGCTGGCGTGAACTGACCGGTAGGGCCGAAGAAGCAGGTGCGTGGTTTCGTAGAGGATGATAACGGATTCAAACTAGTTCTTGGCTTCAGTGGGGGAGTAAGACAATCCCTCCACTGAAGCTTAAGAAATAGTTAACTAGAGGCAGTAGCCGCTCTTATCCCACCGCTTCAAAGAAGCGGGGGCATTAGAGCGGGTAGCCCTCGGTAGATGTGCTGGGCTAATGACGGGTATCCGGAAAGGTGTGTGGAGTAGGACGATGCCTGGAACAGGACAGGGAGATCAGATGCGGAAACCGGGACATCAGGCAGGGCGGCGGGGCAGGCTGTACGGGATCGGCGCCGGGCCCGGGCCGGCGGACCTGTTGACATTGAGGGCGGTACGCCTGCTGGGCGAGGTGCCGGTGGTGTTCGTGCCCCGGGGGGACACCGGAGATGAGAGCATGGCCCTCAGCATCATCAGGCCGTTTCTTAGCGGTCGGCCAGGAGGTGCGGGAGGTTACCGCTCCCATGACCCGCGACCGCCACGCCCGCGACCGGGCCTGGGATGAGATCTGCCGCCCAGGTCCTGGCGGTCCTGGATTCCGGGCGGGACGCGGCCTTTCTCACGCTGGGCGACAGCACGCTCTACAGCACTTTTTTCTACCTGCTGGAGGCCTTGCGCCGGCAGCAGCCGGGAATTGAGGTCGGAGACGGTGCCGGGCATCACCTCTTTCAGCGCCGCGGCGTCGCTGCTCAACCGGGCCCTGACGATGGGGCAGGAGGGCCTGGCGGTGGTGCCGGCCACCCGTGGCGTCGCTACCTCCGGCAGGTGCTGTCCACCTTCGAGAACGTGGTGCTGCTCAAGGTGGCGCCGGTGCTGACGGAGGTGCAGGCGCTGCTGGCCGAACTGGGGCGCCTCGATGACGCCGCCTACGTCTGCCGGTGCGGTATGGACGGCCAGGTGATCAGGGACACCCTGGCGGGAGCGGGGGAGTTGCCCGGTGATTATTACTCGCTGATCCTGGTGCGCCACGCGGCACGTGAATTTTAACTTCGCCAGGAGCTGCCCCGCCTCTCAGACGGGGGTTCGATGGATCGAATCCAGATCAAATCAGTCTGAGTTGACATAATCTGATGATTTGCAGGAACTCTGCCTGGTGATGGTTGGTGTTGAGGCCGGGTCAGATGAGGGAAGGGGTGCCGTGCTTGCAGCAGGCGGCGGCGGGAAGGTCTACTTTGTGGGGGCGGGGCCCGGCGACCCGGACCTGATCACGGTCCGCGGCCAACAGCTGCTACAGGAGGCGGACCTGGTGCTCTACGCCGGTTCCCTGGTGAACCCGGACTTGCTCCGGCACACCCGGTCAGGCGTGCCCTGCCACGATACAGCGTCCCTGACCCTGGAGGAGACAGTAGCCCTGATCAGGCAGGGCGTTGCCGCCGGCCTGACGGTGGTCCGGCTGCATACCGGCGACCCGGCCCTGTACGGGGCGGTTCAGGAGCAGATCGAGCTGCCTGGAGCAGGAGGGGATCCCCTGGGAGATCGTCCCGGGCGTCAGCTCCTTCCTGGCGGCGGCCGCCTTGTTGGGCAGGGAGCTCACGGTGCCCGGGGGGAGCCAGACGGTGATCCTGACCCGGCAGGGTGGGCGCACCCCGGTGCCGGAAACCGAGTCCTTGCGGGACCTGGGCCGCCACCGCGCCACCACCTGTCTCTTCCTGAGCGCCCAACTGCTGCCCCGGGCGGTGGCGGACCTGCTTCTCAGCTTCCCGCCGGAGACCCCGGCGGCGATCGTGGAGCGGGCCTCCTGGCCCGACCAGCGGGTGATCCGGGCACCGTTGGCAGAGCTGGCGGAGCGGGCCGAGGAGGCGGGCATCACCAGGACCGCCCTGGTCTTCGTCGGCGATTTCCTGGCGGCCAGCGGCCGGCGGTCGCTGCTGTACGACCCGGCTTTCAGCCACGGCTACCGGATGCAGAAGCCGGACGAGAGACCGGCGGATGGGGGAGAGGATCATGAACGAAACGGTGCGGAAAAAATCGGCACCGGTGCAGGTTGTCCGGGGAAACAGGGAGGCGCCTGGCGGTGATTCCATCTGACGGACGCCGGGGGCGACCTGGCCCGGCGCCTGGAGCAGGCCTGGCCGCAGGTGCAGCCCGGGGCGGCGCCTGGGTGTCGCGACAGCCTGGTGATCCTCGAGGCTGCCCAGCCCCTGGCCGCCCTGGTGAGGGATGCCTGGGGCAGTTACGACGGCTTCGTCTTCATCATGGCGGTGGGGATCGTGGTGCGCCTGGTGGCGCCGCTGCTTGCAGAACAAGTGGTGTGACCCGGGGGTGGTGGTGGTGGATGAGGGCGGCAATTTTGCCGTCAGCCTGGTGGGAGGCCACTGGGGGGGCGCCAATCGCCTGGCCCGGGAGGTGGCTGCCTGCCTGGGAGCGGCGCCGGTGGTGACTACCGCCACCGATGTTCAGGGCAAGCCTGCCATCGACCTGCTGGCAAGGCAGTGGGGATTCCGGCCTGTTCCCGGTGAGCGGGTTAAGGTGATCAACAGTGCCCTGCTTGCAGGCGAGCGGTGGAGATCTTCAGCGAGTGGCGCCTGTCCGGAGACAGTCCTTTGAATCGGGATGAGATCATGCCTGGCCTGGGGTCAATACCCTGCCGCGGCCTGCAGGAGTTTGAGCAAGGCGGCCCGGACCGGGGTCAGCCGGCGCCGGTGCTGGTCACCAGCCGGCTGCTGCCGCTGCCGCCGCCGGGGGATCTTCCTGCGGCCGCCGAGCCTGGCGGCGGGATTGGCTGCCGGCGAGGGGTCGAGGCGGCGGAGATCGAGGCCGCCCTGGAGGAGGCGCTGCGGATCGCCGGGCGCAGCCGGGACAGCCTGGTCCTGCTGGCCACCCACGAGATCAAGGCGGATGAGGCCGGACTGTTGCAGGCTGCCGGACAGATGGGGCTTGGCCTGAAGTTTTTCGACAGCGGCAGCCTGGGCCAGGTGGATGAGCATTACCCCGGCCTGCAGCGTTCAGAGTTTGTACAACGGCAGTTGGGAGTTGGTGGCGTATGCGAGACAGCAGCCCTGGCGGCGGTTCCGGACGGCGCCCTGGCGCTTCCGAAGACCAGGTTCAACCGGGTCACGGTGGCCCTGGCCGAGGCCGGCTGGTTGTGGTCGGCATCGGGCCGGGCGATCAGGCGCACCTGAGCCGTGGCGCGGCCGGAGGAGTTGAGGCGCTGCCGGGGTGATTGTCGGCTACAGCACCTACCTGCAGCTTGTTAAAGGATATTCTCCCGCCCGGGGACCGGGTCATCGAGGGCAGCGGCATGCGCCAGGAGGTGGAGCGCGCCCGCCTGGCGGTGGCTCATGCCCTGTCCGGGCGCCGGGTGGCGGTGGTCAGCAGCGGGGATGCCGGGGTCTACGGCATGGCCGGCCTGGTGCTGGAGGTGCTGCTGGGCACCGGCAGGCAGTCGGAGGTGGATTTCCGGGTGGTGCCGGGGATCACTGCCGCTTCGGCCGCGGCCGGCTTGCTGGGGGCGCCGCTGATGCACGACTTCGCGGTGATCAGCCTGAGCGATCTGCTGACTCCCTGGGAGGTCATCAGGCGGAGGATCGAGGCTGCCGCCCGGGGTGATTTCGTGGTGGTCTTCTACAATCCCAAGAGCAGGCGGAGGGTCGCCCAGATCGAGGAGGCCAGGGAGGTCCTGCTCAGGCACCGGACGCCGGATACCCCGGTGGGGGTGGTCACCGGCGCCGGGCGCAGCGGCCAGCGGGTCGTCCTCTCGGACCTGGAGCGGTTCCTGTCGGTGGAGATCGGCATGCAATCGGTGGTCCTGGTGGGGAACAGCCAGAGCTACGTCAAGGACGGCTTCATGGTGACCCCGCGGGGTTATTGTACGCCACGCCTTCGGGACGGCGAGAAGCTGGCGCCGCACCTAGTCCGCGCCTCATACGGCTCAAATCCTGGTGCTGGCGGGGACAAGGGATGGCAGGGACCTGGCGGCAGCCCTGGCGGCAGGCCGGTTGGCAAGTGCTGGCCAGCGCCGTCACGCCTTACGGCGCCGGGCTGCTGCGCACCGCAGGCCCCGGGCCTGGCGGTCCGGGAGGGGCGGCTGGACCGGGCGGCCCTGGAAGAGCTGCTGCGGTCCGGGCCGGTACGCGGCCTGCTGGACGCCACCCATCCCTTCGCCGTGGAGGTGTCCTGCCTGGCCCGGGAGACGGCCCAGAACTGCGGCATTCCCTACCTGCGCTGGGAGCGGCCACCCGTGGCCCTGCCCGCCAGCCCGCTGGTACACGTGGTGTCCGGCTGGCCGGAGGCGGCGGAAAAGTTGGCGGCCCTGGGCGCCAGGCGGGTTTTCCTGGCGGTGGGGGTGAAGCCGTTGCCTGCGATCATCGATCACCCCGCCCTGACCGGCTGCCGGTTCACGGTGCGGGTGCTGCCCGTATCCGAGTCCCTGGAGGCTTGCCGGCGGCTCGGTTTGAGCCCGGGGCAGATCGTCGCCTGTCAGGGTCCGGGGACGGTAAAGCTCAACGAGGCCCTGCTGGAGGCCTGCGGTGCCGAAGCCTTCGTGATCAAGGAGAGCGGTGGCGAAGGGGGTACGGCGGAGAAAGTGTGTGCCGCCCTAAACCTGAATATACCCGTGGTGGTGGTGTCACGCCCGTCTTCGGACGGGGGGCGGGAGCAACTCTCCGAAGGGGCGCCGGCGCGGGTGGCCCGGTGCCGGGAGGAGGTCCTGAGTTGGGCAAAAAAGATTGCGGGGGATACCAAGTGAAAAGAGGAATTCTGCTGCTTGGTCACGGAAGCAGGCGCGGCGCGGCCAACGCCGGGCTGAAGGAGCTGGCCGGACTGGCCCAGGCCAGGCTGGGGATGCGGGTGCTGCCGGCATACTTCCAGTTCGAGCGGCCAAACCTGGCGGATGCGGTGGAGCGCCTGGTCAATGAAGGGGTGGCGGAGATCATCGTCGTCCCGGCCCTGCTCTTTCCTGGTGTACACCTGAAGGAGGATATCCCCGCCGCCCTGGGGGAACTCGAGGCCCGGTACGGGGAGCGGGTGCGCCTGGTACTGACTGAGGGTTTCGGCCCTGACGCCCGCCTGGCGGAGATCGTCATGGAGCGGGTGCATGCCGCGGCTGCCGGGATGGCGGCAGACGGTACGCTGGCCCCGGAGGCGGTGGAGCAGGCCGAACTCACGGACCCGGAGGAGATCTCCAGCCGCAGCCGGAGCCTGATCGAGTCGTCTCTGGGCGTGCGTTACCTGGAACAGTTCCCGCCCCGGGAGGGGGAGATCGTGCGGCGGGTGGTGCATGCCATGGGCAATCCGGATGTCGCCCACCTGCTGCGCTTTCATCCGGCCGCCGTGGAGGCCGGGCTGGCCGCCATCGGGACCGGAGCGACGCTATTCACCGACGTGCGGATGGTGCAGATGGGGATCAACAGGGCAGCCCTGCAGGGGTTTGGCGGGCGCGTGGTCTGTCTGACCCATCACCCCCGGGTACGCATCCTGGCCCGGGAGCAGGGCCTGACCCGGTCGATGGTCGGGGTGCGGGCATCCGGCAGCTTTTAACAGGCAATGTGGCGGTGATCGGCAATGCCCCCACTGCCCTGGCCGAGGTGCTCAGACAGAGCGAGGCCGGTTTCCGGCCGGCCCTGATTGTCGGTACGCCGGTGGGGTTTGTGGGCGCCGCCGAGGCCAAGGCCCGGCTGACCGGCCAGGATGTGCCCTACATCACCATGATCGGGCGCCAGGGCGGCAGCACCGTGGCGGTATCGATCGTCAATGCCCTGCTGGCCCTGGCCCAGGGCCAGCCCGGCCTGTAGCGGGATGGTTGTGAAGGTCATGGAACAGGAGAACCGTCCCCTGGATACCGTTCCCTGCTTCTGTTTTTGATTCATGAATCCTGATAGGCTGGTGAACTGGCATGGCTAGAGTCCTCATGGTACAGGGGACCGCTTCCAACGTGGGCAAGAGCATCATCGTCACCGCCCTCTGCCGGATCTTCCGGCAGGACGGCTACCGGGTGGTGCCCTTCAAGGCCCAGAACATGGCCCTCAACTCCTTCGTCACCGCCGACGGCGGGGAGATGGGGCGCGCCCAGGTGCTCCAGGCCCAGGCCTGCGGCCTGGCGCCGCAGGTGGAGATGAACCCGGTGCTGCTGAAGCCGACCGGAAACGCCGCCTCACAGGTGATCGTGCTGGGCAAGCCGGTGGGGAACATGAGCGCCCGGGACTATCACCTGGGCAAGAACATGGAGCTGCTGCAGATTATCGGGGAGGCCCTGGATAAGCTGCACCGGGAGTACGAGATCATCGTCATCGAGGGAGCCGGCAGCCCTGCCGAAGTCAACTTGAAGGAGCGGGACATCACCAACATGCGCATCGCCCGGATGACCCAGGCGCCGGTGCTGCTGGCGGCGGACATCGACCGGGGCGGCGCCCTGGCCTCGGTGGTGGGCACCCTGGCCCTGCTGGAGCCGGAGGAGGAGCGGCTGGTCCGGGGGATCGTCATCAACAAGTTCCGGGGCGACCTCTCGCTGCTGGAGCCGGCCCTGGACTTTCTGGAACGGAGGACCGGGAAGCCGGTGCTGGGGGTGCTGCCCTACCTGAGCCTCAACCTTCCGGCGGAGGACTCGGTCTGCCTGGAGGAGGCCGCCCGGACGGGGCCGGCGGAGATCGAGATCGCCGTCGTCTACCTGCCCCGCATCTCCAACTTCACCGACTTCGACCCCCTGGCCCTGGAGCCCGGCGTCCGCGTCCGCTACGTCAAGGAGGGGGACCGGCTGGGGGAGCCGGACCTGATCATCATCCCGGGAACGAAGAATACCACCGAGGACCTGCTCTACCTCTACGAGACCGGCCATGCCGCCGCCATCAGGCAGGCGGCTGCCCGGGGAGTGCCGGTCTGCGGGCTGTGCGGAGGCTACCAGATGCTGGGGCGGGAGCTGCACGACCCGGAGCACACGGAGTCGGCCCGGGATGAATTGCCGGGGCTGGGGCTGCTGGACGTGGTGACCACCTTCGCTGCCGATAAGGTATTGGCCCAGGCGGAGGGCCGGGTCTGCGCCGGGGCCCGTTATTCGGGCAGTCTGCCGGGCAAGAGGTGGCCGGGTACGAGATCCACATGGGGCGCACCGTGCTCGGCCCGGAGGCCGAACCCTTCCTGAAGGTGACCCGCCGGGGCGACAAGCCGGTCTCCGGTCACGACGGGGCGGTGGCGTCCACGGGGCTGGTCTGGGGCACATATTTCCACGGTATCTTCGATAACGACCGGTTTCGGGCCGGGCTGTTGGGCTGGCTGCGTCAGCGGCGGGGGTTGGACGAACTGCCCGGGCAGGGCCTGCCCAGCCAGGCGCTGCTGGACCAGGAACTGGACCGGCTGGCGGCGGAGAGCCGCGCCTGCCTGGATATGAAGGCGATCTATGACCTTGGCTGGAAGAGCAGCCCGGGCAGGCGGGGGAAGGAACAGGCAGTGAGCTGGGATCGAACATGATATGGAAGATCACGTCAGGAGCAGCCGGGTGCCGCGGGTGATGATCGCCGCGGTCCGGAGCGGTTCCGGAAAGACCAGCATCGCCACCGGCCTGATGGGGGCTTTAGCCGGCCGGGGTTACCGGGTGCAGGGCTTCAAGGTGGGGCCGGACTTCATCGATCCCAGTTACCATACCGCCGTCACCGGGCGCTGGTCGCGCAACCTGGACACCTGGATGCTCTCCTGCGGCCAGGTGCGGTCATATTTTCGCAGGGCCGCGGCTGATGCTGATCATCGCCGTGATCGAGGGCGTGATGGGCCTGTTCGACGGCCTGCGCGGTGAGGGAGAGCGGGCGAGCAGCGCCCAGGTGGCCAAACTCCTGGGCTGTCCGGTGGTGCTGGTGGTGGATGTGCGCAGCCAGGCCCGCAGCGCCGTGGTGGAGTTTCTAGGCTGCCGCAGCTTCGACCCGGACCTGCGGCTGGCCGGGGTGATCCTCAACCGCTACACCGGGGAGCGGCACCTGGAGATGCTGCGGGCGGGTTTCCGTGAGGCGGGGATACCGGTCCTGGGGGCAATCCGGGAAGGGAGCCTGCCCCACCTGGCAGAGAGGCACCTGGGGCTGGTGCCGGCGCCGGAGCAAGAAGATGTAGACCCGCTGCTGGAGGGGCTGGCGCAGGAGGTTGCCCGGCAGGTGGACCTGGAAGCGATCCTGGCGGCGGCAAAGGCGGCGCCTCTGCGCTATAGGTCTTACCGCGGCCGGGAGCGCCTGGCTTCGATAAAAAAGGTTGTCAGCCGCCGTCCCGGCACAGCGGCGGCCAGGGAGCGAGCACCCGGTGAGGGTGGCCCTGGCCTGGGACGCTGCCTTCAATTTCTACTACCGGGACGGGCTGGACCTGTTATCCGGCCATGGCATCGAGCTGGCGCCCTTCAGCCCGCTGCAGGATCGCTCACTTCCTGACGGTGTTGCCGGCGTCCTGATCGGTGGTGGGTTTCCGGAGCTGTTTGCCCGGGAGTTGGCCGAAAACGAGAGCATGAAGGAGAGCCTGCGCCGGGCGCATACCGCCGGGCTACCGATCTACGCCGAATGCGGCGGTTTCATGTACCTCTGCGAAGCGCTCGGCGACCTGGATGGCCGCGAACACCCGATGGTCGGCCTGGTGCCGGGTTGCTGCCGCATGGCCGGGCGCCTGGTGGGTATGGGCTACGTCACCGCCGAGGCGCAGCAGCCGAACACACTCTGCCGTACCGGCGACATCCTGCGCGGCCACGAGTTCCACTATTCATCCTTCATCCCCTCCAGGGAACCCTTTCCCTGGGCGTTCACCTTCCGCAAGGGGGATGGCCGCACCGGCGGTGACGGTTACGCCGACGGCAGCCTGCTGGCCTCCTACTTCCACTTCCACTTCGCCGCCAACCCCCGGGCCGCCGCCCGCTTTGCCACCCACTGCCATGAATGGATTTCTTGCGCTTCAGGCAGGAGTATTGAAGAAATCGGATTCGCAAATAAATCTTTGAGGAGGTTATCATGATGGGCTTGACACTGGACGAGGTCATCAGGGGGATTGAGCCGGCAAGCCGAGGAGTACCGCCTGAAGGCCAGGGAGTACCTGGCCAACCTGACGGCGCCGCCGGGGAGCCTGGGGGATCTGCTGACACTGGCGGAGCAACTGGCGGCGATCAGGCACACCCTGAAGCCCTCGGTGGGCAACAAGGTGGTGGTGACCATGGCCGGCGACCACGGCGTGGTGGAGGAAGGGGTGAGCGCCTACCCCCAGGAGGTCACACCCGAAATGGTGGCCAACTTCGTGGCCGGCGGAGCGGCGATCAACGTCCTGTCGGGGGTGGTGGGCGCCCGGGTGCAGGTGGTAGACATGGGGGTGGCCGCAGACCTGGATGAGATGGCCGCCAAGGGGCAGATCGTTTCCGCCAAGGTGGCTCCAGGCACCCGGAATATGGCGAGGGGGCCTGCCATGACCCGGTCACAGGCAGTGCAGTCCCTGGAGACCGGGATCAACATCGTGGCCGGGCTGGTCAAAGATGGCGTGGAACTGGTGGGCACCGGGGACATGGGAATCGGGAACACCACTTCGAGCAGCGCCATTCTGGCCGCTATCTCGGGACTACCGGTCAGCAAGGTCACCGGCAGGGGCACCGGCCTGACCGACGAGGCCCTGGAGAACAAGATCCGGGTGATCGAGCGGGCGCTGGACGTAAACCGGCCAGACCCCCAGGACCCGCTGGATGTGCTGACCAAGGTGGGCGGTTTCGAGATCGGGGGGATCGCCGGGGTGGTCTTGGGCGCCGCCTATTGTAAGATCCCCGTGGTGGTGGACGGATTCATCTCCACCGCCGGGGCGCTCCTGGCGGGTAAGCTCGTTCCCAGTGCCGTGGACTACATGATCGCGGCGCACCAGTCCGTGGAGTATGGACACATCTACATGCTGAACGAACTCGGCTTGAAGCCGCTGTTGAACCTGAACCTGCGCCTGGGTGAGGGCACCGGCGGGGCGCTGGCGATGACCATCGTGGAGGCTGCCGCCCAGATCATCAACCGGATGGCTACCTTCGAGAGCGCCGGGGTCTCCCAGAATACGCAGGACTTGCAAGTTATCTAGATTTTTTTCGGGATGAGGTGCAGTAAGGCGTCGATCTTTTCACCAAGCTCCGGCACCATCTTCTTCAGGGCCTCGGCCTCGTCGCAGGTGTCATTATCCATCAGCAGCAGATCTTCCTTGACCTCGGCCAGCGCCTTCTCCAGCCGGAAGATTTCCAGCAGCAACTGGCGCCTGGCATCCAGGCCGGCCGGATGCACGCTGGGGAGGGGCGCCCGCGCCAGTTCCAGGCTCTGGGCGTTGAGCAGGTACTGCTCGCCGGCCCGCGGCACCACCGTGGAGATGTCCAGGCGCTGTTCCAACAGGTTGCTCAGGGCGCTGGAGGCCGCGGCCTCACCGTGGACGATGAAGAGGCGCTCGGGCTTGCGTTCCAGGTGCGAGGCCCAGTCCAGGAGCCCATTCTGATCGGCGTGAGCGGAGAAGCCCTGCAGGGAATAGACCCTGGCCGCCACGTTGATCAATTCACCCAGGATCCGGATCTTCTTCTCCCCATCCATGATCCGCCGCCCGAGGGTGCCCTCGGCCTGGAAGCCGACGAAGACCACCGACGAGTCCGGGCGCCAGAGGTTGTGCTTGAGGTGGTGCTTGATCCGGCCGGCATCGCACATTCCACTGGCGGAGATGATCACCTTGCTCTTACGATCCCCATCGTTGAGAGCGATGGACTCCTTGGCGTCCCGCACGAAGGTCAGATTGGGGAAATGGAAGGGGTCACCGCCGTTGAAGCAGGCCTTGGTCTCATCGTCATAACATTCCGGGCAGCGCTCGAAGATCTCGGTTGCGGAGACGGCCAGCGGGCTGTCGATGTAGACCGGGACCGGCGGCAACTCACCACGTTGGAACATGCCGCTGAGGAAGAAGAGAATCTCCTGGGTGCGCCCGACGGCGAAAGAGGGGATGATCACGTTGCCCCCGTGCTTGACGGTGTCCAGGATGATCTCCTTCAGCCGCTGGGCCTCGTTGGCTACCGGTTCGTGGAAGCGATCCCCGTAGGTGGATTCCAGCAGCAGGTAGTCCGCCTCCGACACCCAGGAGGGATCCCTGATGATGGGGGTGCCCTTGTTGCCCAGGTCGCCGCTGAAGACGGTCTTGACCTCGGACGCGCCGCCTTCTTTGGCCCAGACCTCGATAACGGCGGAGCCGAGAATGTGCCCCGCATCCAGGAAGCGCACCCGCACCTGGTCGTCTAGCGCCACCTCTTGCCCGTAGTCAACCCCTGAAAAGGCGTTCAGGCTGTCCCGGGCATCCTGCGCCGTATAGAGCGGGTCCAGGTGTTTCTCACCCCGTCGTTTGGCCTTCCGGGTCTCCCACTCCGCCTCCATCTCCTGGATGTGGCCGCTGTCCGGCAGCATGACCCCGCAGAGGTCGACGGTGGCCTTGGTGGCCATCACCTTGCCCCGAAAGCCCTGCTTGAAGAGGCGGGGGATCAGTCCCGAGTGGTCGATGTGGGCGTGAGTCAACAGGACGTAGTCAATGGATGGTACCGGGACATCCAGGTTGCGGTAGTTGCGCATCCGCAGCTCCCGGTTGCCCTGGAACATGCCGCAGTCCACGAGCAGTTTCAGTTTCCCGGTCTCCAACAGATAGCAGGAACCGGTGACAGTCCCGGCTCCCCCCAAGAAAGTCAGTCTGGCCATATTCTTCCTCCGTTTCTCCCAAATCACTTCTTTGCCTCAGATTCGACCCGCGGCGTCTTATTCCTGCTTCTTGAAAAGTGACCTGGCACACCAGAAGTGTTCAACTAGAGGCGTAGCCGCTCTTATCCCCCCGCTTCAAAGAAGCGGGGGCATTAGAGCGGGTAGCCTTCGGTAAAAGGGGGCGTCGGTCTGGGGCTATCGGCGAGCCTACGGCATCATCCGGGCCCATGGCGGCTGGATCGAGGTCGACAGCGCTCCCGGCCGGGGGAGCACGTTCAGGCTCTATCTGCCGGCCAATTGAGAGGTGGGATGTGTGAAGAGAAAGCACCTCTCAGAACTGTGTGCTCCAGGTTTTGCCTCCGTCCAGGGTGTGCAGCAGGGACACGTTGTTGGCGGTGGCGCCTTTGCCGGACTGATCCGGGGTCTGAATAATGACTGCAGCCCAGCCCTCGCTGTCATTGACGAATTTGATGTCTCCCCAGAAACCTTGCGGCAGGCCCGAAACGCCGCTCATCCCGTCATCGAGCGTCTCCCAGTTTCTCCCGCTATCGGTGGTGCGGTACAGCACCGGGTAGTCGGTGGGGGGCGATGCCGCCAGCAGGGCGGTGGTTGCGCTCGCCGGGTCGAAGCTCACCGTGGTGTAGTGGGGCGCCTCGTTGACCGGGAAATTGGCCGCTGGCGGGAGATAGGCGCTGGTGACCAACCAGTTGCTGCCGCCGTCATCCGTATGCACAACCAGCTTGGACGTCTTGAACATGGACCCTTCGCCCTGGAAAAGTGCCCAGCCGCTGTCTGGGGGAGACAAAGGCGACTACGCCTCCGCCGCCGGGGAACTCGCTTTTGATCTTGTCCGGCACAGTCCACTGCCTGTGCCAGGTTACTCCCCCGTCTGTGGTGTGCCAGATGGAGTTGGCGCCGGTTGCCCATCCCTCCAGCCGGCTGGCGAAGCTGAAGCTATTCATGCCCTGGGCTATGGAGCGCTGCACCCAGTCGGCGCCGCCGTCCATGGTAGCCGCAAAGCTGTCGCCCAGCAGGGCGAAGCCGTTGCTGGTGTCCAGGAACTGTACCAGGTAGGGCCGGCCCTCCTGTTGAACATCCTTTACCCACTGCTGTGTCCAGGTCTGTCCGCCGTCGAGCGTGGCCATGATGGCGCAGCGCGTCGTGTTGTTCCCGGCATCGGTTGACACCAGGGCCCAACCGTGCTGGGCGTCAGTGAACGCCAACTGCTGGACGACAGTCAGGCCCAGGGGAGTTCAACTGCACCCAGTTCTGGCCGCCGTCGCCGGTGTGCAGGATGACGCTTGCCGGAGGCTGCCGGGATTCCAGGTTGACAGCAGCCCATCCCAACTGGTTGTTGAAGAAAAAAACGGAGGCGTTGGTGGCGCCCCTGGTCTTGGCCGGGTCGGCCTTGGCAGGCTGCACCGGCACGGGGACGTTGCTCGGCGGCGGGGCGCATGTTTGGCGCAACCGGCAGCCAGGGCCAGGAACAGCAGCAGGGCTGGCAGAGCTTTGAGCACTTTTCTCATGGCTTGTGCCCTCCTAAGGCTTGGCATAGAATTCTGTATCACTCTTGCGTCTCAAGAATAACAATTCAAACTAGTTCTTGGCTTCAGCGGGATATATACTTTCCGCCACTGACAGCATAGAAATCGATTCTGAACAGATGATGCTCCAGGCAATTAGCATGCTCAATAACCAAAGATTGAAGTGGGTAATTGAATGCATGCTTGCGCATCCTCTCTGATACCATATTATGCCTCAACTCCGAAAGCTTAAAACTTAAATGAAATCATTACTGTTCAGGTATCAGAATTCAGTAGTAAGAATCTTTCTTCGAGATGATAAACTGTTCTCTCATTCTGACTCCTGAGTTGCGGCAAGCATTTCCGCAAAGCTTTGAATCCTGGTGCGCGCCTGTTCCAGGGATTGTCCGGTCAGGTCGACCTCCAGGTGGAGCAGGGGGATTCCCGCTGCCTCCAGCGTCTGGCGGTAAATCGGATAATCAAACTCCTCCATCTCGCAGAACTTCATGATGCAGGCCACAATCCCGTCGGCGCCGGACTCTGCCGCCAGGTTCCGGAGCAGGAAACGGCGCCCCTTGTTTGGGTCGTAGAGCAGGGAACAACCGTCCATCAGGCTCCAGCGGCGGGCCAGGCGTTCCAGGGGGTCGCTTCCTGCAGGCACGTCCACCCGGAATTGGCGGCTCTCCTGGGCCAGGTCGTCGGCCACCACCGCCAGGTTGTTTTCCGTAAACAGGTTCAGAAACTCGTCCGGCTCGGCCATAATCCCGGTCAGGAGGACTCTCTGACCCGGCCAATCCTCGGGCGGCAACTGCTGCAACCGCCCGGTGAGGCGCTCGACGAGATCGGTATGGATCGCCTTGTCCAGGAAATAACCGCTCTTGATCACCAGGTGCCGGATCACCGGGGTGATGGTCTTGGGATATCCTCCGGCCACCCGCGTAAACTGGCGTAAAGCCTGGCGATGGCGGTTATAAACGTCGATCGCCCCGTCCAGGGCATTCATCCGTGATCGGGGCGCCTCCAATTGACTCTAGCGTCCTCCGGATCCGGCTGTATTCACTCTTCAGGTAAGGAATCGCTGCCTCCAGCTTCCGGTTATGCAGGGTGAACCAGGGGGATGAAGCGTACCTGTGGCACGGCCACCTTCCAGTCCTGACCGAAACACTTCAGGTGGTCACAGTGGGTGGGGATGATCACTCCCGACAGGTAACGGTCGTACACACCCCGCATTCCCAGCTCAAGGGTGGTCTGGACCAGGGAGCAGGCGAAGGCCGGAAAGTACATGGCAGCCTGGGAGATGCCGGTCTGTCCGCCCCACAGGCCTACCGGGAGCATGCCGGCGGCGTAAACGATCTCCTCGGGGCAGTATTCGGGAGCGCACCCGATGGCTGGGCGACCGGTCATGTCCTTGAACTCCCCGACAGCTGCGGCCGGGTGCTCTGCCGCCTGGCGCAGGGTATCCAGGGTGCCGTCAAGCTGGTCCATCATGCCTCACCTCCCCGGTACAGGCTTGCCTTCGGCCTCAAGCGAGGCGCCTGCGATCAACAGAAACAGAATTGGAACGGGTCAAAGAACCGTCCGCGACTCAGAGTGAGTCAAGGAACCGTCCCGGCTAGCCTTAGCCTGGTCGATCATCTCCATCAGCGCCTGAAGGCGGGTTTCAAACTGGGCTGGGGAGAAGTTGCGGGGATCGGACTGGTCGCCATCGAAGGTGGTGGTGGGCACCCCCGTACGGGCGTTCAAGATCCTCTGCTGCTCGTACTGCATGAAGTCCATCACCTTACAGCTCCGGTTGACATGGAACAGCACGCCCTCAACCTGGAAGTCCTTTACCATCCGCGCTCTCCGGTCAGCCTGGTACTCCATGCAGGTGTTGTTGCCGATCATGGAATAGACGCGGGCGAGTTCGTCCAGGTTGCCCGGCTCATACAGCAGCACCCAGGCCTCGGGGTAGGTGCTGGTCACGATATTGATCCCATCTTTCCTGAAGGCCTTGTAGTTGTGGCTGAGGTAGGGCCAACAGGCGATGCCGTCCCAGACGACCCGGTACTTCTCACCGTCAGGATAGCAGGACTCACCCCGGGCGATCTTCTCTTCCAACTCTGCGGCGAGCAGCTTGAACACCTCGACCGTCTCCGGGCGCCCCCTCATGCAGACGGCGAGCGCCATGTAGTTGAAGATCTCGTATCCGTTCAGAGGGGCCGGGACAGCCTGGCCCAAGTCCATGGCGCGCTTCCAGGCCCGCGACGGCCTCGTTGGATACCCGCATTACCTCCGTGAAGCGCTCATGATCGAATTTGCGGCCGGCAATCGCCTCCAACCGGCGGATGCATTCTTCGAATTGCGCTTTGATGTAGGCAATGGCTTCGGGTGTGGGCTCGTACCCATAGTTGAAGGGAACATCGATCAGGATCATGGGGATCTCGAGTTCGGCGGCGATATTCTCGTACCACTTCAGGATGGTGGTGCAGATGTTGTTGCAGCAGAGGATGAAGTCGGGCAGGGGCAGGGGGATGTCCGCCGCCTGTGATTTCATGTAGGCCAGGTTGATCCGGGCGTAAGAGCACAGGTCGACGTTGTACCCCTCGCTCTCCGCCTGCTCCAGCAGCGGGGTCGCCCCCTTCCTGGCCGCAATGGCGGCCGCATGGTTCTCCGGGTAGACCACGGTCAGCCCCATCGTCTCGCAGAACTCCTGCGGGAAGATGGACGTCGCCCAGCCGACCGGTTCTCCTCTTTGTTTGGCGGCATTGGCATCAGCATAATGCTTCACCAGCAACTGGTTGAGCAATTGCCTGGCTGTAGACCTCTCAGCATCTTAGCACTCCTCTCTCAAGTCACTTGAGTCGATGCGGAAGCCAGTATTTAAGCGGCGTCAAATAGCTCCATTTTGCATCATGACAGCTCTTTGATCTGTCAGGGCGATCAGGGCGGCTCCCAGGGCGCCGGTCAATTGAGCATCCGGCGAAGCCATAACCGGCAGGCCGAGTTCCTCCTGCATGTATTGCACCGCCATCCAGTTGAGGCTCACGCCACCTGTCATCACGACTTCGGGCTGCACGCCGGCACGCCTGGCCAGTCCGGCAACACGACGCACCACCGATCTGACGATACCGGCCGCCACATCCTGGTGCGGGGCGCCGGCGGACAACTGGGAAATGACTTCCGATTCGGCGAATACCGTACAGGTATTGCTGATGCTCACCACGTGCCGCGAGGCTGCAGCCAGGTCCGCCAACTGACCGACGTCGACTTCCAGGATATGCGCCATCACCTCTAAAAATCGGCCTGTACCTGCTGCGCATTTGTCGTTCATGACAAAATTGGTGACCACGCCGCCCGGCCCCACCTTGATGGCCTTGCAGTCCTGCCCGCCGATATCGATCACCGTTTGCACGCCGGGGACAAGCTCATAAACGCCGCGGGCATGGCAGGTGATCTCGCTCAACTGATGCGCGGCATCGGAAAAGTTTTTCCGCCCGTAGCCGGTGGCAACGACCAGATCAATGTCGCCTCGCTGCAAATTGGCGTCTTTCATTGCCTGCTCGAAGGCACGGGAGGGCCCGCTCGTTCCCGTTCCCACCGGAACAACCACCCTCCCCAGAAAATTCTTACCGTCCTCCAGGATCACGACTTTTGAAGTCGATGACCCGATATCCACGCCTGCTGTGATCACCTTACAGCACTTCCTTTTAATTGTCATTATATCAGTTTGTAGTGAACCCCCCCAGGACAAGTGATCACATTATCTGGACAGCAGAGCCGTTTTGTCTTATAATTAGAATAAGGAAGGACCAACTCATAATAAGACTTTCCAACGTCAGGATATATCCAACATCCTGCACTCGAATACTCACCGTACTTAACCAATACTCAAGGGTTAGTTTTGTCCGATTAATTCCAGTTGTTTGCGTGTTTTTTTCGTTCTCGACCTTTGGACAGGGAAAGAGGTAATCTTTTCGCCCGTCAAACAAGGTTCTGCACATGCCGCAGGTCCCTGGAGAGGGGGTGGGCAATGAGGAGAGTCCGGAAAGTTTAGCGGCGGAAACTTTTGTTGGAGTAGAAAGCGGCGTAGGCTAAGAAACTGAGAGAAGGACTGGAAGCGATATCCAGCCGATTCCCCATTGCTCTGAGAGAGGGAAACCAGGGCGGATTTGATCCTAGGCTAAAACCGGAGGATATCCGGGTGATGGCCTAGTTGTGTATTGGCGATTCTGCCGGTTAACCAATTGAGCTTGGAAGGAGCGATGAAGGATATGATGAATTACCCCTTGGGAATTAAAATGATTTTAGACCGGGTTAACACGATTTATCCCAAAAAAGAGCTTGTTTCCCGGGACTATTCCGGAATCTTCCGGTACAACTATGGTGATATGTATAAAAGGGTGTGCCGGCTGGCCAACGTTTTGAAGAAATTCGGTATCGAACCTGGCGATAGGGTTGCTTCCTTTGCGTGGAACAACCACCGGCATCTCGAGCTGTATTTCGCGGTGCCCTGCTACGGGGCGGTGCTGAATACGGTGAATATCCGCCTCTTCCGGGATCAGCTGATTCATTGCGTCAACTTTGCCGAAAACAAGGTCATGTTTGTCGACGAGGACCTGGTCCCGGTGATTGAAGAAGTGCAGCAGGAACTGACCACGGTAAAAAAATACGTCATTCTTGACCGACAAGGCGACCCTGCCTCCGACCAAGCTTTCCCCGGTCTATTCCTACGAGGAACTGCTCCGGAACGAACCGGAGGAATACGAGTGGCCCGAGCTGGACGAATGGTCGCCGGCCATCATGGCCTACACCACCGCCACCACCGGTTTACCCAAGGGGGTGATGTACAGCCACCGCGGCCTCTATCTGCACAGCCTGTCCCTCCTGCCGGGTGAATTTGCGGTCTGGGAAAGGGATGTCTCCATGTCCCTGGTGCCCATGTTCCACGTCAACGCCTGGTGCCGGCCGTTCGCCGACGCCATCGCCGGCGCCAAGCAGGTGTTTCCCGGCAGCCGGCCCACGGCCCAGGACGCCTGCGAGTTGATCCAACAGGAGAGGGTGACCTTTATCACCGGGGTGCCCACCATCTTCATGGGCATCCTGGACCACGCCTTGGAAAACCCGGGGAAGTACGATTTCAGCAGCATCCGCTGGGTGTGTTCCGGCGGGGCGTCGTTGCCGATGAAGCTGGCCCAGGACTTCGAGGAAAAGCTGGGAGTATACATGATGCAGGGCTACGGGCAGACCGAGACCACCCCGGTAACACTGTACAACACAACCAAAAGCTACTTGGAAAACCTTCCAGAGGAGGAGAAGTGGAAGTTGCGGGTCAAGACCGGCCTGCTGCTCCCCGGCCTGGCAATGAGGGTGGTCAACGAGCAGGGCGAGGAAGATCAAGCACGACGGCAAGGAGATGGGCGAACTGCTTCTCAAGGGGAACTGGGTCATACAAGAATACTATAAAGATCCGGAAAAGACCAAGGAAGCGTTTCTCGACGGCTGGTTCAAGACCGGTGACATCGTGACCATTGACGAGGAGGCTTACGTCCAGGTCATGGACCGGACGAAGGACCTGATCAAGAGCGGCGGCGAATGGATCTCCTCGGTGGACCTGGAGAACCAGTTGATGGGTCATCCGGCCGTGGCCGAGGCGGCCGTGATCGCCATACCCCACGAAAAATGGCAGGAACGCCCGCTGGCCTGCGTGGTCCTGCGGCCCGATTCCGTAGGCAAGGTGCGCAAGGAGGACCTCATCGAGTATTCTGCGGGGGAAGGTGGCCAGTTGGTGGCTGCCGGACGAGGTCGTCTTCGTCCGGGAAATTCCCAAGACGAGCGTGGGTAAGTTCTCCAAGAAGGAACTGCGGGAAATGTACCAGACCGGCAAGTTGTCCTAGCCCGGCTTTCTTGCCGCAATGAGCCAGGGAAATATCTGTACCGGTGCAAGGACAGCTTAAGAGGCTCCTGTTTACCACAGACGGCTACCTGTTCCTGCTGCTCCACAGCGGTGGGATAAAAAGCGGGTACACCGCTGTGATCAACTGGCTTGTGCTTCTGGGGAGTCGCGGCGGCTATCTGCCCTAGAGCCTTGCATCCTGAGGCTGCCCTGTTTGGCTTTTCAAGAGCGGACACCGGTTCACGCCGCCGGCTGCTCGCCCGCCGTAACAATTATTTGCCCGGAGATATTTACGCAATAATTCGGTTGAGTGCCGGCAAGACATATCCCCCTGAAGCCGGAAATAGAGTTGAGACAGCCCGTGACTGTTTTATTAGTCCGCAGGCCAGATTACGTGCGGACACCTTTTTCCTGGAGATTGCGTCCGCAAAAAAAAATAAAATAATCGTAAAAAATAAAGGCTATTTCTTATTTTTGTCGAATTAACTGGATTACTGTACGAGTTAAAGGTTTTTTTAGCCCAATCTATTCTTTATATAGCGGTATCTGCCGGTAGTGGCCACAATATACGGTAGAATTAGCTCTGAAAAGACGCGTGATCTCAGCAGGAGAATAATCGGGGGACTTATGTTATTAGAGCGGCTGAACCCAATTAACTGAGATTGGGAAGTGAAGTCAACTTTTAGCCTATGGCTTGCTGCATAAGAAGGTTCGGGTAACCATCGGACTTTTCCTGATCCTTTTCGTAGTGCTCCTGTTTGCCTGCGGTTATGCCGTCCTGTTCCGCAGCTTCTTTCTGTTTGCGCTCCTGGTGATCGCCATCGTTGTCTGCATAGTGATCTTCAATTACATTTACATTGACCGGCTGGTGTTAAGCCGACTGCACCAACTGAGTGCCGAAGTCAGGCAGATAGGCGTGAGCGGCAGTATCGATCAGGTCGTTGGCCTGGCCGGGAACGATGAACTGGCAGGCCTGGCGGAGGATATCAACGTGATGCTGGATGCCCTGGAACAAGTCGCGGCGCGAGGTCTATGCCAGCGAGACCAGAACTGCGGAACATCACCGATAATATGCTGGATATGATCATGCAGACAGACGCCCTGGGAATGATCCAATATGCCAGCCCCTCGTATGAAACTATTTTGGGAGATAAACCGGAAGACATGCTAGGGAGGTCCGTTTTGGAACTTGTTCATCCTGATGACGTCGCTAGAATAATGCATGACCGTTCATGGAAGGGTATCAGGGACTTCGACGGGCAAGCTGGAGTTCCGGTGCAGGCACGCTGATGGCCATTACTTGTGGTTGGAAACTATCGGCAAGACACTGGTCGATGACGAGGGATTTGTTACCGGCGCCATCTTTGTCAGCCGCGACGTCACCGAGCGCAGGCAGAGTGGAGGAGCGCCTCAAGTACCTGAGCTTCCATGACATCCTGACCGGGCTGTACAACCGGTCCTACTTCGAGGAGGAGTTGAAGCGCCTGGATACAGGCAGGCAGTTGCCCCTGGGCGTCATCACGGTCGATGTCGACGACCTCAAGCTGGTCAACGACACTCTCGGCCACCAGACGGGAGACCGGCTGCTGATTGATGCGGCAGGGATCCTCAGGGGGATCTGCCGCCGGGATGATATCGCCTGCCGGTGGGGCGGCGACGAGTTTGCCATCCTTTTGCCCAAGACTACAAAGGAGTCTGCAGAGAGAATCTGCAACCGGATCAGGAAAGCCAGCCAGGCTTCAGAAGCCGGATCGGTGCCCCTGAGCCTGTCTCTGGGGGCTGCCGTCAAGGAGCATGCCGGCCAGGCCATGGAAGCGGTGTTCCGGGCAGCCGAGGATGCCATGTACCGGGACAAGCTGTTGGACTGGCAGGAGCACCCGCTTCTCCCTGATCACTTTCTTTCAGAGGGCCCTGGCGGAAAAATCTCCGGAATCCCTGGAACATGGGCAACGCCTCCGGGGCCTGGTGGTCAGGATCGGGGACAGGCTGGGGCTATCGAGCCGGGAGAGGGACGAACTGGGCATCCTGGCAACCCTGCATGACATCGGCCAGATCGCCATTCCGGGCGACCTCCTGATGAAGCCCGACTATTTGACGGCGGATGAATGGGAGCTCATGAAGAAGCATCCGGAGATCGGCGAACGGATTACCCGGTCGGCGCCTGACCTCATCAAGGTTGCCGAAGCGATCCTGTCTCATCACGAGTACTGGGACGGGAGAGGCTACCCCCGGGGGCTTAAGGGGGAGCAGATACCGTTGTTCGCGCGTATCCTGGCGATCACCGACGCCTACGACGTGATGACCAACGGGCGGCCCTACAAGAAGGCGGTCAGCCATGCAGAGGCCGTGTCAGAGATTAAAAAGTGCGCCGGTACGCAGTTCGATCCGGAACTGGTCAGAATATTCGTCGAGATCATGGTGCCGTGATGGTGAAATATTCAGCTATGCTTTGTAAACAAGCCTTTATGGAAGATCAATATCACTTAAGGTGTATATATGAGGACATATGACATAAAATGAGGACTATGCTGTTAGGGATACACATGGTAAAATGTTAAGAGGGAAGGTATTAGGCAATCGAGTCCTTTTGGTTCCGATGCAATTGAGTGATGAGTCGCAAAAGCTTTCGTCGTCACCATCGAAGAATGAAAAATGTAGAGGCAGGCTGATGAGTAGTTACGTTACAGAAAGAAAATGGAAGTGATGGATAAAGCTTATAGGGGAGATAAGGCTAGTGAGAAATAGAAAGACGCTCTTTATAACCGGATATGCCAAGCTCCCTTCGAGTATTACTGCTTATAAGATCTGCGATGTAGTTTGTGTGGCGGTGGAGGTTGAGGAGGAAACCGGGGCCATCATAGATGCTGACTGCAGTCTGGCAACACGGATTGCTAAGGACTTTGTGGCCAAGCTGGCAGTGGGCTACAAGCTATCAGAAGGAATAGAAGGACTGGCTGAAGAATTTGAAGAATATTATGAGGGTAGTGCCTGCAAAGCGATAATAATGTGTTTTAAAGAGATATACGAGAGGTTCTTACTCCATCAGAAGAGGAGCATGGCTCGCGAAAAATAAGCGCAGACAATTAAAACAGATAAATAGTTAAAGGTAGCCACTTTTACCTGCTAAAGATAAGAAAGCGCTTATCTGAGGAGGGCAAGTGTACTCTTATCGGTAACTGCGTAGGTAGGACCTGGCGATGGAATGTGATTCTGCGTTTCATTGCGAGGTTTTATTGTTATCTTGGGACTCAAGGCGGGGGTGATCAGCAGGTGAAAACCTAGAGAATCTGATCAGAGAGGTTCATCATACCTAAGTAGGA
>CAVYEE010000033.1:0-51399 GCA_963767365.1 uncultured Peptococcaceae bacterium
ATCGAACTGATCCAGTCAAAGACATCCAGGGCGCTAAGCCTACCCCTCCTTCCCGATGTCGGCTGGGCGATTATCGACTACTTCAAAAACGGACGTCCAAAGGTGGAATCTCCTTACGTATTTTTGCGTCATCTGGCGCCGCTGGTACCATTTTCAGATGAAGACCATCTTCATCAAATCGTGATCAAGTACATGAGGCTGGCCAAAATTCCGGTCTCTCCCCAGAAGAAAAGAGGCATGCATTCCCTGCGGCACACGCTAGCAAGCAGACTGCTTCAAGAGAAAACTCCCCTGTCGGTCATCTCGGACATCTTGGGACACGTCAGTTCCGATTCGACGGCTGTCTATCTTAAAGTAGATGTAGACATGCTGCGTGAATGCGCCCTGAACCCTGAGGAGGTGTTCGAATCATGACCGAATTCATATACAGCAGCCCATTTCAGGAATTCATCCAGGGGATGATCCACCAAAAACGCTCTCTGGGCTATAAATATGACAGCGACGGAACGCTTTACAGATTTGATCAATTCTGTCTGGCATACGGTTGCACGGAACCGGTATATTTAAAGAACTCGTCAATGCGTGGAGCCAGAAGCGCCCGAATGAGGCGCAGGCGACCCTGCAACACAGGGTGAGTATCGTACGACAACTGGCTATGTATATGGACTCTCTTGGAGTTCAGGCTTATGTGATGCCAGAGAATCTCATGTCAAAGGGACCCGGTATGTTCCCTACATCTTCAGCAATGATGAACTGGCGGCATTTTTCAAGCAGACAGATACCTGCCATTACCATTCTGAAGCACCATACCGACACCTGATAATGCCACTGCTGTTCCGCATGCTCTATGGCTGCGGCCTGCGCATCTCGGAAGCGCTGAACCTCAAAGTCCGGGATGTGGACATGGATGCTGGCGTCTTGACGATCTGGGACGGCAAATTCAACAAGGACCGTTTGGTCCCTCTGTCCGATGAGCTCCTCGACCGGTGTCGCGCCCTTATGCGAAGCAGGTTCATTCGTTTTCAGATGGAAATGCATACTTTTTCCCTTCCCACGATGGACAAGCGGTGACCAAAGGAAATGTCTACAAGAATTTCAGGAAGTTCCTTTGGAAAGCCCGGATCTCTCACGGCGGATGGGGCAAGGGGCCACGGGTGCACGATTTTAGTTACCCACACCTAAATAAAATCCGAACCTTTTCGCTAAATGCCCGAGAAACCGCTCAACTGTCTATAAAAGGTGTGGATTTTATTTTCCGTGCTGTATACTGCTCCTATCAAATGAAGGAGGTATACACATGGGCGTGCAGAGCTTACGGGACAACTATCCCAAACTAATTTCGCGCATGGAAGCAAGCAGCTATTCCGCTTGCTATGTCGGCAAACTGAAGCGCGAGATAAGCCGCATTCTTTCAAGTGCTGATTCAAAATGTTGGACATCCTACTCGGACATATATCTGGAATATACCCAGAAATCAAGCTCCCCGTCGTATCTTCGCAACAAACTTACATTCCTGGGGGTTATTGAACACTTTGACGTGCGCGGTCAATACCCTAACGGGCAGCGTCGGCAAAAACTCGTTGAGCGCGGGAAGTATCGCTTGTTGGCGCAGGAGTTCAAATCCGTGATCGATTGTTATTGCGCCGCCGAAAGGCTGCGCGGTAAGAAAGAAGCCACCATTTATTGTGAATCCCACAGTGCGGCAAGCTTTTTGTTCGCCCTGCAGCAAAGCGGCATCGATGCCGTTGAAAAGATTACGGAAGAAGCCGTCCTTTCGGTGTTCGTATCCGAGGATGGCAGTTTATGCCGAAGCTGCACATACAAGAAAAATGTAGCTGCGGTTTTCAAGGCTTGTATCCCCGAAGCGCCTGAAACTTTCGCTAAAATACTAGCATTCCTCCCGGAATTGCGGGAAACACGGAAGAACATCCAGTATTTGAAACCAGAGGAAGTCGCCCTGATTAAGCAAGCACTTATGGGCAAAGAATCAGGTCTTTCTCTCAGGGACAGAGCCGTCGGAATACTGGCGTTGTATACCGGTCTGCGATGCTGTGATATTGCCGGGCTAACCATAAACGACGTTGACTGGGACAATGAGCGAATCTGTATCCGCCAGCAAAAGACAGGCGTTCCGCTGGAATTGCCGCTGAGCGTTGCCGTCGGCAACGCTATTTTTGACTATTTGGCGTATGAGCGTCCGGAAATCGACTGCGGGTACATGTTCATTTCAAGCCATCGCCCTTTCAGACGATTGACGAACGGGAGCCTCGGCAATATTTCGAATAAAATCATGAAAGTCTCAAACGTCAGGCAATCCGCCGGGGAGCGCCGAGGGTTCCACCTTTTCCGACACCGCCTGGCTACGGAGCTTTTGGGCAACGGTGTCCCACAGCCGGTCATCAGCAGGACACTTGGTCATACGTCGCCCGATTCTCTTGAAGCGTACTTGAGCGCCGATTTTAAGCATCTAAAGGAATGCGCCCTCAGCATAGAAGGGTTCCCGGTGTCGGAGGGGGTGTTTGGCAATGCGTGAATTCACGTCTTTCCTCGCGCCGCTGATGCGGGCGTATGTTTCTTATCAGAAGGCGTCCGGACGTTGGAACGAGTCTTCTTACGAAGTCATGATGACGCTGTTCGACAGACATTGTAAAAAGAACTATCCTAATGCATCGGAACTGTCACAGGAGATGGTGAGTTCATGGTGCGGTAAACGCGAAACAGAGACCAACAATTCGTGTCGCTCAAGAATATACCCGGTAGTCAGCTTTATACGCTACCTGCGAAAAACGCGGGTTAACGACCGTTATGGCCCCCGTTATTCCGCGAAAAGAACCGAGGGTCTATATCCCGCACGCGTTTACTGTAGCGGAGTTGAAGAATTTCTTCGCCGCCTGCGACGCAATACCATCCACACCAGGAACGGAGGAACAACTATCCCGTCGGATAACCGTCCCGGTCTTCTTTCGTCTGTTGTACAGTAGTGGCATACGCACAAACGAAGCACGGTTGCTCAGGCGGGAAAACGTCGATCTCAAGCACGGCGTCCTGAACATCCAGTATTCCAAAGGCCACGCCCAGCATTATGTTGTGTTGCATGATTCTATGCTGTCACTGATGGGGCAATATGATGCCGTCATCAGCAAGCAGTACCCTCTGTGCCATAATGGATGAGACACCTACCCCCCTCCTAATTAGTGTAGTATGGTAGAGGGTGGAGAAGGGTGATAAGAGGAAATGACAGTGAAGAGTTTTATGACATTGGAGGGCCAGAAGATCAGGGGTACAGGGGCCGATCCAAGTGGGCGTCCAGGCGCCCTAGGTGAGAAAGGCCAGGTCGTCCGACCCGGTTGCGTATCTTTAATGATGGGACAAGCATCCGCCCCTGATCCGGAGGTGGTCGAGAAGGCGAGCCGCCGTAGGTTTACAGCCGAGTACAAGCTGAGGATTGTCCGTGAGGCAGAGGCTTGCAGTTCCGGAGAACTGGGTGCAATGCTACGGAGGGAAGGGTTGTACTTCTCCAACCTGGCCTGTTGGCGCCGTCAGGCCGCAGAGGGTCAGTTGGCGGCTCTCACCCCCCAAAAGAGGGGTCGCAGGGGACGACCGGCGAATCCGCTTTCGAAAAAGGTTCTCGAGCTAGAGCAGGGTGACTGAGCGGCTTCGCCAGCGACTACAGCAGGCTGAAGAGATCATTGATCTGCAAAAAAAAATCTCAGATATACGGGGAATGTCCCTGAAGAATCTCGACGCATGAGGGAGGAACTGATCATGGCCGCTGAGGAGGTCGCCGCCACTGTCGGTATAGCACCGTCTTGTCGGGCATTGGGAGTAGCCAGGTCGTCCCTGTACCGTCATCGGCAGCCCGCCTCCGAGGCCGCCGTCCAAGCTCGCAGATCTCTATCGCGCCCTCACGGATTTGGAATGCCAGAACGTCTTATCGGCGCTCCACTCCGAGCGTTTTATCGACCAGGCGCCGGCCGAGATCTATGCAACCCTTCTGGACGAGGGAGCATACATTTGCTCAGTTCGGACTATGTACCGCATCCTGGCTGAAGAGCATGAGGTCCGTGAACGGCGCGACCAACTCCGTCACCCTCACTACGTGAAGCCCGAACTGTTAGCCACGGCGCCGAATCAGGTCTGGTCCTGGGACATAACGAAACTTATGGGGCCGGCTAAGTGGACATACTTTCAACTATACGTGATTATGGACATCTTTAGTCGATACGTAGTGGGTTGGATGATCGCCCACCGGGAAAGCGCAACCCTTGCGGAGCGCCTGATCGGGGAGACCATCGAAAAGCAGGACATCGCCCCGGGACAGCTGGTCATCCATGCCGATCGCGGTTCATCCATGACATCCAAGCCAGTGGCCTTTCTAATGGCCGATCTTGGGGTGACAAAGACTCATAGCCGTCCTCACACGAGCAATGACAACCCGTATTCGGAATCCCAGTTCAAGACCCTCAAGTATAGGCCGGAGTTCCCGTCCCGTTTTGGTTCCATTGAAGACGCCCGCTCCTTCTGCGTTACCTTCTTCAACTGGTACAACAGGGAGCACCATCATTCTGGAATCGGATTGCTGACCCCGGAAGCGATGCATTACGGCCAGGCAGGGCACATAACGGAAACCAGGCAGGCGACCCTCCTGGCAGCCCATTCGGCTCATCCGGAGAGGTTCAATAAGTCGCCACAGCCACCAGCTATCCCAACGGCGGCCTGGATTAACCAACCCAGTTCTCCTCCTGATCCTGACACTGATGGGGGCTAGTAAAATGGTAGCACGGCAGAGAATAGGGGTATATGACACCAGGGGTCATGACCAAACTTGTAATTGCTATATATTGACATAGCTCCGGTGAACTACACTAATTTTACGAGAAAGGTGTCTCAAAACGTTTGACACGTTCCGTACCGCTCATCTGGTCAATGTCAGCTATGCCTGACTTGGCGAGTCTTTGTTTCTCCCATAATTGGTAAGCAAGTTTGCCTAATGCGACTACTGCAATTAGTAGCCATAATGGCCAGGTAACGAGAAAGACTGACTTAAAAATATTGAAGTTATTTACACCAGCTAAAAGGTTTGTGCCTGTCATTTAAGCCTCCTTTTTCAATTACTATTAGTCATTTCTTCCTTTTCCGATGTTTTCCTGCTTTATGTAACATAAATAATTGATTTCTGTAAAATATAAAAATATCAACTAGCATGAAAGGAGGCGCAATCTTAATGGAAGGAAAAGTAAAGTGGTTCAACGCTGAAAAGGGCTTTGGCTTCATCGAGAAGGAAGATGGCGGTGACGTTTTCGTCCATTTCTCCGCTATTCAGGGTGAAGGCTACAAATCCCTTGATGAGAACGAAAAAGTCAAATTTGATGTCACTCAAGGCGATCGTGGACCTCAGGCGATCAACGTCGAGCGTCTGTAAGGTTTAACTAGCCAATAACTCTCCTCTCCAACCTAAAATTGGAGAGAGTTTTTTACTCAACTGCACTCACATTATCTGTTTCAATGACCTACGCTTTCATGAATTCCAAGAGCTTTCCTTTACCATCGTATTCCTGCTTATAATTACAATAAAATGCCTCCGCTTGCTCTACTGGCTCCACTTTACCGTTGTATCCACTATTTTCATGGCAGAGGCACCAAATTATGTCGAAGTTGCATTCTCCGTCATTTATTATCCGAGGGTCTTCCATCGAAGCGTAAAACCTAGTGTTTACCCATGTGGCCATCAGGGACACTAGCTCTACGGGGGTCATTTCGGGAGGGATTTCAGCCTCTTTCAAGGCCTCAGCGGTTATTTTCCTGCCTGTTTCCACCAACACCTCCCGGCAGAGCTGCTGGCCCTCCTGGCCGAATTTTTGCTCTACAGCCTTTAAAAGTTCCAGAACAGCCATGCCCATGGCCGACCCCCATTCAAAGAGGGCCAACGGGTCGAAATCGGGATTTTGTTCCAACTTGGCCTTGAGGTTTTCACCCGCCTTTTCAAATGCCTTTTTAATTTTTAGGTTTTGAAGCGTGTTCTGCCTGTCTTCCAATCCTGCCTGCCTCCACTTAATAATTTTACAAAACCATGTCCTTGAGTTCGGACTTCCGTATTTTCCCCAGCGGGGTCATCGGGAAGGAGTCAACCAACACAAAGGACCGAGGCACTTTGTAGTCGGCAAGTTTTTCCCGGCAGTAAGCGGCCAGTGTTTCCGGGGTGATTTCGAATCCAGGTTTGGGCAGCACAAAGGCCCTGCCCACCTCACCGAACACGGGATCGGGGACTCCTATCACTGCGGCAAGGAGCACGGCCGGGTGCTGGCAGAGGCAGTCCTCTATCTCGGGGGGATAAACGTTGTACCCGCCGTTTATGTACATTTCCTTTAGCCGGCCCACAATTGAAATGTATCCCACGGCGTCTGCCACCGCTATGTCCCCCGTGTGCAGCCAGCCGTCTTCATCCCTGAACCTGGTCCAGCTTGCCTGGGCCCAGTAGTATCCCGGAATCACGAAATTTCCCCTTAACAGCAGCTCGCCGGCTTCTCCTACGTTCACCTGTCTATCTGACTGGTCCACAATCCTAAATTCTACTCCCTCCAAGACCCTCCCCACGGTATTCAGGATTTTATCTGTGTCATCATCCAGCGAGGAGGCCGTTTTTCCTTTATTTCTGCGAGGAATTCCAGAACACAGTAGCGTCTTATGCTTCTTGTGAAAACCGGACTTTTCTTATCCAGATAAAAGGATTCTGGTTCCACTACATGGTCGAATAACTCGAGTTCGAATTACTCCGGATTTTCACTTGTAAAAGGGTATCCTTAGGGGAGTGCAAAACGCTGTCCCGCTCTTCGCCTTTTTTTTCCTGCACACCCTCACCTTTTTCAGTCTGTGAGTGTGAAGATATTTGAAATTGTAGATGAATGATAGCCTGTCAACCCTGTCCAGGCTGGATTTGAATGCCAAGAACGATCAACATTGAGGACAGGCCATCAGTAACCCTGTCCAGGGGTGCCGCTAGCTTCCTTGGTTTAGCGTCGGGCTACCTTCATCGCTCAGGACTTTCCTGTGATAGCAGCCCTGCCGGGCGCACATAAAGAAAATGGCGGAGCCTGATTGCTAACCCCGCCATTGCTTACTGATTGACCAGTTTTACCCCAGTTGCACGTAGAGAGCATTTTCCTCCTGGTTGTACTCGGCAAAATATGCACCCGTTACACTTATCTCAAACTGCTTGAAGAAACCTGGAGCCAATACCTTTGTCTTCCTCATGGCATTTCCACCATCTATAGTTGCCGGTCTTATGCGAATGCTGCTTGTGTCCTTATCAAAAGCAAGCTCAACATATTCCGGAGTATTCAGTTGCTCCCTGGCAACCTTGTTTAAAACAATCGCCGTTTTCGAAAGTCTAACAATAATAGGTTTGGGATTTTTCTTTTCTCTGGCTCTAGGGCGATAAATTTCGAAGGGCATTTTATTTTCTCCTTTTTATTTTTTATATCATTATATCACATTGTGATTCAATACCATGCTTTTTATTCCAGAAGGTTAGCCTATATAGAGAAAAGCTAAGTTTTTGATGAGATGAGCGCCCGGCAAAGAAGCTTGCTAAAATAAGCCTTGGTCTATGTTTAGCCACCAAGGGGTTCTAAGAAAATAGACTGGCCGGTTGCATAACTAGGATCAGATTCTGCTCCACATATTTATCTTGTTCCCTAAAAAATACCACGCTTTTTTAGTGGTGGCATAAAAGCAGATAATCCTTTACATACCTGCAATATGTTCAGGTTGGCCTGAAACATTACTGAAGCCCTTCTCGTTTTCCTATCAATGATACTGTTTCAGCTAACCTGAATAGTCATAAATCTGATGTAAGTACCTGGCTAAAAAGTGTTTGCGCCCTGCTTTGTCTAATCAGGGTATCCGGAGTTCAAGTCTCAGATGTCCTCATTCAATACAACATCTTTAGCATCCCGAGAGGATTTATAAATCTGATAGTATCTCTCTACATTTCGCTTCCGACAGGCCCTTCTTAGCACCTATACTTACTAACATAGCATTATTGGTTAAAAATACTTCATTGGCTGTCTCCATAATCTGTTGTTTGGTTATTTTTCTGTATGCTTCAGCTATTTCTGATATATCGCGGTAAGCATTATTCAATATATGATTCCCATAAGCGAATGCCCAATTCATGCCACATGGGTCATCTAGCAATTGGATCTGATTATCTGTTTGAAATACTCTAGTCGTTTTCATGTTGGCTTCAGATATATCCTTCTTAGCCGCGTTAATTACATCGATAAGACTTTTTACAGCTTCATAAAACTTACTCTTGGCAACTGTAAAAGTAAAGTAATAGGTACCTATATTGCGGTACTGTTCGATTACTGATGATATGCTATAAACAAAGCCTCTCTTTTCAATCATTTCGGTTGTCAGCAGGGAGCAAAGTCCGGTTGTTAAGATGCTGTCAAGGTAGACGAGGCTTGGTCGTGCAACCCTAGTAAAATCCACATCAAAAGATATTTTGACCTCATTCATATATAGTTTTCTTTGAGATATTTTAGCGAATGCAGCACGTTGCATAAAGTTGGTAGGCAATTGTGCAATATTATTATTTTGGGGAGCTGTCCTGCTGCTTAAATCATAGTGCCCAATCTCTTTGAGAAATACGGCAATATCATCCTCATCAAAGCAACCTGTAACGTAAAAGAATGCATTATGTCTAGTAAAGGCTTTCTCTTTTTCACTCTGCAGCATTTGTAGTGTGAATCCTTTAACAGATGATATAGAGCCCAAAATCGGGTTTTGAAGATTAGTTCCATCCCAAATAAATTTATCCGAGAATTCCTCGACATCATTATTCGGATTGTTTTCCTTAAATTCACTAATAATGAGTCTTTTTTCGGCAGAAATATCCTTTGCATCAGCTTCGAGACTACCCAAGAGATCAGAGGCAATCCTAGCCAGTTCTAAAAAATATTTCGGACTTGAAGTCAAATAGAACTGCATAAATTCTTTATAAGTACATGCTCCAAAATATGCACCCATACTTTCAAGCTCATAATATAGCTGTTTCTGGGTTCTGCCCCCCAGTTTTCTGAAATGCAAATGCTCAAGGACGTGTGATATTCCGGGATTCCTGCTTTCATAAAGAGATCCTGTTTTCACATATAGAGAAATACAGATACTGTGAGTATTTGGTAGTTTATAGTAATAAACATTTACGCCATTTGTTGCTGAGGTCTTTATCTCCATGAACAGTTTACTCCATAATTAGTTGATATAGAGAACGCTACGCAATGCATCGGTACTTTTATTTGCTTGAGTGGTCGGGCATTGTGATCAGGTCGCTAGGTGATAACATTAACATCTCTCCACAATAGCTCTGCAGCATCAGCATGACCGAAATACTCTGCCCATTGTCTCCGATGATATTTTTCTTTTTCCTGTTCTTCGCTCCCTATTCGGACTCATAAGAATATTATGTCACAAAGTAACATAATGTACCACCTATCCTGGCTTAGAAAGTATATGGGGATTCATAGATATGCGGGAGGACAAAAACTTTTGCATGCCTCTCGTTGCTAAAGCTGATTAAACAGACGGTTGTATCTCATGATTTTCGATGAGTACTCCCGACCACAAATGGCGTTGCTTGCTAAATAAAATAGGTGGAAGATTGATTAATCTACCACCCGCTAATATTAAAAGTGTTTGCAGTTCCCGCATATTTTGTCATACAACGGGTCAACGGGTTCAAATGCACAAGGGATTCAGCGGTCAGATGCTGTGGCAGGCGATCCTCGCCCAGGATCGCCCCGGCGGAGCCGGAACCTCCTCAAACCTCCGCTGGCGACGGGTGATGACCGGCTCTGTTTCGAGCTCCGTTACTTCCACAGAAGAGGACGGCCTGCCGCGCACGGTGCGGGGCTCGCAGCCGAGCAGGTTCAAGACCCTGCGGGTGTCCACCGAAATCCCCCTTAGGACCAGATAGACATCGTCCCTGTCGTGGCTCTTGGAATCGGTGTCCAGGATCCCCTCGAGGTCCCGGATGTACTGGGCGATCTCCCTGGACTCGAAGAGGTTCAACTTTCTGACCTTGGCGATCATGGCCTTGAGGCGCTTGACGTCGCCAGATCCGAGGCAGCCGTTCCGGCGTGTTATGGGAAGGCTATTTCCCCACCAACAGCGGTAAACATTTCGCAAGGTTCTATTGATGAAGGGCTAGTAATCCCTTAATATAAAGAAAAGGGGGCCGTAAAGATGAATGCAAGTGACAAGAACAGCGATCTGGATGAGATGAAGAGCGCCTATCCGGTAAAATTTGCCGGGTTAGACAGTATTTTCGGGCATATTCACCGGGGAGACAAGATATTTATCGGAACCGGCTGCGGTGAGCCGCAATATCTTGTTCGCGCCCTTGCCGATTATTTAAAGGCGAATCCTAAAGCTTTTTTTGATGCTGAAGTATTTAACGTCTGGACACTTGACACTGTCCCCTACACGGAAAAAAAATTCGAGTCCAATTTCAGAAACAACACTTTTTTTATCGGGCCCAAAACCAGGAATGCAGTCAACATTGGAGAAGCTGACTATACACCGGTTTTTTTGTCCAAGGTTCCGGATCTGTTTGCCCGTAAGGTAGTTCCTCTTGACGTAGCTCTGATTCAGACATCGCTGCCGGACAGACGCGGCTATATGAGCCTGGGGGTTAGCGTGGACATTGTGAAGGCAGCTACGGAAAACGCCGGCCTGGTTATCGCCCAGGTTAATTCCAACATGCCGCGCGTTCATGGGGACGGGTTCATCCATATTGAAGAAGTGGATTTTATTGTTCCTTATGATGAACCCATTCTTGAGTATAAGCCGGTTGTAGATAACGAAATCGCCCAGCAGATAGGAAAATACGTTGCCCGCCTCGTGCAGGACGGGGACACTATCCAGGTGGGATATGGCAGTATACCAAACGCAATTTTATTCAACCTTGGTAATAAAAAACACCTCGGAGTGCATACGGAGCTTTTGTCTGACGGTATTGTGGAATTAATTAAAAAAGGGGTTGTCGACAACTCGAAGAAGACCATAGACCGAGGAAAAACTGTGGCCTCATTCTGTATGGGCAGCAAGACAACATATGAATTTATCCATGACAATCCTACCATCGAATTCAAGAGGGTAGACTACACCAACGACCCTTTTATTATATCCCAGCTGAATATTAAGGCAATTAACGCAGCTCTGGAAATTGATCTTACCGGGCAGGCAACGGGTGAGTCTATCGGTAGATATTTTTACAGCGGGATAGGGGGACAGGCTGATTTTATGAGGGGCGCGGTGCTGTCTAGGAAAGGAAAAACTATTCTGGTTGTTAAATCAACAGCCAGAGATGAACAGGTTTCCAGGATTGTTCCCCTGCTTAAAGAAGGCACCGGTGTCACCTTGAACAGGGGTGATGTGCATTATGTAGTGACAGAATATGGTATTGCGTATTTGCATGGAAAAAATATCAGGGAAAGAGCAATGGAGTTAATCGCCATAGCTCACCCTAAATTCCAGTCCTGGCTTATTCAGGAAGCCAAAAAAGAGAATTTGATTTTTAAGGATCAGGCCTTTATCCCTGGAAAAAGGGGTGAATACCTTGAAGAACTGGAAACTTACCGGACCACCCGAAGCGGGCTGGAGATTTTTTTAAGGCCTGTTAAAATCAGCGACGAACCTCTTTTAAAAAACTTCTTTTACGCTCTATCGGACCAAAGCATGTACCGACGGTTTTTCTCCTGTCGCACAGATATGCCGCACGATTTGTTGCAAGACTATGTCATTGTCGATAATACCAATAAAACAATAATTTTGGCAGTAAGGCAGCAGGAAGAAAAAGAAATAATATTAGGGATGGGGCAATATTCTATCGATGAATCTGTGCATACAGCGGAAATCGCCTTTGCGGTTAGGGATGATGTGCAAAACAAGGGTATAGGAACAACCTTGCTTTCCTATTTGACTTATCTGGGCAAGAGACGGGGACTGCTTGGTTTTACCGCTACCGTGCTCGTGAATAATAAACCGATGCTTCATATTTGTGAAAAGAATGATTTTGAAGTTCAATCAATGAGTACGGGTCTATATGGACTAAAGTTAGCGCTTGCTTAATGACATAAGTTCGTTGCTTTCCACATTATTTAACCCCATTTTCAACTTGAGACAATACAAGCGCCTGACTTTTTGTGCGGCTGTGTCCCTCATAACGAGGGTTAGCCACCCGGCGGCAGAGCGGGTAGCCCTCTTTTCAGCTCTTAAGTTTCTTTAATAACATTGCCATATTCTCGCCAAGGTTTTCCATGTTAGCAATCCCTTCAGCATCTTTCTCCACCTCACCTATTTCCCGCCCGTAGACCATATTCCATTAATGAGCAAAAAATATATCATTAAATGATAGCTTGGCGAGATCCATACGCACCGATAGTAGCGGCGACTCCCAGCCACCCTTCCCTGTAAAAACACAGGTAGTGCCATCGCTTGTCATTATGCCGGCATATGTAGAGTGATGCAGTGGATTCCGCCTCCCCAAAAGTTTACACTTTCGGCATTGATACCAATTATCTTGCGCCCGCGGAAGACACTTTGGAATATACTTCTAACCTGATCTTCAGTAGCTTTCAGGTTATCTGGACGTCCGGGCTTCCAATAGGTTTGCATCAGTACGGCGCCGTTTGTGACAACGTAATTCAAATAGCTGCACACAGGTGTTACATCCGGATCGTCGATCTCCTTGTTAAGTGTCGAAGGCATTGGAATCCTGATGATCCGGAACGGTTTTCCGTCCTGATCAGTCGAGTGCAGCAGGATCCTGTAATTCTCTTCAAGGCGCCGGTATGATTCTTGGGAAGTCGAATTTGCATCTCTGTCGTCCGGGAGCACATGTGCCAGAAGGATCGTATTTGGACCTGCAAAACGGGCTATTTCATCGATGTGTCCTTTTGTGATCGGGTCGTCTTCGGCGAGTCCCTGCTTTAGCCAGATTACTTTCTTGGCGCCGAGGACCCTTTTATATTCATCTTCAATCTGATTTTTGGTCAGCCCAGGGTTTCGGTCAAGCATAACCGATTCGGTAGTCATGATCGTCCCTCTGCCGTTGGACTCGATACCACCCCCTTCGGAAACGAGGTTTGTCCCGACGAGCGGCAGTCCGAGCAGCCCCGCGATCTGTCCGTGGATCTGGTTTTCGATATCAAGAAAGTCTTGGCTTGCCTCCCTGCTGTAATTGTTGAAACAGAAATCTAAGACATTTAGTTTATTCCGATCATCTTTGACAAAAACCGGCCCCACATCCCTGGCCCACATGGACAAGTGGTTGATAATATAGTAGTGGATGTTCGTGCCGGAATAGCCGTTTACTTTGAGCAAGTCTTCAATTTGTCCAATTTCCTCTTGACTTTGTGCGATGAGGTTTACCCTGACATATGGGTCAAGAGCCTTGATCATCTCGATAAAGACGGGGTATACAGAGCCGGCAGTGTTATAAAGCTCGTCAGGCCACTGCATCCAAATTGCTTGCTGCTTTTCGAACTCACCAGGGAGTACGTAGGAAACGGGATCGCTTCCGTTCGCTCTGCTGCTGGAGGCTCTGACAGAAGTGATAAGAATTACGCAAAAAATAGCAAGGATAATGGCACAATACCGTTTTTTCACTCTCTACATCCTGTCCCAACGATTTTGTTATTTATTGTAGGAGACGCACCGCTCAATTATTCATCAGCAGGTCCGCGCCCTCTTTCGTGACCGAATTCTTGGGGCAAGCGCATATTCTACGACCATAAAAGGTAATTTATAAAGGTCAGGCTCCGGCGCCTGATACAGGACGACAGGAAAGGCCATGTCCCTTGCCTAAAAAATGGCTCGTAGTAACAGGTTTGGCGCTGATACTGACTATGGCAGCTATTACCCTCGCAGGCAGGCCTGGTCAGTTTTCCCTGGTTCACCTATGGCTTGGTGGGGATGCCGCGGAAAAACCCTTGAAACTGTTGCAAGACAAAGATGGAACTGTAGTCCCCAGCGCGTCCCCGGCCGCTTTTCCCGGCGGTCCGGTGGGTGAGCCCCTGCCGTGGACAGGAAACCCACAGGTGGAAACTCTTAAACAGAAATATAATACGCCTGTGCTTGTAGCTGCTTATAAGGCAAGGCTTTCTGATCCCATTTTGGCTGAAGCCTATAACATCGGCCACGCCGCAGATTTGCTGGCAGGGACAGTAGTCCGACCGGGAGAGGTTTTTTCTCAGAATAATGGTGTTGGGCCCTATACCAGGGAACGGGGTTTCCAGGATGGCCCCATGTATGTCGGCAACCGCATCGTACCATCAGTGGGAGGAGGGGTATGCAAGATTGCCTCTCTGCTATTTAACGTCGTAGTCCTCAGCGATCTCCAAGTGGTGGAGCGGCACCCCCACTCCATGACGGTGCCTTATGTACCCCCTGGACAGGATGCCACGGTAGCCTACGGGACCTATGATTTCCGGTTCAAAAACACCAGCGGCGGACCTGTTCTCATCTGGGCGGATATGGTGGATGATACCCTATATATGGCTTTCTATGGACAGAAAAAGCCACCGCCGGTTACCTGGCGCCATGAAACACTAAGCCGTTCTCAGTTCCGGACCGAAATGATTTATAATCCCTCGCTACCCCCGGGAACAGAAAAGGAGATCATACCCGGTCAAGAAGGAGTAGTCGTTCACTCCTGGCTGGCTATCAAAACAGAAGATGGCAAGGTAACCCGGCGTGATCTGGGTACTAGCTACTACCAGGCCTGCCCGCGGATTGTTGAATACAACAGGGTTCAGAATAGATAATAGTTGCTCCAGTTTGACAACTGCCCGACTGCTTCTTTCCGGAGATTCGCTTCTGCCTAAGTTTCTGTCAGAGCTATATTTTAGGCTCAAACCCTATCAGTAGCAGCCCGCCGATAATGAGCAGAGCACCTATTACCTGGTAGCAGGTGGCGCGCTCAGGCAACGCATATGTTACAGGCGCCACCTCTTCGACCAACTTTCCCGTCACTCCTGGCGCTTTTCGGAGCTCTTTGAGCACTCCGCCGAATGCGGCGTTTCACAATACACAATTTGGACAAGCTTAACAATCCCTGGTTATGCCGATAGGCATGGCCAGGGGTTTTGTTTACCGAGGGCTACCCGCTCTAGTGCCCCTGGTAGAACATGGCAGGCTGGATACCCGGCGGGTTCCCGCCTCAGAGTCCCTGCATAAATATGCTGTTTTTAATATTTGTATCCCTTTTTTTGAAAAATTCAGCAGGATTTTTTTGTATGCTTTCGAATATTTAATATTTATAGAAAGCTTGGCTGACGTCAAGCCTGCGAAGGCAGAAGCCTTGTTTGCGCTTATGCTTGTTTTCTTATTAATATTTATGCAGACATGCATACAGCAAGCAGGTAAGATTATCAATGTTAAAGGTGGGATGAGAGCCGAGAGTTGGGGAATTAGTTGGGATAGAGGGAGTAGGGGGGGAACCCCACGTGCATAGTCGTGGGGCGTTTCGCAAATCAATAAGAAATGAGGAGGAACAAATTTTGCGGAGTATTTGGAAGGTATTATTGGTCGTGATGTTGGTTGGCCTGATCGGTCTGCTGATGGCCGGTTGCAGCAAGAAGCAGGCGGCACAGCAGCAAAAGCAGCTGCCCCAGATCACGGTGGCCTCGGAGATCGACTATCCCCCGATGGAATACGTCGATCCAACGACAAACACCAACCAGGGCTTCGACATTGACCTGATGAACGCCATCGGTCAGGTCGAGGGTTTTCAACCGGTCTTCAAAAACATGGGTTTTGACGGGATCATCGCCGCCGTCCAGACCAACAACGTTGACTGTGCCATTTCGGCGATCACCATTACCCCCGACCGCGCCCAGTCGGTCGACTTCTCCATTCCTTACTATCATTCCGGGCTGATCATCGCCGTCAGGGCGGACAACAATACCATCCATTCCTACAATGACTTGAAGGGCAAGGAACTGGCCGCCCAGATCGGCACCACCGGCTACGACAAGTCCGCCGAGATCACCAGCAAGGACAAGATTCAAGCATTTGACCACATCCCGGAGGCCTTGATGTCAGTCAAGAACGGCTCTGCCGTCGCCATGATCAACGACAGCGAGGTCACGAATATTACGTGAAGCAAGACCCGACCGATTACAAGGTGGTCGGAGAGAAGCTCACGAGCGAGTTCTACGGCATCGCCGTCCCGAAGAACAGGTCGGACCTGCTGCAGAAGATCAACGACGGCCTGAACAAACTGAAGGCCAGCGGCGAGTACAACACTCTTTACCAGAAGTGGTTCGGTGCGGCCCCGGAAGTCTTTCCTGCCTGGTAATCCACCGCAATCGACTACCACGCAGTAAGCAAGTAAAGGGTGCGCCGCCTCCGGCGCACCCTTTTTTCTTTCTAATGTTTGCATTTCCTTAATAAATATTTTGCGCACCGGGGACATCCCTCGCAGAGGCTGCCCACCTTCCACGTGAGGTGTTCTTCGCTTGGACGTCGTCTTTCACAATATACACTACTTCTTCACCGGATCATACGTAACACTCAAGATCACGACCATTGCAGTCGCCTTGGGGATCATCCTGGGTCTCTTTGCCGGCATGGGCAGGCTCTCCTCCGTCAGGGTGATCAGCTTACTGTCAACCTGCTACATCGACTTCTTCCGCGGCACCCCCCTGCTGGTGCAGCTCTTCATCATCTATTTCGGCCTGCCCCAGGTGATCGGCGAGGGGCAGTCCTATCTTTTCACCCAGTACGGGATCGGACACGCCGTCACCACCACGGCTATTCCACCGTTTCTAGCAATAATCGTCGCCTTCAGCCTGAACTGCGGGGCCTACACCGGCGAGATCTTCCGGGCCGGCATCCAGTCGATCGAGAAGGGGCAACGGGAGGCCGCCCTTTCCCTGGGCATGACGCCGCCGCAGGCAATGCGCTACGTGATCCTGCCCCAGGCATTTCGTGTGGTGATTCCACCCCTTGGCAACGAGTTCATCGCCATGCTCAAAGACACCTCCCTGGTGGTGATCATCGGCTACGTGGAACTGATGCGGGAGGGTCAACTCCTGGACTCGGTCTACTTCAGGCCGTTCCAAATCTTTTTATCCGTGGCCTTTTTCTACCTGGTCATGACCCTGGTCTTTTCCCGCATTGTCGACTACATCGAAAGGAGGCTGGGAGTTCGTGGCCATCATCAGGATTAGGGACCTGAAAAAGAACTTTGGCCGCCTGGAGGTGCTGCGCGGCATCAACCTGGACGTGGCCGAGGGAGAGAAGCTGGTGATCATCGGTCCGAGCGGCTCGGGCAAGAGCACCCTGTTGCGCTGCATCAACCAACTGGAGGAGGCCTCCGGGGGCAGCATCGAGTTCAACGGGGCCATGATGACCGACCCTAAGGCGAACCTGCCCCAGGCCCGGGAGTCAATCGGGATGGTCTTCCAGAGCTTCAACCTGTTTCCGCACTTGAACGCCACCCAGAACATAACCCTGGCCATGCTCAAGGTTAAGAAGATGAACATGGGCGAGGCCGAGCGACGCGCCCTGGCCCTGTTGGAGAAGGTCGGCCTGGGTGACAAGGCCCGCAACTACCCCATCCAGCTTTCCGGCGGGCAGCAGCAGCGGGTGGCTATTGCCCGGGCACTGGCGATGCAGCCCAAGGTGATGCTGTTCGACGAGCCCACCTCCGCCCTGGACCCGGAGATGGTGGGCGAGGTGCTCGCAGTCATGCGTGACCTGACCAGGGAGGGCATGACCCTGATCTTCGTCACCCATGAGATGAAGTTCGCCTATGAAGTCGGTGACCGGGTGATCTTCATGGACGATGGTCTGATCATCGAGGAGAATGCTCCCGCCCAGATCTTCACCAACCCCGCCAACCCCAGGACGCGCTCCTTCCTGGACCGGGTGATCCAACACTAATAACCAGTGCTGAGTGGCAAAATCGAGGATTCTCATTACGGGATAAAAAACAGTGAGACAGTGGATGGTTCCTTGTCTCACTTTTCGTTCCTGATGGCGCCCAGGTGCCGGGTGCCCTTTGGGCGCGGCGGTTCGCTGGAATGCAGCCAGCCTCGCTTTTAACACCGAATGGGTGTGTGATGAATACACTTTGTTGTAATATCACTCGTTACTCATTACTCGTTACTCATTACTTGCCTCTGAGGCGCCTCTCCATCACCCGGTGAGCGTTGATCTCCAGCGTGTCGTCCAGGGGCGCCAGGTCAACGCTACCGTACCGCCGGGACAGGGCGCGGGCAATGAGCAAATCGGCGAAGTGCGGGTTCTTGGACAGGAAGGGGCCGTGCAGGTAGGTACCAAAGGCATTCTTATAACTGACACCCTCGGTGCCGTCATCCCCGTTGTTGCCGTTGCCCCGGACCACCCGGGCCAGCGGCCGCACCGTCTCTCCCAGCCAGGTCCGTCCCGAATGGTTCTCGAAGCCGACCAGGGTGACCAACTGCCGCGCCCGGCAGTCTCCGGTCCCAACCCGGAGTTCCGGATCGAGGTCCAGCAGAATGTTCCCCTTGAGCCGGCGGCGGCCAGCTTCGGTATAGAGGTCAAACAGGCCGACACCGGGCAGGGTGGCGCCATCCTGGGCGCGGTAGTAGCGCCCCAGTAGTTGATAGCCGCCGCAGATGCAGAGCAAGGCCACCCCCTGCTCCACGGCATCGATCAGCAGGGGACCCTTCTTATCCAGGTCCTTGCTCACCAACCCCTGGTCCAGGTCAGCCCCGCCACCGGTGAAGATAAAGTCGTAATCGGTGAACCGCACCCGGTCGGGCAGGGAGATCAGGTCGAGTTGCACCTCGATCCCGCGCCATTCAGCCCGGCGGCAGAAGATCAGCACGTTGCCCCGGTCACCGTACAGGTTCAACAGGTCCGGGTAGAGGTGACACACCCTAATGCGCACGCCGTTCCACCACCCTTCCCAGGCGCCCGAGCAGCCTGGCATAATCGAACAGGTTGGTGTAGGTAGCCAGCACGTAAAGCTTATCTGCCTGCTGGACCGCCAGGCGCCTGAGGCTGACGGGGCGCTCCGGGGCCAGCTCGATCCGCTCCAGGGGCACCCCGGCGTACTTGAGGCAAACTGCGAAATCCGCCGCCCGCAGCCCGGCGCAGATGACCCTGCTGATAGAGGGGTCTGCCAGGCAGGCGAAGTCCGCATCCCACAACCAGGAAACGTCCCGTCCATCGGCGGCCAAGTCGTTGATGGCGATCACCAGGGCCTTGGTACCGATGGTTTGGAGGATGGTCTTCAGGACCTCGTTCGCCCCTACCGGGTTCTTGATCAGGGCCAGGGTACAGCGGCGCCCTGAGAACAGGAAGTCCTCCATCCGCCCGGTGGCCGGCTTGTAGCTCCGGACGGCGGATTGGATGACCTCGTCACCGACCCCCAGCTCCTGCGCCGCCGCGGTGGCGGCCAGGATGTTGTAGACATTGTAGAAGCCCCGCAGCGGGGCGGTTAACCTGCAACTCACGGCGGCCTCCATATCTGCATCCGCATCCGCCTGCTGCCTGTACTGCTGCAAGGGTACGGCGCCACCCGAGGGCGCTACTGTTCCTGCGTCAGGGTACCGGGCAGAACCGGAGGCGCCGCGGATGCTGATCGACATGCCGAGCAGTTCATCCTCGCTGAGGTCCCAGGCCGCGTAGTCCAGTTCGGGGCGCCGGAAACCACAATTGCTGCAGAAATAGTCCCCCAACTGCCCGAAGTGGAAGTAGTTGTATGTGAGAGCGGTTCCGCAGCGCTGGCAGAACCGGCCCTCCCTGGTCTCGCAAAATTGTCCGGCAGTTGTGCCGCTGACTCGCAGCCCTCACCTGCGGCGCAACTGCCGGCTGCAGCACCGCCCTGGAGTTCCCCGGGCGCCTCGACCCCTTTTTTACCAACCGGCTCCTCTCCTTGAGGACGCCGAAATACCGGACGCGGTGCCTGGTTCTGGCCGACCGCCGCCACCAGGGGGTCGTCGGCGTTGAGGATCAGGGTCGCCTGGGGCAGTCCGGCCACCGCTTCCCGCAGCAGGGCCGTGGTGCGCTCCAGTTCCCAGTAGCGGTCCAACTGGTCCCGGAAGTAGTTGGTGACGATCACCACCTCCGGCCTGGCGGCGGCAAAGACCTTGCCGACGCTGCCCTCATCCACCTCCAGCAGGGCGATCCGGCTGCGCGGCCGGCCGCGGAACTGCCGGTCCTGGAACAGGGCGGTGGCCACTCCCGGCAGCATGTTGGCGCCCAGGGCGTTGTGGGCCACCGGGTAGCCGGCAGCGCGCAGGAAGTGGGCCAGGAGGTTGGCAGTGGTGGTCTTGCCGTTGGTCCCGGTAACGGCCAGCACCCGCTCGTAGGCAGGTGTCATCAGGTTGACCGCATCCGGACAGAACTTCAAGGCGATCACCCCGGGCAGGGATGTGCCCGGATAGCGGAAGAGGCGGCACGCCCACGCCACCAGCCGGGCGATCAGCAGGGCAAAGTTCAGGCGTAACCAGGATGCCATCTCGTTTGCTCCTTCCTCGAAATTCCAACCGAGCGAAGTTAAACTTAGTTTACCTTGTCGGGAGCAAAATGCAAGAACCTGGCCTGCGCCTTTTTTCCAGATGACTACCCGCTCTAATACTCCTGCTTATAACTCAATAATTTTAGTGCCTGACACCAGGCCCTGCCTGGCCGCCCTTTCGCTGGGCAGCAGCAGGATGACCAGCAAGGTTGGCGGCACCAGCATCGCCATGATGGCCAGGGCCGCCGGTACTCCGTGCAGGTCGGCTATTCTTCCCATGAGCAGGGTGCCCAGGCTGCCCATCCCCACCCCAAAGCCCATCACCAGGGATGCCGCCAGCCCCACCCGGTGGGGCAGCACCTCCTGGGCATAGACAATGGTAATCGCCGTGGAGAGATAGCAGGGCGAAACCCGGCCCATCCCGCCAGGGCCAGGCTCCAGGCGCCGCTGGCGTAGGGGAAGAGGATGAAACGGAGGGATCAGGCCAACAAAGGACAGCCCCAGGGTCGCCTTCTTGCCGATCCGCTCCGCCAGCGGCGCCCCTGCCATAGTGCCCAGGGCGCCGGCAAGCAGGAATACCGTCAGCCAGATGCCGGCGTAGGCGGTGTCTCCTTTGAGATAATTGACGAAGTAGAGGGGGATGAAGGTAGTCACACCGTAATTGATCCAGGAGCGAAAGGTGACGAACAGAACCAGCAGCGCCAAGACGTACCAGGCTGCCCCGGGGTTATGATCCGGCGCCGTTGAACGGTTGTTGGCGCTTGGCTTCCGGGCGGGAGTTGAACCGGGCCAGGGACGGCTGCGAGAACTGGAGCAGCAGGGCGGTGATGATTGCCGGCAGCATCAGGGCGGCTATCCCCCGGCGCCCGGCGCCGGCCAGGAGAAACGTCGCCGCCAACGGTCCCAGGCCATAGCCGATGCTGCCCCCCACCGAGAAGATCGACAGCGATAGCGCGGTCTTGCCCTGATCGCTGGCCAGAAAGGCCTGCTTGGAGGCCTCCGGATGGAAGGCCGCCGTGCCCAGTCCATTGATTAAAACCCCCAGCAGGATCAGGGCAAAACTGCCGGCCCAGCCCACAATGGCGAGGCCCAGGGCAGACAGGAAGCAACTGGTGGAGAGCAGCCAGCGGCTGGAGATACGGTCGCTCCAGATCCCGAACAGGGGCTGGGTGAGGGTGGCGCTCAGGGTGGCTACCTGCACGATCACACTGACAGCAGTGTACGAGAGATGGAAATCGGTCTTCAGCGCCGGAAGCAACATCGGCAATGCCCCGCCGCTGAACTCGGTAACCAGGTGGCCAATGCCCATCAGAAAGATCAGAAATGCCTGCAAATAATAACCTCTCCCGGGGGTACGGTCTACGGCATAAGGTATGCTTTTGCACCCCACCCTATAATTGCGAATCCAATTGCGTAACGAAGCAATAGCAATTCCCCATATCATATTAAGGCACCTGGCCGGGAGAATCAATGCTAATCAACAACCTGCCGGTGGCAACGCTGCTGCCTGATGCATACAATGGTGGTAAATGATGGAGCAAGTACTGTATCCAATCCATGCGAAAGGAGTTGTGACTGATGGCAAAAACGCGCAAGAAAGACGACGAGGTGACGCTGGAGCACTTACCCGAGGCCCGGCTTTCCCGGCAGTCCCGGTTACCCTGGATTCCCCGGTCACCCCGGAATACCCGGTCACCCCGGAATCCCGGTCACCCTGGAATGCCCGGCTCCCCCGGGGATATGGGGGTAGCCCTGGCCACCGCCTATATCCCGCCCCAGGTTTTCAGCAACAGCAGCCTGTATTCTCTACCAGACGCCCTCAATATGGAACACTCTTCCCGGAACTTTACAGGCCCTATCCATAAACAAGTCGATGAGATATGTTCATCACTCCAGAAATAGAGGTGATTTGCTGTGGCCAAGCAAACCGTGAACCCATTACAGACAGTCCAGGAACTCGGGTTCGCCCTGGTGGAAATGAATCTTTACCTGGACACCCATCCCGGCGATGCCAACGCTCTGGCTGTCTATAACGATCTCGCCACGCGCTACGCAACGGCGCGGTCGAACTATGAGGCCCAATTCGGTCCCCTGATCGACTTCGGCACATCGGGGCCCACTTCCTCCTGGACATGGGCCGACGAACCCTGGCCCTGGCAGGTTTAATTAAAGGAACGGGGACGCCTACCCCTCTAAGGAAGTCGCTTACCCTGCGCCTGAATGTCCCCGAGGGAATGTCCCCCAAGGAGGAATCACTATGTGGTTATATGAAAAGAGGCTGGAATATCCGGTCCAGGTCTCCAAGCCCGACCTGAAAATGGCCAAGTACCTGTGCACCCAGTTCGGCGGCCCCAATGGAGAATTGGGCGCCGCAGTGCGCTACCTCTCCCAGCGCTACACCATGCCCACCGGCCGCGGCAAGGGCGTATTGACCGACATCGGCACCGAGGAACTGGCCCACTGGGAGATGATCGCCACCATGATCTTCAAGCTGACCCAGGGCGCCACCATCGCCCAGATCGAGGCGGCAGACTACGGCGGTCACTACGCCATCTGGGACAACGCCATCTTCCCCGGCGACTCCAACGGCGTGCCCTTCACCACCGCCTACATCAACGTCATGGGCGACCCATCGCCGACCTGCACGAGGACATGGCCGCGGAGCAGAAGGCCAGGGCGACCTACGAGAACCTGATCAACCTCACTGACGATGTGGATCTGCAGGACGGCCTGAAGTTCCTGCGGGAGCGCGAAGTGGTGCACTTCCAGCGCTTCGGCGAGACCCTGGACTACATCCAGGGTTACATGGACAGCAAGAAGATTTTCTAGCTCCAGGTGTATGATAACGCGTCAAGTAAAAGGCGGCCCCGGGTAGAATTCTACCCGGGGCCGCCTTGTGTGCATCATGGATGGTGTTTTGTAGCGGGGTTGTGTCTGCCTTACTTGCCCAATACGTTGAGCAGCTTGTCAATCATCGCCGCTGCCTGGGCCCTGGTGGCGTTGTCCTCGGGGGCAAGTGTACCGGCGGTCATGCCGCTGACGATGCCCGCCTTGACGGCTTCTTCCATGCCGGTGACCGCCCAACTGTCGACAGACGATCCGTCGCTGAAAACGTTCAGTTCGGTACCGTCAGTGGCAGGGGCTTTGCTCCCCAAGGCATGAGCCACCATCACGGCCATCTGCTCCCTGGTGATCGCATCGTTGGGAGCAAACAGGTAATCGCCCGTGCCGGATACCAGGCCGTCATAAACGGCGGCGTTCACGGCACCGTAGTACCAGTCATCTGTGGTGACGTCCGTGAACTGGCCGGTTGTGCCAGCAGTGTTCAGCCCGAGGGCTTTCGCCAGCATGGTGGCAAACTCCGCCCTGGTGATGGTGGTATCCGGTTTGAAGGTACCGTCCTGGTAACCGGAGACAATACCCTTGCTACTCAGGCTGCCGATGGCGTCGTAAGCCCAGTAGCCTGCCGGAATATCGGTGAAAGATAAAGCCGGAACGTTCTGAGACATGTCTTTGATCGTGAATACGGCCGAGGCGGCGTTGCTCCAGCCGGCCGCCGGATCATGAACAACAGCCCTGATTGTCTCGGACTGGCTCACGGTAAACGTCCCGCTATAGATGATGGCAGTGCTGCTGCTTGTCGGATTGGAGCCGTCGGTGGTGTAAAAGGCGGTGTCATCGTTGGGGATGTTGCCGAGGGTCACACTCTGGAGCGCGGTGAAGGCGCCGCCGTCCGGAGAGATGGCTGGCGCCGATGGCGGTGTGGTCGAGGAGTTGATTACGAATGCAGCCTGGGCGACGTAACTCCAGCCGGTCACCGGGTCGTGGACGGCAACCTTGATGACCTCGGACTGGCTCACGGTGAACGTCCAGGTGTAGATGATGGCAGTGCTGCTGCTTGTCGGATCGGAGCCGTCGGTGGTGTAAAAGGCGGTGTCATCGTTGGGGATATTGCTGAGAGTCGCACTCTGGGCCGTGGTGAAGGCGCCGCCGTCCGGAGAGATGCCCGGTGCCGCTGGCGGCGTGGGTGAGACAATCGTGAATACCGCCGAATTGATGCCGCTCCAGCCAGCCGTCTCGTCATAGACAGCAGCCTCGATTGTCTCGGAATAATTTACGGTGATCGGACTGTTGTAGAGAGAGGAGGATATGTTGCTTCTAATTCTTGGATCAGAGCCGTCATTGGTCCAGTAGGCAGTGTCCCCGCTGGGGATGTTTTCGATGGCCACATCTAGAAAGTTGTCGTAGGTACCGCCATCCGGATAGAAGCCAGGCGGAGACAACGATGCCACCGATGCCAACCCGGGCTGCACAGACAGCATCAGCGTCAGGCTGGTCATCATCATGACCAGGGCAATCCACCTGCACTGCCTTCTCAAAAAAACCCTCCGCCCATTCAACTAGCTCTTATCCTTGCATTGTAACATGAGAGCCCGGGAACAACACAAGAAATTCCTGGGCAAACCGCTGTCACCAAACGGCTGGAGTTGACCGGCCACGCCTGTGTTATAGGAACGCCAGTGTTGTTGATCGCTGAAAGGTGTGCCTACTCTCAGGTCACTCCCCTCAGTTCAACTAGTTCTTGGCTTCAGTGGGGAATTGTCTTACCCCCACTGAAGCTTAGAAATAGTTAACTAGAGGCATAGCCGCTCTTATCCCACCGCTTCAAAGAAGCGGGGGCATTAGAGCGGGTAGCCCTCGGTCAAAATCCGGCACATACTCCGTCGAGGCGGCTGCCAGTTCTTGAATGTAGCCCTTTTCCAGACCCAACTCCGAGAGGTTATCCACCACCTGTTGGTATTCATCGGCCGTCAGGCGCCGGTTCAAAGGCGGTATCCCGACCGCCCGGTAGGCGGGAAAATATTGAGCCATCAGGCTGATGTAGACGTCCCGGGAAAGGTTGGCAGCAATCCAGTGCAGTACCTGCAGGGAATCCGACACATGGCCGGGTAGGACCAGGTGGCGGATGATCGTTCCCCGGCGCGCCAGGCCGTTTTCGTCCAGGATGGGGGCGCCCACCTGGCGGAACATCTCTTTTACGGCCGCCGTGGCGGCTGGGAAATAGTCGGGGGCGGCGGAATAGAGCCGGGCCGGCTCCTCGCTGCCATACTTCAGGTCGGGCAAGTAGATGTCCACCAGTCCCTCCAGCAGCCTCAGAACTTCCACGGTTTCATAGCCGTGGGTATTGTAGACCACCGGTACGGAGAGCCCCCGTTGCCGGGCGGTTCTGATGGCCCGGACCACGGCCGGAACGTAGGGCGTGGGGGAAACCAGGTTGATGTTATGCGCGCCCAGGTTCTGCAGGTTGACAAATATCTGTGCCAGTTGCTCTGCGTCCACCGTCCGCCCGAAGCCACCCTGGCTGATCTCGTGGTTTTGGCAAAAGACACATCTCAGGTTGCAGTGGGAAAAGAAAACCGTTCCCGAGCCGGCCTTCCCGCTGATGCAGGGCTCCTCTCCGAAGTGAAGGTCGGCCAGGGCGACTCTTGGAAGGGCTGGTGCCCGGCAAAACCCGGTTTCCCCCGCCTCGCGGTTGACGCCGCAACGCCGGGGACACAAGGAGCAGCACCGTAGCAGGTTATTCAAACTAATCCCCCCCTCCACCGGCAGGCGCAGGCCTTGATTCGGGGTCGGAGGAGCTGTCTCAAGGTTGTTGAGCCAACCATGTTTCAGCTACCAAACCACCTACTCTGCGGTTTTCCATTATCAGGGAATTATTTGTCTTCCAATTTGTGCAATATCAATCTATGCCCAGGGCAAAACAGATTGCCAGTTCGGCTTCAGACATTTTTTCGGCAGAAAGGGTGGTGATTATCCCCCCGAGTTTGGCTTTCGAAACTGTCTGGATATGGTCGAAGTTGACAGCGCAATGCTGAGGCATGTCGTCCTCAGGGCCAACGACGATTTCTGAAGGAATATCCCGGATATTCGATGTGATGGGCGCAATAGTGACCTCGGTGAGAAAAGTAAGGGCTGAATCACGGGTCAGAATCAGGACAGGGCGTTTTTTATCCGGGGGTTTGAAAGAATACCACCTGACCTCTCCCCGTCTCATTCCTTTTGCCACTCCTGTTCAGGTTCCCAGACATCAAATTCTCCTTGCTCAACAGGTTTGTTGGCATAGCCTTCCTGATGCTTGCGTTCCATAAGCAAGTTTTTATGCTGTTTCATGGCAAGCTGGAGGGCATTTCTGATAAATGCTGAACGACTCATATCCAACAGCTTCAAGGTTTGCTCCACCTCTGCCAGTAGCGATTCGTCGATATTGACCTGAATTGTACGCAATGACAAGATACCCCCCCTCTTATGTTGAAATTAATACACATTATAAGCCACATTATTATATATGTCAATGTGATGTGGATCTGGCCAGTGCTGAAGCATGAGCAATAGACTCCGCGCCAGTCTAAGCATTCAGGGCGCGAGAAAAAATATTTTATTGCAAATAGGACTGAACAGGCGCGAGGCCGTCTGGCATAATAGGGTGGGACCGAATGAGTAGAGGATGTAACGAAGAAAATCTTTGAGCCACCGTTTTGACATCGGTGGTGACACCTCCTGGGGGATGTGAATTGGCATTTACTTTTCTCCAGGAGGTTTTTGCTATTTGTGGAGGCTTTTCCTGCCTGTTCGTGCTCAAAAAATAAGAATTTAGCGAGTTTTCCTTTTACACCGGCCTTCCTCTGCTGCAAGTGCTTCAGGGATCAGGTGCGGAGTTTCTGAACTCATAGTGGATCTGGCTCCATCGCATAAAGGCATAAATTGTATCTCCATTTCTTCGGCATCATGGCAAAGGAATTACGTTGGCAAAGTGAGAAATATAGTTGTATAAAATATGGACAAAGAGAGGTCGCTTGAATGTTGCGCAGGTTATGGTCTGAGTGGATATTTCCCATCCTGTTGGCGGTAGCCCTGGCCGTGCTGCTCCGGATCTTTGTGTTGGAGCCGCGCCTAATCCCCAGCGCATCCATGGAGCCGACGCTGCAGATCGGTGATCGGGTGATTGTGGAGAAGCTGTTTTTCCATCCAAGCTCCCTGCACCGGGGAGACGTGATCGTCTTCAATGAGCCGAACCTCAAGGAGAGTCCCCTGATCAAGCGAGTTATCGGCCTGCCCGGCAACACGGTGCTGATCAGGAACGGGGTTGTTTACGTAAACGGCCAGCCCCTTCATGAATCCTATATCAAGGAGAAGCCGGTCGGCGATTACGGGCCGGTCACCGTCCCGCCGGATAAGCTGTTCGTGCTGGGGGACAACCGGAACAACAGCGACGACAGCCGCTTCTGGGGCTTTGCGGACTTCCCCTGGGTGATCGGAAAGGCCGACCTGATCTACTGGCCACCGGCTCATATCCGCTTGATCACCGCGGGTACTTGAGAAGTAAGAAGTGGGCTGTTGGGAGAGGCGCTTTCCCGACTTTCATTTGGGCAGTTCATCGTCCAGTATATTAAAGAAGTTGTTGATTTGCTCTCTATCGTTTTCCGATCCGTATAGATTGATACTGAATGTAATAGCGTCGTCAAAGCTGGTAAGCGCTAACTGGAAATATGGCGGATACTTGATGGAGCCTGTGACAAAAGCATCTAAAACCGGCAGGTTGTCAAAGACAAGCAAGCTTTTATCTATCACCCCTATGTTGGTCATGAAAATCACAGGGTTTATAAATTTATCCTTGAAGAGTTCTTTGGCTTTTGCATAAGGAAGCAGTTTGAATAGTATGCCTGGCAGAGCAAACCCACTCAAGCCGGAGAAGTTACGTTTCTTTTCATCCATATCCTGCTTTACCTTGATGACAGTTGCATCGAAACTATCCCCTATATCCGCTCCGATATCGCAGATGATGGTTGAAGTGAGGTTGCAGATTGCCTCAGCCTTTCTCCCGGGCAGGAATCGCCTCAAGTCAATCGCGCAGGGAATAGCGAGTGATTTGCCGCGGCGCACGTCCAACACCCTGGATAGCGCCCGGAGATAGGCCGTCAGTACAATATCGTTGATGGTGACGCGGTATTTTTTACTGTACTCCCTTAACACATGAAACCTGCTGCAGGGCAATTTATGCGTCAAGATAAAGGGAGATGCGTCTGTGGCGCCATTTGCTCCCAAGATGCCTCTCACGGCTCCATGTCAAGAGTTTACCGAGGGCTACCCGCTCTAATGCCCCCGCTTCTTTGAAGCGGTGGGATAAGAGCGGCTACGCCTCTAGTTAACTATTTCTACGCTTTAGTGGGGGAAAGACAATCCCCCACTGAAGCCAAGAACTAGTTGAATCTTGTGAATATTTTTCCGCAGCAACCCCACGAAGAGCGACAGGATTGGATGTTTTAGTTTAGGTGAGGTAAGTAGATCCCAATTATATTAACAGAGGAAATAGCCTTTGGCCATAGAATATGTATTTAAAACTTAAGGGGGGCGCATGATGATTACCATAGTTGCATTACTCAAGGCCCAACCGGGCAAGGAGGCTTTGCTCGCTGAAGAATGCCTAAAGGTTGCCAGGCTTGTCCGGGAAAACGAGCAGGGGTGTTTAATGTACTTACCCCATGCATCGGTAAACAACCCGGCAGAAATAACTTTTATCGAAAAATATGCTGATCAGGAAGCTTTAGAGGTTCACGCTCAAACTCCATATTTTAAGCAATTTGGTAAAAATGTTAAAGAGTTATTGGCCGGAAAGCCCCAGCTACAATATCTGAAGGAGTTGATTTAGCCCCTTTAAGCGTGGACCCCGCCGCCTCCATCCGCTGGGACTGCAGCATCTCCCGCAGCATCTGGATCATCTCGGGGGTGATCCCCTCCGGCAGGCCGGAAGCTGCCATACCGAAACTCCTGCTTCCTGAGCTGGAACTTGGTCAGCATCTGCTTGAGCTGCAGGGACTGGCTGGACAGCTCCTCGCTGGCGGAGGCGGACTCCTCGGCGTTGGCGGTCACCTGCTGGGTGACCTGGTCGACCTGGGAGAGGCCGGTGTTGATCTGGCCGATGCCCTGGGCCTGCTCCTTGGAGGCGGCGGCGATCTCGCCGATCAGGTCGGTCACCTTGGTGGACCCGGCCACGATCTCCTCCAGGGCTTTGGATGTCTCCTCGGCGATCCTGGCGCCCACCTCGGTCTTCTTGATGGAGCCCTCGATCATCTCGGCGGTCTCCTTGGCGGCGGCGGCGCTGCGCTGGGCGAGGTTCCGCACCTCCTCGGCCACCACCGTGAACCCCTTGCCGTGCTTGCCGGCACGGGCCGCCTCCACGGCGGCGTTCAGGGCGAGGAGGTTGGTCTGGAAGGCGATCTCGTCGATGGCCTTGATGATCTTGGAGATGCTGGACGCCGACTCGTTGATGTCGTTCATCGCCCTGGACCATGTTGCCCATCTCCTTGTCTCCCTTCTCGGCGCTGATCCTGGCCTGGGCGGCCAGCTTGGTTGGCCTGGGTGGCGTTCTCGGCGTTCATGTTGGTCTGGGAGGTCAGCTCGTGCATGGAGGCGGTGATCTCCTCCAGGGAGCTGGCGGACTCCGTGGCCGCCTGGGACAGGGACTGGCTGGAGTCGGAGACCTGGCGCGCCCCGGTGGCCACCTGGTCCACCGCCACCGCCACCTGGTTCAGGATGTCGTTTAACGATGCCAGGGTGGCGTTCAGGTTCTCCTTGATCACGGCGTGGTCGCCCTTGTAGTCGCCCCTTCATCTCCACGTCCAGGTTGCCCATGGCCATCTCCTTGAGGCAATCGGCAGCCTCGTTGACCGGTTTGATGACGGCGTCCAGGGTGGCGTTGACGCCCTCCACCACCTTGCGGTACTCACCCTGGTGCTTGGTAGCATCGATGCGGGTACTTAGTTTACCTTCAACTGCTGCTTGCGCCAAATTATTGATTCCGGCGAGCGCCGTACCCAAGGCAGTTCGCATTGAGACCATGCTCTCGTTGATTTTAGCGAAGTTCTGGCTTACCTTCTCGGTATAATAATTGGCCTTTTCCAAACTCAAATCAAAGTCCAGGTCTCCCTGCGCCAGCTTAACCAGATTGCCGGCCAACCGCTTCATCTCTTTATCGTTGTAATCTTTGACATTGATATCTTTGCTGTTATCGTTGATGACCTCTACGTAGCCAAGCTTTTCCCCCTTGCTGTCAGTTACATAGGAGTCGTACTGCCTTAGCCTCATGTCGCCATATTTAAGAAAAGTCGTTTTTATACCCTGTTGCAATTTCCTGATGCCGCATTCCGGCGTGTTGCATAATTCAGACTTCGTGCTGCTGCAGGGCAACCCATACGCTTCTTCACGGCTAGTGATAATACCCTGCTGTATCAACGGCTGCTCAAAATACTTGTTCATAAATACCCAGTTCATATCCATGTCCACAACATGAACGGAAGAGGGTATCACATCCAGGATGCCCATATACCATTCGATCTTTTCCTCTACGGCATCCAGCATCCTGTTGATGTCATCCACCAGGAGCCGGTAATCCCCCTCCGCCTCGACAGTGGCCCTGGCCGACAGATCCCCGGCCCCTGCTCTGATTGCTGTGTCCTGAACCGCTTGCAACGCCAACTTTTGACTGGTCCGGTCGATCAGCATGCCGGCAACGCCGGTGATGTTCCCCTTGGAGTCATAGCTCACACTGGGATGGTATTCGAAGAAGTACCGCTTGTCTTTGATGGTCGCCCAGGTTTCGCCCGGGGAGGTGCCACCGATGGCGAGGGCTCTTTCCATGTCACTGGTTTCAGATTGGACCAGCGATAAAACCGGGGTATTCTCGAGCTTTTCCTGCTTCACACCTACCAGATCGGCAAAGGCCTCGTTGCCGTAGACAACCTTCCCATCCTTGTCCGCAACAAACATGGGCATCTGAAACATCTCCAGCACCGACAGATCCGTTTGATCACTCTTGGCACCAGCATCCTTGTCGTTGTTCGTTTCTATGGTCACGCGCTCTCCTCCTCGTCAAACAGTAAGTTATTGGCTTTTAACCGGATTATGACCTGATCAAAGCAAAGCTATGTCTATCGCATATATCGGCATAATCGTATCCAAAATAAATAGGAGGCTCAAAAAACTAAAAAGACCTCTCCGGGCAGCGGTCTTCGGCGGGTACTACGCCATCTGGGACAGCGCCATCTTCGTCGAGGGTTCCAACGGCATCCCCTGGATCCACGTCAGAAGTTCATCAATCTACGGGAGGCGCAGCTTTTTTGATTTTTGCCAGCCGCTTTAAGACCAGTTTCACGGCCATGGCGTCGTCGAGGTATCCGATCGGAAAAACATAATCCGGAATAATATCCGTGGAAAGAATAAAGTACAGCAGGGCGCTCCCGAGGATGGCGCGCTCGTCAGGCTTGATCTCGTCCGTGCAAAACTGCTGATGCATCTGTTTCAACTGGTCAATGAACGGCCCCGCCCCGCTTACCTGGCTCACCTTGGCAGGGAAACCCTCCCGGATAAGCCGCTGCCCCTCCTCCGTTTGGGCGTATTGCTCATATCGGAACAGTTCCTGCTCCACGCGGTCCGTAGTGCATTGCTCGCTAAACAAATTTGATGATTTCAGAGCGTCCTGGATGTCGTCTACTGCGGCGTGGACATCCGCCGATGTCTCCTGCCGGGGGCTTCCCACCTCAAAACCCGCCGCTGAAAATAACCGGCCTGCCGGAAAGTCCAGCGCCTGGGCGATCCTCTGCAAATGCCTGGCATTTGCCGGTTGTTTCCCGTTGGCAATCCGGGAAATGGTTGCGGTGTCGATGCCGGTGAGTTCACTCAGCTTGCGCATCGAAAGCGAGCGCTCCCGCAACACCGTTTTTAATAATGAACCAAGAGGGAACCCACTCTTCTCTTCAGTCATGGCCCGCCCTCCATCCTCCCCCATCAAAGACCCAAAGGGTACTCCGGCACATTCGATGCCGCGCCGGGGTACCCGCTTCAGCGGGTCGGGCACCCGGTTCGCTTCGCCCACCACTAACGCAAACAAACCGGAGTGTTGCGCCTACATCAACAGTATATGTTGGTCCGAAGCATTTTCTGCAACATCATTACGATGACCAGGCACCCTTTCTCAACACATTTAATATTATGTCTCCTGCAAGAACCAACCAACAGATTCCCAGGAGGCAAACTTCAATGAACGAAGCAATATCCGCGCCGGATACCTCGCTATGTGCAGGTCAGTCCCGGTTTCATGCCATCATCAGCCAACCGTACAAGGGATGGTGGCGTTTTTTAATGGTTTTCTGGGCGCTCATCGGCCCCGGCCTGCTGGCAGCCATGGCCGACAACGATGCCGGCGGCATGATCTCATACAGCGTCACCGGCGTGCAATTCGGGATCGGGCTCTTCATCCCGCTGGTGCTCTGCCTCGTTATTGTCACCTTTACCGTCCAGGAGATGGCCATGCGCCTTGGCGCTGTCACGCAAACAGGATTCACCAAACTGATTGGGCGCCATTATGGTGGTTTTTGGGTGCGCTATCACGTCATCACGCTTTTTTCAGAAAACATGTTGACCCTGTTGACGGAATTTATCGGCATGACCGCAGGATTGATCATCCTGGGCCTGCCGCTGTGGGCCGGCGACACGATCAGCCTGCTGCTGATCCTGTCGATTACCGTCTTTACCGGCTATTGGACGAAAGAACGACTGGCGCTGCTGATCGGCGCCTTGAACATCATTTTCGTCGTGGTGGCAGCCATGACGCATCCCAGCATGGCGGCCATCGGGCACGCCTTTGCCACCTGGAACGTCCCGGCAAACAGCGGCAATCTCTCCTGGTACATCATCGCCCTCATCGGCAATGCCATCGCTCCGTGGATGATCTTCTACCAGGGCAGCGCCTACATCGATAAAGGAGTCATTGCTGATAATCTCCGCCTGGGGCGCATTGACACGGGTATCGGCTGTGTCGTGCAGGTCCTGATCGCTGCCTGCGCCATCATTGCCGGGGCGGCGCTCTACGGACATTTGCCTAACGTGGCGGCTCTGGGCCGCGGCCCTGGTGGGCGCCTTCAACACCCTGGTCGGACACTGGCCCGGTCTTCTCTTCGCCCTGGGGCTTTTCAACGCCGGCCTGCTCGCCTCGATCACCGTGTCTCTCTCCTCGTCCTGGTCAGTGGCCGAAGCGTTCGGCTGGTCCAAAAGCCTTAACGACAAGATAGCAAATGCTCCGAGGTTTTATGCGGTCTACGTCGGCAGTGTCCTTGTGGCAGCAGGCGCCATGCTGATACCATCCTTGCCCTTAAACTTTATCGCCGTGATTACCCAGGTCATCGGTGGTTTCCTGACGGCGCCGATTCTGATCTTCCTGGCGTTGCTCACCAATAACAGGCAGTTGATGGGAAAATACAAGAACAGCTTATTCGGTAACATCTGCGCCTGGACAATTTCCGCCACTCTCACCGGGCTGGCCGCGCTCCTCCTGTGGAACACACTGGCAGGGCTACTGTAGCGGCGGGAAAAAGAAGGAATTATGGTTAAACGGCGAGAAATACACCTGTAATTCGTACTTAATATGGAAAAAGAGAAGCCGCTTGGGGGAATCAGGTTGACGCTGCAAAAGAGAGTGCTCATAACCCTTGCCTTGACTATGGTCATTCTCGTCACACTGCTTTTCTTCAGCAGTCGACTGATCTTGCTGCACAGCTTACAAAACGCCGAACAAAACGAAGTTACCGAACTTTATTTAATCTTTGCCATTCTGATCATTCCTCTTGTTTTTCTCGGGGTAACCCTAAAATACATCGATGCAGTGGTGCTGGATCGCCTGTCTCGACTCAGCGCCAGTGTCAGGCAGATTGGCAGGAGCGGCAATATCGCGCAGCACGTTGCCATTACCGGGTCTGACGAACTGGCGCGCCTCGCCGAAGACATCAACGGGATGCTGGCCGCCCTGGAAAAATCGCAGGATGCGCTCCGGGCAAGAGAAGAACTGCTGAGTGAGATAACCAACAATATGGCCGACGTGATCATGAAGGTCGACGCCGAAAACACGATCCTGTACATCAGCCCGTCGTATTCAAGTGTGTTTGGATATGCGGTTGAAGACAGGTTGGGAGGGTCTGGTTTCGATCTTCTCCATCCTGAGGACGCGGAAAGAGTGAAGGCCACTTACAGGAGGGGTATTAAAGGGAAACATATCAAGACAGACAAGGCGGAATACCGCGTCCGGCATGCCGATGGCCACTACCTGTGGATAGAATCCGCTGGCAAGGTGCTTCGTGACGACAGGGGCAGATTTACCGGTTTCGTGATCAGCGTGCGCGACATCACCGAGCGCAAGCACACAGAGTTATTTCTGGCCCAGAGCGAGGAACGCTTCCGGGAACTCTTCGAGAGCGCCCCAGTCGGCATCGTTTTTACACGCGGCGGCAATATCCTGCTTGCCAACCGCTCCTTCCGTTCCATGTTTGACCCTAACTCCACCGGGTTTCCCGATCAACCGCTGCCTGCATACATGGCGCCAGACTACCAGCAAGAAATCCTGTCAAGACTGCTCAACCTTGAACGGGATGCCAACGCTCCCAGGATGCTCGAGGCCCTCGGTTTAAAGAGGGATGGCTCAACTTTTCCGGTTTACATCGAGTTGTCCCATCTCGACCTGCAAAATTCCGCCCCTTCGGTCGTGGCCTTTATCACGGACATCGCCGGGCGCAAGTAAGTCTGGCCTTCAGCCGCGGGGGTTATCTTAACCGAGGGCTACCCGCTCTAATGCCCCGCTTCTTTGAAGCGGTGGCATAAGAGCGGCTACGCCTCTAGTTAACTATTTCTAAGCTTTAGTGGGGGAAAGACAATCCCCCACTAAAGCCAAGAACTAGTTGAAAAGAAAAGACGGCCCGGAGTTTTTCTTTCCGGAGCCGCCTTTGTGCCAATTTAGCGGTGAGTGATTGGTAGCGGCAACGACCATTAACCCTGGGATAACCGTTTGTAGAATTCGTACCGCTCCATGGCATCCCGCCTGGTCTTCTCGAACATCTCCTCCGCTTTGTCCGGGTAGAGCTGGGCCAGGGAGGCATAACGCACCTCTCCCAGCAGGTAGTCACGGAAGTTGGCGAAGTCCGGTTCCTTGGAGTCCAGCACGAAGGGGTTCTCGCCTTCGGCCTTGAGCGCCGGGTTATAGCGGTACAACTGCCAGTAGCCGGCCTTGACCGCCCTGGCGATCTCCGCCTGGCTCTGTGACATGCCGCCCTTCAGGCCGTGGTTGATACAGGGAGCATAGGCAATGACCAAAGACGGCCCCGGGTAGGCTTCAGCTTCCTTGATGGCCTTGACGGCCTGGGCCATATCCGCCCCGGTGCCGATCTGGGCGACGTAAACGTAGCCGTAGGTCATGGCCATGGCGCCCAGGTCCTTCTTCTTGGTGCGCTTGCCGGAGGCGGCGAATTTGGCGATGGCGGCGGCCGGAGTGGCCTTGGATGCCTGCCCGCCGGTGTTGGAATAGACCTCGGTGTCGAAGACCAGCACGTTCACGTCCTCATTGGAGGCCAGCACGTGGTCGAGGCCGCCGTAGCCGATGTCGTAGGCCCAGCCGTCCCCGCCGAAGACCCAGACCGACTTCTTCACCAGTTGGTCCCGCTTGCCGTAGATCTCCTGCAGCAGGGGGTCGCCCCGGCCTTCCAGGAGGGGCAGCATCCTGGCCGCCGCCGCCCGGGACGCCTCGGCGTCATCCCGGCCCTCCAGCCAGGCCTGGAAAGCCTCTCGCAATTCCGGCGCCAACTCCGTTTTCAGGGCCGACCGGATCAGGTCGACAACCTTCTCCCGTTGCTGCCGGATCCCCAGGAAAACGCCGTAGCCGTATTCGGCGTTGTCCTCGAAGAGTCCGCTCGCCCAGGCCGGGCCCTTGCCCTGGGAATTAGCGCAGTAGGGCATGGATGGGGCGCTGGCGCCCCAGATGGAGGAGCAGCCGGTGGCGTTAGTGATCACCATCCGCTCTCCAAACAACTGGGTGACCAGCTTGGCAACAGTGGTCTCCACGCAACCGCCGCAGGCGCCGGAGAATTCCAGCAGGGGCTGGGCCAGTTGGCTGCCCTTGACGCTGAAACGGTTCCAGAGGTTATCCTTGACGGTGACGGTCATGGCGTAATCCCAGTTGGCCACCTCTCCCGCCTGGGAGTCGAAGGGCCGCATCACCAGCGCCTTCTCCTTGGCTGGACAGGTCTCGGCACAGACTCCGCAGCCCATGCAGTCATCCACGCTGACCTGGATCCGGAAGCCCAGGTCCTTGAGCTCTTTACCCACCGCGGGTTTGGTTTCAAAACCGGCAGGCGCCTTGGCCTGCTCCTCTGCGTTCAGCAGAAACGGCCTGACGGCAGCGTGGGGACAGACGAAAGAGCAGCGGCAGCACTGGATGCAGTTCTCCTTGATCCATTGGGGCACGAAGTCCGCCACGCTCCGTTTCTCGTACCGGGACGTGCCAACCGGAAAGGAACCGTCTTCCCGGCCCCGGAAGGTGCTGACCGGCAGTTTGTCTCCTTCCAGGCGATTCATGACCTGGAGCACGCCGGAGATGAAGTCGGGAACCTCTCTGGCCGGCTGCCCGTCCTCGTCCATGGCTTCGGCCCAGGAGGCGGGCACCTCGATCTTGATCATTGATTCGATGCCTTTATCTACGGCGGCATAGTTCATACCAACCACCGCTTCGCCTTTCTTGCCATAGGCTTTTTTGACGGCGGCCTTCAGCTCCCGCACCGCCTCCTCTACCGGCATGACGTTGGCCAGCTTGAAGAAGGCAGATTGCATGATCATGTTGTAATGGTTGCCCATGCCCAGTCCCTGGGCGATGTCGACCGCGTTGATGATGTAGAAGTTGATCCCGTTTTGGGCCAGGTACCGCTTCACCGTGGCCGGCAACCGCTCCTCCAGCTCTTCGGGCTTCCAACTGCAGTTCAGGAGGAAGGTGCCCCCCTTCTTGAGGCCCGACAGCAGGTCCAGCGATATAAAGGTACGACTGGTTGCTGCAGGAAACGAAGTCGGACCCGGTAATCAGGTAGGGAGACCTGATGGGCTGCTTGCCGAAGCGCAGGTGAGAAACGGTGTAGCCCCCGGATTTCTTGGAATCGTAGGCGAAATAGGCCTGGGCGTACAGTCCGGTATCTCCGATGATCTCCACCGCCTGCTTGTTGGCGCCCACGGTGCCGTCGGAGCCGAGGCCATAGAACTTGCACTGGATGGTTCCTTCGGCTGCGGCGTCGATCTGCTCTCCCCGGGGCAGGGAAAGGTTGGTGACATCATCCAGGATGCCCAGGGTGAACCTTTTTTTCGGACTGGCCGCCTGTAAATTGGTAAATACGGCCATGATATCATCAGGCAGGAGGTCTTTGGACCCGAGACCGTAGCGGCCGCCGATGATCAGCGGCTGTTCCGGCCGGTCATAGAAGAGCGCCTTGATATCTTCCAGCAACGGCTCGCCCAGCGCTCCCGGTTCCTTGGTCCGGTCCAGCACGGCGATCCTCTTGACTGTCTGCGGAAGCACCTGGAAGAAGTACTCGCCGGAGAACGGGCGGTAGAGGTGGACCTTGACGACCCCCACCTTCTCGCCCCTGGCTGTCAGGTAGTCCACCGTCTCCTCGATGGTGTCGCAGGACGACCCCATGGAGACGATGACGTCTTCAGCATCGGCAGCCCCATAATAGTTGAAGGGGAGATACTCCCTGCCGGTCAGGCGGCTGATCTCTTTCATGTATTCGTAAACGATGCCGGGCACGGCTTCGTAGTAAGGATTACCGGACTCCCTGGCCTGGAAATAGATGTCGGGGTTCTGGGCGGAACCTCTGACTACCGGATGCTCCGGGTTCAGGCCACGGGCGCGGAAAGCCTTGACTGCCTCCCAATCAACCAGCGGGGACAGCTGGTCGTAATCGATCACCTCGATCTTCTGCTGTTCGTGGGAGGTCCGAAACCCGTCGAAGAAGTGCATGAAGGGTACCCTGGACCTGATCGCCGCCAGGTGGGCAACCCCGCCCAGGTCCATCACCTCCTGGACGCTGCTGCTGGCCAGCATGGCAACACCCGGTCATGCGGCAGGCCATCACGTCGGATTGATCGCCGAAGATGCTCAGGGCGTGGGTGGAGAGCGCCCGGGCGGCGACGTGGAACACCCCGGGCAGCAATTCCCCGGCGATTTTGTAAAGGTTGGGGATCATCAGCATCAGGCCCTGGGAGGCGGTATAGGTGGTTCCCAGGGCGCCGGAGGCCAATGCCCCGTGCAGGGCGGCGGCGGCGCCGGCCTCGGATTGCATTTCCACAACGCTCACTGTCTGCCCGAACAGGTTTTTCTGTCCCTGGGCCGCCCACTCGTCGATGTACTCGGCCATCGGCGATGACGGCGTGATCGGAAAGATACAGGCACATTCGGTGAAAGCATAGGAAATATAGGCCGCCGCCTTGTTTCCGTCCATGGTCTTCATGTGCTCAGCCATAACAACCTCTCCCTGTTAACAATCAGTTTATGATTGACACCCAGGGTATTATAACATAAAGTCCTATTGCTTATTTTAAATAGCTGTTTATGGAGATGGCCGCACCCTTAAGCGACAGGCCTGCGGAGTATCCTCCCCCAGGCCTGCAGGTTTCAGAAGAGCCGGATATCATAAGAAAACTTCGTCCGCAAGCGGTGCACCCTCTCCAACCCCACGGTTCTACTCCGGGGCCTTGGCGATGAAGCCTTCCTTCATCAGCAACTTGGTCATTGCCTGGGATTGCTTGATCATTTCCGTTGCATTCTGATAGAGTTCGTCGTAACTCCGTTTGATCCTGGCCACACCCTGCTCCACGGCTTTAGCTCCAACGGCGGCCGCTTCCCTGGGAAATACCTCCAGCTCGTCCATGGTCGGCACGAGGTATTCCTCGGAAAGCAGGCCCTTATCCTCTGCATACTTGGCCAAGGCTTGGGCGGCGGCGATGCACATCTCGTCGGTGATGGTCGTCGCCCTGACGTCGAGCGCCCCGCGGAAGATAGCCGGGAAAGCCCAGGGAGTTGTTGACCTGGTTGGGGAAGTCGGAACGTCCGGTAGCCACAATCTTGGCGCCCGCTTCCTTGGCCTCCCAGGGCCAGATCTCCGGAATGGGGTTGGCGCAGGCGAACACGATGGCGTCCTTCGCCATTCTCTGGATCCATTCTTTCTTGATCGTGTCAGGCCCGGGTGTGGACAGGGCGATCACGGCGTCAACGCCGGCCATCGCTTCCGGAATCCCGCCGGTCCTGCCCTCGGCGTTGGTCGTCGTGGCCATCTCCCATTTTTCCTTGTATTTCTCCTGGAGTTCCTTGCGGTCGGCGCGGTTGGGATGCAAAATACCTTTGGTGTCGGTCATGTAGATGTTACCAGGTTTTACCCCGGCCTTGATCAGGACGCTGACGATGCGGATGTTGGCCGCCCCGGCGCCGACCATGGCGATGCTAATCTCATCCAGCTTCTTGCCCACCAGTTTTACGGCGTTGATCATGCCGGCCAGGGTGACAGCCGCCGTTCCCTGCTGGTCATCGTGCCAGACCGGGATCTCGCATTCCTTCCGCAGCCGGTCAAGGATGCCGAAGCATTTGGGCTGCGACAGGTCCTCCAGGTTGATGCCGCCGAAGGAGGGCTGGAGATACTTCACCGTCTTGATGATCTCTTCCGGGTCCTTGGTGCCGAGGCAGATGGGAACGGCATCGACTCCGCCCAGGTACTTGAAGATCAGGGCCTTGCCCTCCATCACCGGCATGGCCGCCTCCGGCCCGATGTCTCCCAGGCCGAGCACCCTGGTGCCGTCGGAAACAACGGCCACCGTATTCCACTTGCTGGTGTACTCGTAGACCAATTCCTTGTTCTTGTTGATGGCCTTGCAGGGCTCGGCCACTCCCGGGGTGTACCAGATGGCAAAGTCGCTCAGGTCACGAACGGCAGCACCGGGGCACGGTCTGGATCTTGCCCCGGTAAAAGGGGTGGAGCCTCATGGCGTCGGCGGCCGGTTTTTGCGCCTTGGCAATCAATTCTTCCTTGGTAATCACGTTATTTCCCTCCTCAAATTTTCCAAATTATTTTATTAAAAATAAGCCCCCGGGTTTGACCGGGGGCGGTTAACCTAATCCAGGCTTGCAGGCGTACTTGGCCACAGCCTCCTCGTAGAGGTCGCCGCCGTAGCAATCGTTGATCACGGTGGCCGGGAAGTTTTCCACTTCGAGGGCCTGGATGGCTTCCGGTCCCAGATCGGGATAGGCGATCACCTCGGCCTTTTTGATGCTCTTGGCAATCAGGGCGCCGGCGCCGCCGACGGCAGCCAGGTAAACAGCCTTATGGTCGACGATGGCCTTCCTGACCGCGGCGTCGCGGGAGCCCTTGCCCACCATCCCCTTCAGGCCGACTTCGGCAATCAGGCGTGGGGCGTAGGGATCCATCCGGTAACTGGTCGTGGGCCCCGCCGACCCGATCGCCTGGCCGGGTTTGGCCGGCGCCGGCCCGACGTAGTAGACAATCTGCCCCTTGAGGTCAACCGGCAGCTTGCTCCCCCTTGTCGAGCAGTTCAACCAGCCTCTTGTGGGCGGCGTCCCTGGCGGCGTAAATCGTCCCGCTGATGTAAACCTGGTCGCCGGCCCTAAGCCCGGTCACGTCGGCATCAGTCAACGGAGTCTTCAGGTACTTGGTCGTCATTTTTTTCACCTCCTAGCGTTATCTAGAGAGTAACGGTCTTATGGCGCGCCGCGTGACACTGGATGTTGACAGCAACAGGGAAGCTGGCGATATGCCTGGCATGAATCTCGATATGCACCGCCATCGCCGTGACCCGGCCGCCAAAACCCTGGGGGCCGATGCCCAGGCAGTTGATCTCGTGCAGGAGTTCTTTTTCCAGGGCGGCCATGCTCTCCACCGGGTTGTGTGAGCCCAGGGGGCGCAGCAGGGCCTCCTTGGCCAGCAGGGCGACACCTTTCAAAGTTGCCGCCGATGCCGACCCCGACCACGATGGGGGGGCAGGGATTGGGGCCGGCCTTCTTGACGGTCTCCACGACAAATTTCTTGATTCCCGGGATGCCGGCGGCCGGGGTCATCATGGCGATGGCGCTCATGTTCTCGCTCCCACCGCCCTTGGGGGCAATGGTGATCGTGAGTTTGTCGCCCGGCACGATCTTGGTGTGAATGATCGCCGGGGTGTTGTTGCCGGAGTTTTTACCGTCTACGGGGGGATAGACCATGGACTTGCGCAGGTAGCCGTCCGTATAACCCTTGGCCACTCCTGCATTGATGGCGTCGTAGAGGTACCCGCCGGTAATCTGCGCCTCCTGTCCCAGCTCCAGGAAGATCACCGCCATACCCGTGTCCTGGCAGATGGGCACCTGTTCCGAGGCGGCAATATCGGCGTTTTGCAGGAGCTGCTTCAGCACTTCCTGGCCGGGCGGGGAAACCTCGATCTTCGAGGGACTCTTCCAGGGCCTTCCTTTCCGCCTCCCCCAGGTAGTAGTTGGCATCCTGGCAGAGCTTGGCCACCGCTTCGGTTACCTGTTCACAGTCGATGACTCTTGCCATTGATCACACCTCTTTCTATTGAGTATTCGAATTCATACCCGAGTACCAAGACATACTCATTTTCATTCTGACTCTTACTCCTGAGCATTCTTTACTTCTTTACCGTAGGTTCGGGCGCCTCGGGAACATTCGGCCTCCGCACCGCATTGGCGGGAGGCGTGGCGATCGCCGGACAGGGCCTTCTTGCGGCCAAAGACCGCCTCGCGTTTCAGCAGCTGAATCCCCAGGGCCGGGTCGACCCCCTTGGGGCAGGCCTCCGCACAGGAGCCCGCCATGTGGCAACCAGACAGCCCATGTCCAACGTCGACCTGTCTCAAGCGCTCCCGGTTGCCCGCATCCCGGCTGTCGGAATTGTACCGGTAGGCCTGCGCCATCGCCTGGGGACCCAGGAACTCTCTATCCGTGGCCATGGTCGGGCAGGCAGCGAGGCAGATGCCGCACTTCAGGCAATAGGCAAACTGCATGTAGTCCCCCACCTGCTGGGGCGTCTGCAGGTATTCCCTGGTGGGCTGGTCGAGTTCCTCCGGGTTGATGGGTATCAACCACGGCTTGACCTGCTTGTGCTTGGCAAACAGGGGGCCGAGATCGACGATCAGGTCCCTGATCACTTCATAGTTGGGCAGCGGTTTCAGGGTGATCGTCCCGGCCTTGAGGGGCAGCACCTGGGTTTCGCACGCCAGCCGCGGGCGGTCGTGAATGTACATGGCGCACGATCCGCAGATACCCATGCGGCATGAGGCCCTGTAGCTCAAAGTGGCGTCCAGGTTCTCCTTGATATAGGTCAGGCAGTCCAGGACAGTCATCCCCTGCTCGACCGGAACCTCGTAACTTTGCCAATAGGGCTTGGGGTTCTGATCGGGAATGTATCTGCTGAATCTTAAAAGTGATCAACCTTATCCCCTCTTTCGTTCAAGCCAGAATAATGGCGTAGCCGCCATAGACCAGCGCCGCCACCCCGACGCAGACAATCAGCCAACTCAGGACACGCTCGCCGACCGGGTGATTGACGACCTCCAGCACGATCGACCGCAATCCGTACAGAGAATGGTAGAGAGCCAGGATCAGCAGCACCATGTAGGTGACTTTCCAGGTCAGGCTGTTCGACCTGGCGATGACGGCGCTGTACTGCAAGGGGTCGGAGCGCCGAGCGCTGCCAGGGCGCCAAAGTGCATCAGGAAAAGGTGGATGCCCAGGAGAAAGAGCATCAGGACGCCGGAGGCCAGGAAAAGAATCCAGTAGCGTGACTCGCGCAAAGATAATCCCCTCCTATAAGATTTCTATGGCGCTGACAACGATCAGCACAACGGCCAGGCCCATCAGCGCATACATCAACGGGCGCTGCTTCTGCACACAGCTCACGTAGGGATAGTCCTGGCGCTCGGGTTTGCCCAGGCAGAAGCCCAACTCGATCAGGACGAGCCGCAACCCGTTCAACCCGTGAAAGACAAACCCCGCCACCACCAGGAAATCTCCGAAGGTGAAAGGCGGTCGAGGTTGTGGCCGCCATGGCGGCGGTCCAGGCCGCCGCTCCATTGAGCCTGACGGCGGTGACGAAAAGGTGGAGCCCCAGGTAGAACAGGAGGCATAACCCGCTTAAACGCTGCAGCAGATACAGGTAACGCTCGAGGCTGAAGTTGCCGGCGTAAATCCATCCCTTAATTCCGTAATGGTTATCTCGCATGGAACCCTCTCCATTCCGTAATTACTCGACGTTAGATGGTACGTTCTCTTGTCTCAGCTTAGTCTCAAATTATCTCTTCATCACTACTGTTCTTTAATATTTCCTCTCGACCGGCTCCCAGATCGTCGTGGTGACCGGGAGGTAATCGAATGCGGGCCCTGCGGGGGTGTAACGGGCGAGGGTATGCTTATGCCAGTTGGCATCGTCACGCTGCGGAAAGTCCCTGCGGGCATGCCCGCCGCGGGACTCCTCCCGGTTCAGGGCGCCCAGGGCGATCACCTCGGCCAGGTCGAGCATGTTCTCGAGCTCCAGGAAGGCTACCCGGTCGGTATTGTACACCCGGCTCTTGTCCTTGAGGCCGCAGTCCTTCATCCTCTCTTGCAACTGCCTGATCTCTTTGACGGCGGTCTCCAGCCCCTCCCTGGTGCGGAACACCCCGACATAACTGTCCATGACTTCCCGCAGCTTGTTGCGGACGGCGTAGAGGTCTTCTTTCGTCTTGCGCTTGAAGATCTCGTCCGTGACCCGGCTCTCCTCGGCCCTGGCTTGATCTGTGGCCAACTCCGGCAGCCCCGGCCTTCATGGCGTAATTGGCCGCCTCCCTGCCGGTGATGCCGCCATACGCCAGGCACTCGGCCGTGGAGTTGGTGCCCAGGCGGTTTGCCCCGTGGATGGAGACGCAGGACACCTCCCCCGCCCCCCAGATTCCGGCCACCGGGGCGGCGCCCAGCTTGTTGACGTGGATGCCTCCCATGGAGTAGTGGGCTACCGGTCGGACCGGAATCGGCTTGTCGATCGGATCCAGGTCGTTGAACTTGATCGCCACTTCCCTGATCAGGGGCAGCCTCTCCAGGATCGTCTCTCTCCCCAGGTGCCTGATGATCGCACATGACGTGGTCCAATCCCTTGGGTCCTGTGAATCCGCGCCCGGCCTCGATTTCCGTCATCTCCGAACGGGATACGATGTCCCGCGGCGCCAGTTCCATCATTTTTTCGGCGTAAGTTTTCATGAAACGTTCGTCCTTGTTGTTAACCAGGTAACCCCCTTCTCCCCGGGCGGCCTCGGTGATGAGGATACCCGAAGGCACCAGGCCGGTCGGGTGGAACTGGACAAACTCCATGTCTTTCAGGGGCAGTCCGGCCCGGTAGGCAAGGGCCATGCCGTCACCGGTAATCGTGTGGGAATAGGTGGTAAAGCCGTAGATCCGGCAAGCGCCGCCGGTGGCAAAGATAATGGCTTTGGAACGAAAGGCCATGAAGGCGCCCGACGCCAGGTCGATGGCGGTAATCCCGCGGTATTGGCCATCCTCGATCAGCAGGGAGGTGACCATGCATTCGTCATAGCGGGAAATCTTCGGGTATTTCTGCAGATTGTCATAGAGGGCATGGACCTCCAGCATCCCGGTTTTATCGGCTGCGAAGACCGCCCGGGGGAAGCTGTGCCCCCCGAAGGGACGCTGGTTAATCCTGCCGTCTGACCGCCTTGCCCATGGTATGCCCCAGTGGTCCAACTGCATGATCTCTTTGGGCATGGTCTCCACGAAGAGCATGACCGCATCCTGGTCGGCCAGGAAATCGCTGCCCTTGATCGTGTCCCAGGCGTGCAGCTCCAGGCTGTCCCCTTCTTCGGGGTGGATGACCGCAGCGGTCCCGCCTTCTGCGCAGAGAGAGTGCGGCCTGACCAGTTGTGTCTTCGAGATCAGAGCGATATCGAGTTCTCCCCTGCTTGTCCTTGAGGCCTCGATGGCTGCCCGCAGACCGGCAATCCCCGTGCCCAGGATGAGGAGATCGTGCACTTTGACTTCCAACCCCGGTTCCCTCCTCCATCAAATGGCCGACCCAAAGGGTACCCCGGCTCATTCGATGCCCATGATGTTCGCTTCGCTCACCACTAATGTGGCTGCCTTGAATATTCCCTTGAACGCCCCTTGATTGGATATCTTCTAGGTTTCCAGCGGATGATCACCCCTTCGCCTTCCATCGCCTGTCTCACCTTCAATTTGGCATCACTCTCCGAATTCCCCGAGAATCTGCTGCGCCCTCTTCAACACGGGCTCATCCAACATCTTGCCTCTCCACTGTACCGCCCCTATGCCTTCGGACTGCGCTTTTCGGTAAACCATGACAATTTCTTTGGCCTCTTCAATTTCCGCCTCTGATGGGCTAAAGACATTTTGCACAATCTCAACCTGGCCGGGATGGATAACCAGTTTCCTTGACAGCCCAAGGCTTTTGCTCTAAGGCTGTCCTGCTCAAGCCTTCGTCATCTTTCACGTTCGGGTAGACGGTATCAATCGGGCCTGGGAGTTTCGCCTGGGCCGAAGCCGTAACCAAACGGTTCCGGGCATATGTCAAGGCTTCTGACTCCCTGTCATAAGCAATCCCCAAATCCAGAGAGTAATCCAGGGCGCCAAAAATAAGCTGCTTAACCCGAAGAGAGGCCAGGGCGATGCTCTCCGTATTGGCTATACCGGCCGCTGTTTCGATCAGGGGATAGATTGCCAGGCCCACATTGCCACCGGCCGACAAGCCGGGCGTCGCACCCGTTTCCTCCTGAACTCCTCCCAGCAGTTGGTCGATCACCCAGGACACCCGCCCCACATCGGAGGCCGACTCAGCCTTGGGCAAAACAATCCCGTAGGGCTTCTCCGGCGCCACAGCCAATAAATCCTGTAAGGCCCAGGGGGTCGAGAGGGCGTTCACTCGCACTAAAACCTCGCGACTCCTATGCGCTCTGACCAACTCCACCACATTCAAGCGGGCGCGTTCCTTTTCTGAAGGCGCCACCGCATCTTCCAAATCAAGAATCACGATGTCCGCAGCCGACCCCAGGGCCTTTTCCGTCTTCTTCAGATCACTGCCCGGCGCAAATAAAAATGCCCTGCTTTTCACGACAAGTCCCCTCTCCATCCGCAATTCATAATCATTTAGATAGCCCCTATTTCCTGCAAACGTTTTATTTCTTCCTCGGTAAGGCCCAAGAGACCGGAATAGATTTCCCGGTTGGACTCCCCTCTGTCCTGGCCCGTGTGGCTGATCTGGCCCGGGGTACGGGAGAACTTAGCCGCTACATTGGGCATCGTTACTTGGCCAAAGTCTTTATCTTCAACTTCGACCAGCGATTGTCGGAACTTGAAGTGAACGTCGGAAAACAACTGGTCAATGTCATAGATGGGGCCAATTACTGCACCCGCGGCTAAGAAGGAATCGACAACTTCTTCCATGGGATGTTCTCCAATCCAGGCGCCGATGATCTGATCCAATTCATCCACATTCCGGACCCGGCTGGGATTATCGCGGAAACGGGGATCCTCGATCAATTCCGGACGCCCGATCGCCCGAAAGACATTCTCGGCAATGGGCTGGGAACTGCCGGACAGAGCCACCCAGCGCCCGTCTTTAGCCCTATATGCATTGCGGGGGGCGGCCGTATTGATGCGGTTTCCGACACGCACGGGCACAGTCCCCAACACGCTATATTCCACGATGGATGCCTCCATCAGCCTCATGAGCGGTTCATACAAACAAATATCGATCACTTGCCCCCTTCCACTACCCAGGACATCGCGCTCATGGACAGCGATCATAATAGATAATGCTGCCTGAATCCCTGCCACCCCATCGGCAAGGGCAATCGGTGGCAATGTCGGGGGGCTGTCCGGGTATCCGTTCATAGAAGCGAATCCACTCAAACCTTCTGCTACCGTGCCAAAGCCACCTCGATCAGCGTACGGGCCTTCTTGGCCAAAACCCGTACAACGCAGCATGATCAGACGGGGGTTGACGCCGCTGAGAACTTCCCATCCGAGCCCCCATTTTTCCATAGTACCTGGACGGAAGTTTTCAATCAGCACATCAGCCTCTTGAATGAGACGAAGGAACAGCTTGCAGCCTTCTTCGTGACTCAAGTTTAGAGTAATACACTTTTTGTTACGGGATATGGTTTTCCATAGGAGGCCGATACCGTCTTTCACCGCACCGAAACGCCTGCACTGATCGCCGGTTTTGGGGTGCTCCACTTTAATCACCTCAGCGCCATAATCACCCAGGTACACAGCTGCCCAGGGGGCGGCCAGCATGGTGGAGCAGTCGATGACTTTCAATCCCTGTAAAGGTAAGGTAGTTATTCATTCACAGAACCCTCTCTTTGTTTTTCAAACATAGCGAAGCGGAGCTTGATGCCATGTGGCCTGTCCATCACTCAAATTGTGGAGCCTGTCGGCGCCCAATTCCCTCACTTTTTACGGTCCAGAAATTCGCGCAGCAACTGTTTGTGCTCGTCAGACTGGAAACAGATGCCCTGAGCGAAGGCCTCCATTTCCAACAAGGTAGGCAGATCACAGGCCAGGCTGCGGTTGAGGATCGACTTGCCCAAGGCAATCGCCTTGGGCGATCTCTTGGCGATACTCCTGGCCAGCTCGAAAACGACCGATTCTAATTCCGCTCTCGGAACAACCCGATTGATCATACCCAGTTCTTTCGCTTCCCTGGCATCAACCATACGCCCGGTGAAAATCAGTTCCTTTGCCTGCGGCAGACCAATCAGCCGGGGCAGGAAATACATGCCTCCGAAGTCAGGAACAAATCCGAGATTAATAAATATCTGCGAGAACTTGGCCTCTTCCGCTGCGATAATCATATCCCCCGCCAGAGCCAGGTTGCATCCAGCTCCGACAGCAACCCCATTGACGGCGGAGATGATCGGCTTATCAAGATTGACCATCGTCATTAGCAGACGATGTATGTTGCGGATGCGTTCCCTGCCGGAGATGGCGTCAAAACCCCTGGCTTGGGCATTGACATCGCCACCGGCACAGAAGGCGCGGCCAGCGCCGGTAATCACCACAACCTTGACTGCTTCGTCTTTTCCCATATCTCCCAGGGCAAGGCGAACCTCTTCCCGCATCATGTCATCCAGGGCATTGAGGGCCTCCGGGCGGTTCAAGGTAATGACGCTAACACCCTCTGACTGGTTGATCAGGATTGATTCATACACACGGCTTCCTCCTCCAGGATCTTACCGATGGCTACCTGCTCTCATGCCCCCATGGGGCAAGAACGGGTAGGCCTCTAATTAGCTATTTCTTGGCTTCAGTGGTCGTAAAATCTCCCACTGAAGCCAAGACCCAGTTGAATCCTCAGTTTTTTAGCCCTTCTCATTTCCAAATATGGCTGCTGCGCTCAGTTGAGGAGAACCGCCAAATGTATGAGACAATCCCCTGCTGACATTTTTTAATTGCCGTTTCGGATTATCCACCTTGCCCTGCAGTTGTTTATAAACCTCGTAAGTCATCCGCAGGCCGCTGGCGCCAACGGGATGTCCGAAGCATTTCAACCCCCCGTCGACATTGACCGGCAAACCACCGGTCAGCTCAAAGAACCCTGACTCGATGTCTTCCCTGGCACGGCCATGGGGGCTGAAGCCAAAGTCTTCGTATATAGCCAATTCGGTGATCGTAAAACAATCGTGGACTTCAGCAACGTCGATCTCGTGGCGCGGATCGGTTATTCCGGCCATCTTGTAAGCCATGCCGGATGATTCTCTTCAGGGAATCAAAACTTGTCCAGCCAAACCCGGGCCGAGATTGAGGAATCACCGGATCTGCCGCAACTCCAAATCCCTTTACATATACAGGATCATCCCTGTATTTCCTGGCCAGATCCGCATTCATCACAATGGCACAGGCAGAACCGTCGCTGTTGCCGCAACAGTCATACAAACCTAACGGGTAGGCGATTATGGGGGCATTGACCACTTGCTCCAGGGTCACAGCCTGTCTAAAATGCGCTCTCGGCGTAAGTGTTCCGTTGTAATGATTTTTCACGGCAATCTTGCCAATTAAGGCTTTTCCCTCTTCCATCGTCAGTCCATATTCATGAAAATAACGGGTCACGATCATTCCAAAGGAACCAGGAGCCGTCCTGCGGGCTTCGTAAACCGGATTCATCCCCCTGCCTGTCCCCAACCCCGGGTATCCGGTATCTTTCAGCTTTTCCACCCCGAGGGCCAGCACAATGTCAAAAACGCCGCTGGCTACAGCCAGGCACGCCTCGATCAGGGCAATATGGCCGGATGTACACCAGTTTTCATTTCTGATCACCGGGATGTTCCTGATCTTCAGGGTATCAAAAGCCGCTCCCGCCCCAATTCCGTTCGCTGAGGCATACAACTGGCCCAAATAGCAGGCCTGGATATCTTCCGGGCCGATCCCGGCATCCTTAAAAGCTTCCGTTGTCGATTCAATAACGAGATCGCTGACACCGGAATCCCATCTTTCGCCAAACTTTGAGCAACCTGCTCCAACGATGGCGACCCTATCTTTAATTGACATGTTTTTGCACATCTCCCTCTTCTTATTGCCCATTTCTCACGGGACGGCATTTCCAGAAATAATTATTAAAATTGGCCCCTTCGTAAATCTTTCTGAAGGTAAAATCCACTTTCATGCCAACTTTGACCTCAGATCGTTCGTAGTCCGTCATCAGTAGATAGAACCTGGTACCGTCATCCGCATCAACCACCGATTGCACAACAACCGGGTCGTCGCTGCGTCCCGCCAGGTTGTCAATCGTAAACGTGAACATCCTGGCCGTCTTGCCCGCACAGGCGATCTCCTCAAACTCGTCTTTGGCCCCGCAAGCGTAACAGACCCTATTGATCGGGAAAATCGTGGCCCCACATTGTTTACACTTGCTTCCATGGAACCGGAGAATGCTCTTTTGTTCCCGCCAGTAAACCGAGTTGGACGGGAACAGCCTGAAAGGCTCTCCCGGTTGAATTTCCAGTAGACCCCGGTAAGAGAGGTACTTTTCATAAGAAGGGATCAGCATTTTGGTTTCCAACTGTTTTTTAAGCCCCTTATTGGGTGTCAGTTTTTTAATTTCTTCTGTCACCCTGAAAACAAAGGCTTCGGCCCCATCGCCATAAGCAGCCATGAGGATCAGGTCACCGGGTTGGGCTTCTTCAAGCGCTGCCACTAAAAGCATCAAAGGTTGAGCCGTGCCGCAATGCCCAACCTGGGACATCAATGCATCCTGAACCTGGGTATCAGCGTCAAAACCTGCCTTCTTCGCCACACTCAAATGTGATCTCATGTCCGGTGCTGCCAGGACGACTTTTTGGAAATCTCCGGGCTTAAACCCTGTTTTCGTCAAGATTCCGGCGAGAACTTGTTTCATGCAGACATTATAGCCTTCGTCCATGATGAAGCGGCCTTCGCCGGTGTTGACATAAGTATCACGGGGATTCCGCCAGACATCCACAATCTCGTTATTGATCGAATAATCGGCCTCGAACGCCGCCATCACTTTTTCATTTCCAACAGTGACTGCAGCGGCGCCATCTCCAATCAGTTGTTCCTGGTCCGACCGCGGATAGCCGATCCGGCAGTCTGCGGCAGTAACAAGAATGTTCTTGGCTGATCCGGCTTTGACGGCATCCACTGCGGCTCTAGGGCCCCGGCGCCGGCCCGCAGCGAGTTGCGCGAAATCAGATGTAATGATCTGATCTTTTAAGTCACATACCGTCGCCACCATCCCGGCACTTGATTTTTCTTGGTATGGCGCACACGTCGAAGCAAAAAACAATCCGTCCACATCAGCCGGTTGCGCCGAACGCAGACAATTCAAGGCTGCTTCTACCGCCATCGTGATACAGTCCTCATCATTATTGGCGACACTTCTCTCGCCCTTTAGCGAGCCGCGTCCCCATGCCTTGGCGATCATATCACGGCTTATCC
>CAVYEE010000034.1:0-73286 GCA_963767365.1 uncultured Peptococcaceae bacterium
CTTCCTTTCCTGGTTCATGAACCGTTGGTCGGCTATCGAAGACCGGGAAGGCGGCCGGACGCCGCGCCGTAAAATGGGCGCGCTGGCGGGTCCGGGGCTCATCTTCCTGGCGCTAACCATCACCTTCATGGCAACCGACTGGGTGCTTTCCATCAATTCGCACTGGTACTCCACCATGTACGGCCTGTTGATGATCGCCGGCTATCGCTTTCCTCGATGGCCTTCCTGATCACCGTGATGGTCTTCCTGGCGGCGCGCAAGCCGATGGCCGACGTGCTCACCCCGCGTCATCTGCACGACCTGGGCAAGCTGATGTTCATGCTGGTGATGTGTCGCGCGGGAGCTGAAGATGGAGATTCTTGAGATTATGTTCCCGGGCGCCCCGGACTACGATCCAGTTCGTTTCACGATCGGGCATTTTTTCATCCGTCGATTTGATCACGTTGCGGGATTTTCAGGGATCCACCGGCGATGATATCAGATCGCAGAGGCCCGGAGGTGTAAAAGTTATTCTAATTTTAATCAAGGGACAAACGCCAAGGGAGGGGGATTAAAAAACCCGCGGAACGATGTTCAACGCCTGGTTCGCGGGAAGGACGAACCTAGGCCTTCCGGGTTGGGATGCGGTAAATCCCAGCGCAGACAGCCAGACCGCGAGATCCTCGCAAACTGCCACAAAAATAGCCGAAATAGAAAGCTCTCAACTAGTGCAGAACCAGTTACCGGTTTTAGTCCAGGCGGCTCGTGTGCTTGCTTCCCACCAGGTGAGATACTTGGCCACACTCGGGGGGAACGTCTGTAATGCTGCGCCCTCGGCGGATACCGCACCAGCTTTGATCGCCCTGGGGGCAAAGGCGTTGATCTACTCGCGGCATGGCTTAAAAACAGTGCTTATGGAAGACTTTTTCGTTGGCCCGGGCCTAACCGTGCTTGAGCATGATGAATTGTTGACAGGTGTCAGCATACCGTTGCCTTCAAAGTCATCAGATCATGTCTATTTAAAACACACGCTGAGAAGATCGATGGACATTGCCCTAGTCGGTGTGGCGGTAAAGATAGAGCAAGAAAATGGAATTTGTACCGATGCCAGGATCGTGTTGGGCGCCGTTGCTCCGACTCCTATCCGGGTAAGGCGAGCGGAAGCAATCCTCACCGGCAGCTTGCTGGATCAGGACGACATCAACAAAGCCGCCGAGACTGCGTCGTTGTCGTGCGAGCCCATTACCGACGTTCGCTGCTGCAGTCAGTACCGGAGGCAGATGGTCAGAGTGCTTACCATCAGGGCCTTGACATTATTGAAGAGGGGGGGAATGAAAAATTGAAGGCGAGAATCCAGCTTAAGGTAAATGATGACGATTACGAAATTTTGGTAGATCCACACATTAGCCTGTTAAAAGCTTTACGGGACGTGATCGGCCTGACGGGCACCAAAGAGGGTTGCGGGGCCGGTGAATGCGGCGCTTGTACCGTGCTGGTGGACAATAAGGCAGTCAATTCCTGCCTCATGCTTGCTGCTCAAGCCAATGGCAGGGAAGTGCTGACAATAGAGGGCATGGCAAAAGAAGGCAGCCTTGACCCGATCCAGAAAGCGTTTATCGAAAACGGGGCTGTGCAGTGCGGTTTCTGCACCCCTGGTATGATCATGACCGCTAAAGGGATCCTGGCGGAAAACCCCAACCCCACCGAGGAAGAAATCAAGGACGGTTTTGCTGGAAACCTGTGCAGGTGCACCGGCTACACTAAGATCATCAAGGCGGTTCAGTCGCTGTCTCAAAAAACCATAGGGGGAGTGACAGATGGAAGCTTTGAACACTGTAGGTAAGAATATTCCTTTTGTTGATTCCAGGCAAAAGGTTACCGGTGAAGCCTTATATACAACAGATTTAAAGTTTCCGGGCATGCTCTTTGCGAAGATCCTTCGCAGCCCCATAGCCCACGGGCGAATACTCAATATCGACATCTCCAGAGCGCAACGACTGCCAGGGGTTAAAAAGGTGATCACCGCCAAGGACACGCCGCTGATTCCTTTTGGAACGACTCATAAGGATTGGTTCATTCTTGCGCCTGAAAAAGTCCGGTTTATAGGCGAGGAAATAGCCGCCATAGCCGCTGTAGATGAGGAGACGGCAGAGGAGGCCCTGGAACTCATCAAGGTTGATTTTGAAGAACTACCAGCCGTATATGACCCGGAGGAAGCTGTTTCCCCCGGCGCTCCCCTGATCAACGAAGGCTATGCTAATAACATCGCCTTTCATTTTCACGTGGAAAGAGGAAATGTTGAAGAAGCTTTCGCTAAGTCCGATCTTGTGCTGGAAGAGTACTATTACACTTCCCAGGTTTACCAGGCGTACATGGAACCGATGGCTGCTGTTGTCAAGCCCGAGGCGAACGGTAGGTTGACTTTCTATCTTCCGATTCAGATCCCCAATAAGTGCAGGCTTACTTACGCCGAGGCCATGGGAATTCCGGTAGAAAATATTCGGGTAATCATTCCGTTTATCGGTGGAGCTTTTGGGGCAAAAATGGAAGTGCCCATGCACGTGATCGCCGGCCAGTTGGCGGCCCTGACCGGTAAACCGGTGCGGATCGTTAATACGAGGGAGGAAGATATAATTTCATCCAACCCCCGGGTTCCCATGAAGATTTATTTAAAGATGGGATTCAATAAAGACGGGCAGATCACAGCCAAGCAGGTCAAACTGTACGCCAGGAATGGCGGGAGAACGTGCTACGGCGTCCCTGTCACCGGTACCGCCTGTTTTCGCGTCGATCAACTGTACCGGTTTCAAAACGTCAGGGCGGATGGTTACCTGGTGTACACGAACACTTTACCTACAGGATGTTTCAGGGGGTTTGGCAATGCGCAAATGACGTTTTGCGTGGAATCCATGGTCGACCAGGCTGCCTGTGCTCTTAGCCTCGACGCGGGGGAAGTCCGAAAGCTAAATTCCGTTTTTGCAGGGTATGTCTCATTACATGGCTGGAAAATCGGCAGTTGTGGCTTGACGGAGTGCGTGGACAAAGCAAAGGCTGCTGCCGACTGGGATCAAAAAAAGAAAAACAAGGTTTACGGGAGAGGAATCGGCCTGGCCTGCTGTAACCATGTTTCCGGCTACAGCGCCTTTTATCCGCCATTTCACGGCTCAGCAGCAGTGATGAGGCTCAACCTTGACGGGTGGGCAAGCTTGATAACGGGAGAGACTGAACTCGGACAGGGGCAAAGGACGGTCTGCGCCCAAATCGCAGCGGAAGTCCTGGGGGTGTCCGTTGATAAAATCAATGTTGCGCCGGTTGATTCTGACTACAGCACGTTTGCGCTGGGTGCCTTTGCCAGCAGGACAACTACTGTCGGCGGTAAAGCGGTGGAACTAGCGGCGCAAGATCTGCGTGGTAAAATCCTCGATTATGCTTCCACCCTGACGGGAACACCCCAAAATAGCATGACGATCAATAACGGTTCATTAGTCAACCTTGGAGACGGGGGCCTGATCATCAGCCTGGCGGAACTGGCCAGAAAATACCAGATCGCCAGCAACGGCGCCTACCTGTACGGGTTTGGAAGTTTTAACCCTGGCACCGATGTCCCTGACGGGAATAAATACGGCAACCCCTCCTGTGCGTATCCTTATGCGGCGCACATTGCGGAAGTGGAAGTGGATGTGGAAACAGGGATGGTCAAAGTGCTCAACTACTATTCCGCCCACGACCTCGGGCGGGCAATCAACCCGATGGGAGCGACCGGCCAGATGGAAGGCGCCGTAGCGCAAGGTGTTGGTTGGGCACTGACCGAAGACATGCTCATGGAAAACGGTAGGATTCAAAACACTAATTTTTTAGATTATAGAATTCCGGGGCTAAAAGACATGCCCACAATAGAATCTTTACTTATTGAAACCGATGAACCAAACGGGCCTTTCGGAGCGAAGGGCCTGGGTGAGCCGGCGCTGAACCCGGTGGTGGCAGCGATATCCAATGCTATTTACGATGCGGTGGGAATAAGGTTGCGGGAAATGCCGTTTACACCTGAAAAAATTCTTGAGGCAATCGCGGCCAATAAAAAAGATTAGAATTGCTGTTTTGTTGGGACAGGGACAAGATAGAGGAGGAGCCGGTATGGTGGGAAGTGAGTATTTTGCGCCTGATACTTTGCAGGAAGCGATATCCTTGTATCAGGAAAACACTGGAGCAGTGCTGGTGGCGGGTGGTACGGATGTGCTGGTAAATGTCGCTCACGGGAAAAGCGCCCTGGAAACAATAATAGACCTCAAGCGGATCAGGGAACTGGACTATATCGTTGCGGACGGCGCCAGGGTGAGAATCGGCGCCCTGGCCACGATAGCGGCGGTTGCAGAGAGCGACATCATCAGCGAGAGATATCCCTTTGTGAAGACAGCGGCGACAAAACTTGGCTCGTGGCAGATACGCAACACAGCGACCGTCGGAGGCAATATTTGCAATGCCGCCCCTTCAGCGGAACTGGCCACCCCGTTGCTGGCAGCGGGGGCTGCAGTGACCATTGCCGGACCTGCAGGAGAAAAGACGGTTCCCCTGTCTGATTTCTTTCTGGGGCCGGGGCGGACAGCCCTGGAAACAGGTGCGATCCTGAAGGAGATCATTGTTCCCCCACTTGAACCGGGATGGCGTGGGATCTATTGCAGGCACCAGTTGCGAAGGTCGATGGATATCTCCATCGTGAACCTCACAGCCCTGCTGCAGATCGGGGACGGAAACGGTCATGGGCGCCCGCGTCTATCTCGGCGCTGTGGCCCCTGTGCCGATGCGGGCAGTGGAGACTGAAAAGAAATTGGTGGGGAATGTACTAAGCAGTGAAGTGATCGAATTGGCTGCGGAAACGGCCGGGATGGAAGCCAGGCCGATCACAGACGTGAGGGCCAGCGCCGACTACAGAAGACAGATGGTGAGGGTCTACATGAAGAGGGCACTGGCCGCTTTGCAAGGAAGGGAGGTCTCCTCCAGGTGAAAATACCGTTGCAATTGAGGATCAATGGTGATGATTACGAACTCATGGTAAGCCCCAAAAAGGTCCTCGTCGATGTCTTGAGGGATGACCTGAGGCTCACTGGCACCAAAAAAGGATGCGCTGAGGGGGAATGCGGGGCGTGCACCGTGCTGATGGATGGAAAGCCGGTGGATTCGCTGCCTGGTTCTGGCTATGCAGGCGGTAGGCCATGAGATCACCACGATCGAGGGAATCAGCAGGGATGGGGAGATGGATGCCATCCAGAAGGCCTTTGTGGAAATGGCGCTATCCAGTGCGGTTACTGTTCACCGGGATTTATCATGGTAGCCAAGGGGTTGCTTGACCACAACCCGAACCCGACAGAGATGGAGATACGCGATGCCTTTGCCGGCAATCTTTGCCGTTGCACCGGATACCAGTACATTGTCGATGCTGTCTTGTCCCTTGCCAGGCGGCAGCGAGAGGAGGTGGAGTGAATGGGATTCAAAGTGGTCGGTCAGAGCGTGATCCCCATCGATGCGACAGAAAAGGCCCTGGGTACGGCTGAATACGTCACAGACGTGAAGCTGCCGGGGATGCTCTATGGCAAGATCTTACGCAGCCCATATGCCCATGCCAGGATCTTGTCAATAGACACCAGCAAGGCGGTCAGGCTGACAGGTGTCAAAGCCGTGATCACTTTCCAGGACACACCGCAGATACCCTTCGGCACGCAATGCGGCCCCGATGACTGGTACATCATGGCCAAGGATAGGGTGCGGTTTGTGGGCGACGAGGTGGCGGCAGTGGCAGCCATAGACGAGCAGACAGCGGAGGAGGCATTGAAGCACATTGATGTAAAGTACGAGGAGCTTCCGGGTGTGTTTACCCCGGAGGAAGCGATGGCAGACAACTCTATCCGCCTGTATCAGGATCGTCCCGATAATGTGGTTCTCAACTACAAGCTCGAGAGAGGCGATGTCGACAAGGCGTTTGCTGAATCTGACCTGGTGGTTGCCGACGTCTTCTATACGAGCCAGGTCTACCAGGCTTACCTGGAGACCAGGGCCGCGATCGCTCAGTGGGATGGAAACGGAAGAGTGAACATGTGGCTCTCCGTCCAGGTGCCTGCAAAAGTCCGGATGGTTTACGGCAAGGCGCTCGGCATCTCACCGGGGAAAGTGCACGTGATCAAGCCGTTCATTGGAGGCGCTTTTGGCGCCAAGTTCGAATACATGTCACACCTGATCTGCGCCGAGCTTGCCAGGAAAACCGGGAAACCGGTCAAGATCGTCAACACGAGGCAGGAAGATTTCATTGCCGGCAACCCCAGGGTCCCGATGAAGATCGAAATCAAGATGGGAGTCAAAAAAGACGGAACCATCCTTGCTAAAAAGGTGCGCCTCTTGGCGGTGAACGGCGCCAGAACCGTATACGCGCCTCCGATTACAGCAACTGCCTGTAACAGGGCTGATTCCCTCTATAAATTCCACAATGTCCAGACTGAAGGCCTTCTTCTCTACACCAACACGGTTCCCACCGGATGTTTCCGCGGTTTTGGCAATTCCCAGATGATCACTGCGCTGGAGATCGTAATGGACCGAATAGCAGAAGCGCTGGGGATGGATCCGGTCGATCTGCGATTGAAAAACGCCGTACCGGACGGTTACGTCTCCTGCCATGGCTGGCGGATCAATACCTGCGGGCTCCCGGAATGTTTGAGAAAAGTAGCCAAAATGTCTAACTGGAAGGATAAGTATGGCAAACGCCAGGTCAACGGAAGCAGAGTGAGAGGGATAGGCCTCGCCTGCTGTAACCACGTATCAGGTAACAGGGCGTTTTTCAGGCCATTCGATGGTTCCTCCTCTCTCATCAGGATCGGCGAGGAGGGCCAGGTGGTCCTGGTTCATCCGGAATGCGACATGGGGCAGGGGCAGAACACCGTGTTTGCGCAATTGGCGGCAGAGGCCCTGGGGGTGCCCTACGAAAATATTGTGGTCAAACCCGTTGATACAGATCTTGCCGCTTTTGGATTGGGGTCATTTGCCACCCGTGGGACTACCGTTGGCGGACAGGGAGTGCTTGCCGCGGCCAGGGATGCCAGGGAAAAGATTCTTCATGAGGCGGCAGCAATGACCGGGCTGGCACAGCAGGATCTCGACATCGTGGACGGGATGATCTTGAAAAGGGCACCGGCCGGCAGATCATGAGCTATGCCGAAACCGTGAAGAACTTCATGTTTAACCACGGCGGCATGCCAGTGACAGGGAACGGTTACTGGGTCCCGGATACGGTGCTTCCCGACGAGAATAAATACGGAAATCCTTCACCGGTCTACCCCTTTGCGGCACAAATCGCGGAGGTGGAGATCGACACAGAGACCGGGCTGGTCGATGTCGTCGATTTTTGGGCTGTTCATGATGTGGGACGGGTGCTCAACCCGATGCTGCTTCAAGGACAGGTTCATGGCGGAATATCGATGGGTCTTGGTTGGGCGCTGTCAGAAGACATGCTTTACGACGAACAGGGGAATATCCTCAACCCTGGTTTCCTGGACTACAGAATGCCTGGCCCCAAGGACATGCCAAGAATTCATGTCGATTTCGTCGAGACCAATGACCCGGATGGGCCACTGGGCGCCAAGGGCATCGGCGAGCCGGCGCTCAACCCGGTAGCGGCTGCTGTCTTGAACGCTATTTACAATGCTATCGGAGTCAGGTTCGACAGGATACCTGTTACCCCGGAGAGAATCCTGGAAGCGCTTGCTAAGAAATAGTCTGCCTAAACCATAAACCCGACAGGGCATTAAGAGAGAGGATGAAATTATGAAACCGGATCTGAGCGTGACAGTTTGCGGCGTTAAATTCAAGAATCCCATGGTCGTCGCCTCAGCAACGCCCTCAAAAGATGCCGACTACATGAAGCGTTGCGTCGATGCAGGCTGCGGCGGCATCATCGCCAAGACAGTGAGCTACGAACCCCTGCTCCAGAAGTATGTTTCCCCTCGCTTTACCGTCTTGCACAAAAAGGGGTGGCCATACTGCTTCTCCAATTATTCCTGCGAGTTCCTGGCTCAACACACACCCGAAGAATGGGGCGAGGAACTGAGGGCGGCCGCTGCCTACTGTAAAAGTAACGGAGTGGCTCTGGTGGGCAGTATTTCCGGGGGCAGCCTGGAGCAATGGGATAAACTGGCAAGAATGGTCGAGGAAACAGGTATTGACATGCTGGAGCTCAACTTTGGCTGTCCGCACCCGAGAGACCTGGGATATAAAAGCGGGCAGGAACTGGGCGCCGATCCGGATGCTGCGGCTGAAGTCACCAGGGTGGTCGTTGCTGCCGTTAAAATACCGGTTTTTATCAAGCTCACTGCGGCGGCAGTCAACCCGATTCTAGTGGCGAGCCGTGTACAAGAGGCTGGCGCCAGCGGATTGACTGTGATCAACAGATTCCCCGCCCTGGAAATCGACATCAATACCGGCAGACCCTTGCTGCACTCCACCTTCGCCGGTGTCGGCGGGCCATGGATGCGCCCGATCATGCTGCATTGGGTGGCCAAAATATCCCGGGCGGTAGGCCTCCCGATTTCAGCCAGCAGTGGTATTTGGAATTGGGAGGATGCGGTCAAGGCGATCATGGTAGGCGCCTCCAACGTGCAGGTCTGTACTGCCCTGATGTATGGCAGAAGGGGCTACAAGATGATCCGGGACTGCCTGGATGGGATGACCAAATTCATGGAAGAGAAAGGCTATGCAGACATCGAGTCGCTGCGGGGGATCACCCTGCCGCAATTACTGACCTGGGACAAGGTGGACCGGGACACCATGAACGTTTCCGTCGTCGACCAGGATTTGTGCAACGGTTGCCAGCTTTGTCAAAACTGGTGCTTCAGGGGGCCGGCGATTTCTTTTGTTGAGGTCGATGGCAAGAAAAGGGCGTACATAGACCCTCAAAAGTGTGATGGATGTGGACTCTGCCCCTCACTGTGCCCGCAGGGCGCAGTGCACATGGAAGGGCCCAATCCCATCTACCTTGGCGATTTCAGTTAATGGTACTTACGGGCAATGAAAATAAGAAAACAGGGAAGGAGGGCAGGCTTGAAAATCGGGATTATCCAGCTGGCTATCGATGACAGCAAGAGCAAACGAGAAAAACTGGAATATGTGGGTAAGATGATTGACGGCTTGCGCGGGACAGACCTGGTAGTGCTCCCGGAAGTGTGGAACCTCGGGTTCTTCGCTTTTGCAGATTACAGGTCACAGAGCGAGCCACTCCAAGGAGAAACAATCTCTTTCCTCTCATCCAGGGCGGCAGAAAATGGTTGTTATATCTTCACAGGAAGCCTGATCGAGCGGCGGGGAGACCGGTACTACAACACCTGTGCCTTATTGGACAGAAAAGGGGCGGTGCTCGGTCAATACAGCAAGATGCACCTGTTCGGGTATGGATCTGCCGAAGGGGAAATTTTGACCCCGGGGGATGAGATCACCGTTGTCCCGACGGAATTCGGCCAAGTTGGCCTGTGCATCTGTTATGACTTGCGCTTTCCGGAGCTGTACCGGAAGATGGTGGACCTGGGGGCTGAATTCATCATTAACTGTGCAGCGTGGCCGTACCCACGGGTAGAGCACTGGACATTGCTCAATCAGGCCAGGGCTGTCGAAAACCTCAGTTATATCATCTCCTGTGGTTGCGCGGGTTCAAGCCAAGGAAAGGCTTTTATCGGACGCAGCATGGTGATCGATCCCTGGGGTACCGTAGTGGCCTCTGCTTCGGAACGGGAAAACGTTTTAAAAGTGGAAATAGATCCGGCATTGGTCAAGGCGGTAAGGGACGAATTCCCCGCCCTCAGGGACAGAAAGAAAACTTTTTGAAGGCGAGGTAAGCGCTGTATGAAGGAGAATAGACTGGAGTTCTATGTCAACGGCGACAGGAGCCAGCGGATCGGCTTCGTTGTCCGCCAGATCATCAACGCCGGCTATACCGGGCGCAATCAGGAGGAGGTGAGAAAACACGTAGAGGAACTGAAGCAGATGGGTGTTCCTGCGCCAGATTCTGTGCCGGCGTACTACCTCAAATCATCTTCTTTGCTGACTACGGACAATTTCGCCGAAGTGGTCGATGAAGACAGTACCGGGGAAGCAGAATATGTGCTCCTGGTCGGCAACAACAACATCTATGTGGCTGTTGGCAGCGACCATACAGACCGCAAGCTGGAGATCACCAGCATTCCGAAAGCAAAACAGCTTTGCCCGAACTTCATTTCGAGCGCAGTCTGGATGTTCGATGACGTCAAGGAACATTGGGATGAGATTGAAATGAGGTCCTGGATCGGAAAGGACAGGGAGACTTTGTACCAGGAAGCTACCCTGGCTGCGTTCATGAGACCCGAGGAACTGCTGGAGAGAGTGAGGGTGCTGTGCGGCGGCGGCCTCGAGGAGGGCGCCGCGATCTTCTCCGGCACCGTTGGCGCCCTAGTCAAAGGGATGCCTTTCAGTAAGCATTTCGAGGCCGAATTGCGGGACCGGAAATCCGGGCGGTCACTGATGTGCGGTTATACACTTCAGGTGTTACGGTTGTAAATTGGGTTAAAATATTTATGAGGAGGTAAGTAAGGTGCCAAAAATGGAGATGGAGTTTTTTGACCCCGATGTAAAAGTCCCTTGGAGACAGGCAGAAGGCGCTATAGAAGGAATTATGGAGAAAATCGTGAGCATAGACCCTGAGACCGGCTCATACACCAGGTTCCTGAAATTCCCACCGCTGGAAACAACCGAGCTGGCACTAGTGCATGACTTCTGGGAAGAGGTCTACATTATCAAGGGAAGCCTGTACGACATCAAAAAGAAGGAAACCTATCTTGAAGGATGGTACGCTTGCCGGCCTCCGGGAATGAAACACGGGCCGTACAAGATCCCGAACGGCTGCATGACGTTTGAGATCAGGTATTACCAAAAATAGGGGACATGACGGTTCAACTGGGTCTTGGCTTGAGGGGGATTGCTTCCCACACTGAAGCCAAGAACTAGTTAACTAGAGGCGTAGCCGCTCTTATCGCACCGCTTTAGAAGCGGGGGCATTAGAGCGGGTAGCCTCGGTAAGATTTACTTGGGTCGAGGATTGAAGTTTAGGACCTGATCAATGATAATTGGATACAGGCCGATACCCGTAAGAAAAGGAGATCTGCGGAGTTCTTGGCTTCAGGGGAGTCCCTCTCGATGTTGGAAGTTTGATGTTCGATTTTATGGACAAGCCAAGGTTGCTACGATATAGAATGTGGGGTGGAACAGTTGTATCAGCAGTTGCGGCAAGCCGTGGCCGAGCGGGGGCGGATCGCCCTGGCAACCCTGGTGGCGCCCGTGCCGGGGCAGTCAGACCTGCTGGGGCGCAAGCTCCTGATTACCGGCTCCGGTATTTTTGGCGACCTGGGTGACGCCGCCCTGACGGCGAGGATGCGCCAGCAGGCGCCGGAGTTTCTGCTGCAGCAGGAGGCGCGGCTTTTGGAGATCGCCGGCGCCGGTGGGACGGCCGGCGTCTTCGTGGAAACCGTGCATCCGGTAGCACGCCTGCTGGTACTGGGGGGCGGGCATATCGCCCAGCCGCTGGTGGCGATCGCCTCCCTGCTGGAGTACGAGATCACGGTGATTGACGACCGCCCTCCTTTGCCGACCCCCGGCGGTTTCCCGGGGCGCATTCGGTGGTGTGCGACGATTTCAGCCGGGCGCTGTCCCGGCAGTACTTTGATGCCGGGACCAGCGTGGTGGTCGTCACCAGGGGCCACCAGCATGACCTGGAGTGCCTGAAACAGGTCTTGCCCAGAGAACCCGGCTATGTGGGGATGATCGGCAGCCGGCGCCGGGTCAAGCTGGTGCGGGAGCACCTGATTGCCGCCGGTTTCCTGAAGGAGCGGGTAGACCTGGTGTTTATGCCGATCGGGCTGGAGATCGGCGCCGAGACCCCGGCGGAGATCGCCGTCAGCATCGCCGCCCAGTTGACCGAGGCCCGCGCGGCCGCGGGCGCTCCCCGCTGCCCCCGACCTCCAACGCCGATGAGTGGCAGTTTCTTGCCGACATGCTTGATCATATCGACCGGGGACAGCCGGTGGTGGCGGCCACTGTGATCCGTACCAGGGGTTCCACGCCTCGCCAGCCGGGGGCGAAGATGCTGCTGTCGCCGGACGGCGGCGTCTGGGGGACGATCGGAGGCGGATGCGGGGAGGCGGCCGTGCGCAGCGAGGCGATGATGCTGTTTGACTCGGGCGGGGCGCCGGGCGGCGCCGGAGCGTTGCCGGCGGCCAGGCTGTTTTCCGTCGCCATGGACGCCGATGTGGACGCCGACGAGGGCATGGCCTGCGGCGGTACCATGGATGTTTTCTTGGAGAGGTTGGTCTGATGGCTGTTTTAGTGCTGGTGAAGGGCGCCGGAGACCTGGCTACCGGGGTGGCCCACCGCCTCTACCGTTCGGGCTTTCGGGTGCTGATGACGGAGTTGGCGCAGCCGACCGTGGTTCGCCGCACCGTGTCGTTTGCCGAAGCGATCTACGAGGGTCGCCAGGAGGTGGAAGGCGTCGTCTGCCGCCTGGCCTCCGGCCTTGAAGAGGCCAGGGCGGTCCTGGAGCGGGGCGAGATCCCGGCGCTGATCGACCCGGCGGCGGAGATCGCCCTGCAACTGCGGCCACAGGTGGTGGTGGACGCCATCATGGCCAAGCGGAATTGCGGTACCAGGATCACCGACGCCCCGGTGGTGATCGGACTCGGCCCGGGTTTCACCGCCGGCAGCGATGTGCACGCGGTGGTGGAGACCAACCGCGGCCACGACCTGGGGCGGGTGATCTTACAGGGCGCCGCCGAACCGGACACCGGTATCCCGGCGCCCATCTCCGGATTTGCGGCGGAGCGCCTGGTCAGGTCCCCGGCGGACGGAGTGTTTGCTTCGCAGCCTGGAGATCGGCGCCCGGGTGCAGGTGGGGGATGTGGTCGGCTTCGTGGACGGCTGTCCTGTGCCGGCCCCGATCGCCGGCGTGCTGCGGGGGCTGATCCGGGGCGGCGTCCGTTTGTGCCGGGGACAGAAGATGGGCGACGTCGACCCGCGCGGCCGGGTGGAGTATTGTTACACCATCTCCGACAAGGCGCGGGCGGTTGGCGGCGGGGTGCTGGAGGCCGTGCTGTACTTCTTGAGCGGGTGCCCGCTTGCGGGCACGGTTAGAGGTTCGAGCTTCGAAGATAGCCCTGCAGATCGATGATGGAGGAGGCAGGCGCATGCGCGTCCAAAAGATCGGTGTCGGAAGAGGCAGTGGGCCGGATCCTGTCCCACGACCTGACGAAGATCGTGCCGGGGGAGTTCAAGGGCGTGGCCTTCAAAAAGGGCCACTGCATCGCTGTCCGAGGATATGCCCGAACTGTTGCAGATGGGAAAGGACACCATCTATGCCCTGGAACTGGAGCCGGACGACGTCCACGAGGATGAGGCCGGAAGACGCCTGGGGCGGGCAGCGGCGGGCGATGGCGTTACCTGCTCGGAGCCGCGGGAGAGCCGGGTCAACCTCTTTGCCTCCCGGACTGGCCTGCTGAAGATCAACGTCTGCAGCCCTGGAAGCGATCAACGATATCCCGAACGGTAGTGCTTGTCCACCCTGCCTAACAATACGCCGGTGGCCGCCGGCGACATGCTGGCCGGGACGAAAGTGATCCCGCTGGCGGTAAAGGAACCGTTGATCAGAAAAGCTGGAGGAGATCGCCGCCCAAAGCGGGCCGGTGGTCAGCGTCCTTCCCTACCGGGTGTGGGACGTGGGCATCATCGTCACCGGCAACGAGGTCTTCCACGGGCGGATCGAGGACCGGTTCGGGCCGGTGCTCCGGGACAAGATCGATATCCTTCGGGTCGCGGGTGCTCGGATCTTCCAGTATGCGCCGGATGATCCCGAGCGGATCGCCCGGACTGATCGGCGGAGGTGATCGCTGCCGGGGCGGGCCAGTTGTTGCTGGTCAGCGGGGGCATGTCCGTCGACCCGGATGATGTGACCCCCCAGGGGATCTCCCTGGCCGGGGCCGAGACCGAGATTTACGGGGCGCCCGTTCTCCCCGGGGCGATGTTCCTGCTGGCCTACCGGGCAAGAGGTGCCCGTGATCGGGGTGCCCGCCTGCGGCATGTTCTTCCGGACCACCGTGCTCGACCTGGTGCTGCCGCGGCTGCTGGCGGGCGAACGGCTGCGGCGCCGGGACATCGTGGCTCTCGGCCACGGCGGACTGTGCCGCCAATGCCGGGATTGCCATTACCCGCGGTGCAGCTTCGGCCTGGCGGGCTCACAGACCCGGTACTAATTTGCTTAGGTCAAGAAAGCAACGCTTTTGTGAGGAGGGAACATGAATGACTGCGTTGGAGGTTGCGCAGGCGCAACTGGCGGAAGTAGCAAAGATTATGAATTTGGAACCGCACGTATATGCTATTTTAAAAGAACCGATGCGCCAATTGACTGTAAAGTTTCCCGTTCAAGATGGATGATGGTTCTATCAAGATATTTGAAGGGTACCGCTTTCAGCACAACTGGGCTGTTGGGCCGATCCGCGGGGGCACCCGATTCCATCCGGATGAAACAGCAGACGACGTCAGGGCGCTGTCTATGTGGATGACGATGAAAAACTCGCTTAACGAAATCCCTAACGGTGGTGGCAAGGGAGGCATAGCGGTTGACCCGGCGAAGCTGTCCCGCAACGAGTTGGAACGGTTGTGCCGAGCATATATACGTGCGATTGCGCCTATATGCGGATCGTGGAACGACTTCCCGGGGGCTGACATCGGAACCGATAACGTGACTCAAAGCTGGTTCTTAGATGAGTGGGAGGCCATGAACCTACGGAACGAACCAGCAGCAATCAGCGGCAAGGCGATGATTTTAGGGGGTTCCGAGGGGCGAGCGGAGGCAACGAGTAGGGGCCTCCTGTTTACTACGCGGGAAGTTGCCAAAGTCATGGGCTTGAAGATGGAAGGGCTTACGGCCGCCATTCAGGGTTTTGGGAAAGTAGGCTGGAATCTGGCCAATCTGGCTCAGAGAGACGGAGTAAAAGTAATAGCAGTCAGTGATGTTAACGGGGGTATCTACAACGACGCCGGCCTGGATATACCGGATGTCTATGCGTACGCAGAGCGTACAGGCAGCGTGGTCGGTTATCCCAAGGCGACGAAGAATATAACCAACGCCGAAATTCTCGAACTGGAATGCGACATACTGGCGCCGTGCGCCGTACAGAATGTGCTTACCGCAGAAAACGCCCCCCGTGTTAAAGCCAAAATGGTAATAGAGGGCGCTAACGGACCCATGACACCGGATGCAGAAAAAATAATCCTGGCAAAGGATGTCTTCGATGCTCCGGATATTCTGGCTAACTCTGGAGGAACCCAGGTGGCGCATTACGAGCGGGTGCAGAACCTCCACGACAACCACTGGACAGAAGAAGAAGTCAACGCCAAGCTGGAGGGTATAATCAAGAAGGTATTCAAGGAAGTCTATGAACTGCATAATGAGAAACAAATCAGCATGCGCATGGCTTGCTGGGTGAAGGCGCTCAACCGCGTAGTGGATGCAATGCGCTGGCGCGGCTGGGTCTAAAAAGTCAATTAGATGGCAGAGTTTATAACTCTGCCATCTAATGTTTATTTGCTTCCGGAGCCTCAGGAGCCACCAGCAGGGTTTGGTAGTGATCGTACAGGACGAATCCCGGGCGGGCACTGGCTGGCTTCCAGACGTTTTTCCGGGGCGTGTAGTCGACGGACACCTTGGAGGAGTGCCTGCTCTCGCTGTAATAGGCTGCCAGTTGGGCTGCCTGCTCCAGGGTGGTATCCGGGATCTCACGGCCCGGCTGGAATTTGATGATTACGTGGGCGCCCGGAGCGTCCTTGGCGTGCAGCCAGATGTCCTCTTTCTTAGCCAGGTGCATGGTCAGGTAGTCGTTCTGCCGGTTGTTTTTCCCGATCAGGATTTCGAAACCCTCCGCGGAGGTGATCTTGGAAACCTGCGGCAGGCTCTTTTGCTGCGGTTTCTCCCCGCGTGCAGGGCCCGTCTTTCGCTTCCTGTCTCTTGATTTCACATAGCGGGCCTGCTCCAGTTCAGTCCTGATCTCGTTCAGCTCGTCGACCGTCTCTGCCAGGTCGAGGGCGGTTTTGACGCTGGACAGGTATTTCTGTTCATCCATTGTTAGAGCCATCTGTAGTTTGTTGATCTGCAGGGTGTTGCGGGCTTTTTCGTAGCGGCGAAACAGTTGCTGGGCGTTTTGGGACGGGGTCAGGGAAGGGTTCAGCTCGATCTCCAGGGGCGGCGCCTCCGGATCATAGAGATTGGGCAGGTGCGCTACTGTCTGTCCCCGTTTGATCAGGTGCAGGTGTGCGAGCAGCATCTCCCCGCGGATCCGGTAATCCTGGATCTTTTGGGCATCCGCCTGGGATTGCTCCTGCAGAAACAGCTTTTTTGCCACCCGGGCCGCTTCCTGACTGACGGTGTTGACAAGGGCTCTCTGCAACTGCCGGAACCTGGCCATCTCGGTATGACCGGCGTAGAAGTCATCTGCGGCCTGGTTCAAGGAGGGAGCGGCATCCAGGGACAACCCCGGATCCTGGGTTGGGCGAAAGGGAGCATACAATACCGGGGTTTTCCCCTCCAGGACAAGGGTCGGCTCACATTTACCCTGCAGCAAGGGGCCGACTGTTTGTTGCAGGGCCTGCCAGAGGCGCCGCAGTTCATACTCGCCGCAGTCTTCCAGAAGCAGGTCCGGGGCCAGGTTCGCCCGGAAAACCAGTTCCCGGGCCAGTTCGGGGCCGATCCCGGCCAGTTTTCTAAAGGCCAGGTTCCCCAGCGGCTGATCCCAGCCACCGCTCTGCAAGACCTTCACAAACTGCTCTTCGTCGAGTTCCAGGGGGGATGTTTTGGACTGGCCGGGCGGGGGGATGTAGACCCGGCCGGGCAGCACCTCCCGGTGACGGCTGACCGCATGGGAGTATCGTTTGATGGCGTCGATGATCTGGCCGCTCTGCTGGTCAACCAGGATCAGGTTGCTGTGCTTTCCCATAATCTCGCTGATCAGGTGGACATCCCGGTAACCGCCGCTCTCATCGAGACGGGAGAAGGTAAAATAGACGACCCGGTCCAGGCCCACCTGCTGAATGTTGACCAGGCGGCTTCCCTCCAGGTACTTCCGCAGGACGAAGCAGAAGGCGGGCGGGATGGCCGGGTTTTTCCTCTCGTGCGAGGTCAGGTGCAGCCTGGCGTTTTCCGCATGGGCGGACAGGAGCAGGCGCAGGTTCTGCCCCGGTTTGCGCACGACCAGGATGATCTCCAACTGCTCGGGCTGGTAGGCCCGGTCGACCCGGCCCTGCAGGATCTGGCTCTTCAACTCTTCGGTGATCAGGAAAAGGGTGATCCCGTCAGGCGACACCATCAACACCACCCGCAGTGAGATCTTCCTACGAAGTATAGCCTTGAGACTGCGGCCAGTCAATTAAGAAGGAAAAAAAGTTCGAGTTAGAGGTTTCTTCGGGCATTGAACATCGAATATCGAATTTCGAACAGGCTGGCAGGAACTTCTTGGTAGATGTCGAATACTCAATATCATACTCTATCCCACGGTCGAGCAGGCGCATGTCTCTCATCTGGAGATGAGTGCCTGCCTAGGTATGGAAGAGTATTATTATGGAAGGTATTATTAAAACAAAGGGGAGGCATGACAATGGCAGTGGACGGCACGTACAAAATTACAACCCAGACCATGATGGGTCCGCAGGAAGGCACATTGATGCTGAAAGCCGAAGGAAACTCGTTGAGCGGAAGCATGGAGATACCAACGGGCAAGGCTGATTTTACCGGCGGTACGGTGAATGGCAACGAGTATCAATTCCAGGTAAAGGTAAAAACCCCGCTCGGTGATACCAATCTGGACTGTAAGGGCACGATCGACGGCGACAAGCTAACGGGGACTGCCTCGGCTCCATTCCCAATTGGCACAATGAAAAGTGAAGGCACCAGGGTTGGCTGAAGATTGTTCAAACGAACCGGAACATGTCCGACACCCGAGCCAGGCGCGCCTGGCTCTTTCTTCTATCTCCTTCTTTTTTGACACTCAAGATAGACAAGACTAAACTGAGATCAAACCGGAATCAGAGTTTTTGGAAGAGGCCCATTTAATTGCTTGGGTGGGAATGCGAGTGGACAAGGAACAACTGATCAGACTGCTGGAGCAGGTCAGGACGGGTGAGACCAGCGTCGCCGAAGCGGTGGCGGAGCTGAAGCACCTGCCCTACCGGGACATCGGCAGCGCCAAGATCGACCACCACCGCCAACTGCGTAGCGGCGTCCCGGAGGTGGTTTACTGTGCCGGCAAGACTCCGGCCCAGGCGCTGGCGGCTTTCCGGGAACTGGCCGCCCATAGCCCGACGGGTGCTGGCCACCCGGGTGCCCCGGCGTACCGCACGCCTGATCCAGGAGGAGTTCCCGGATGCCAGCTACTCCCAGGAGGCCCGGCTGCTCTCCCTGAGAGCCGCCGCGATCCGGCCGCGCTGGGGTGCAATTGCCGTCCTCACCGGGGGTACATCGGACATCCCGGTGGCCGAGGAGGCCGCTCTGACGGCGGAGTTTTTAGAAAACAAGGTGCTCCGCCTCTACGACGTGGGCGTGGCCGGCATCCACCGCCTATTGGGACACCTGCCGGAACTGGAGGAGGCGCAGGTGGTGGTCGCCATTGCCGGCATGGACGGAGTGCTGCCCAGCGTGGTGGCCGGCCTGACCGACAAACCGGTGGTGGCGGTTCCTACCAGCACCGGCTACGGGGCCAATTTCCAGGGGCTGGCCCCACTGCTCACCATGCTCAACAGTTGCGCCCCGGGTATCGGGGTGGTTAATATCGACAATGGTTTCGGGGCGGCGGTCATGGCCCACCTGATTACCCGGGTGGCCGGTACTCAAATGTAGGGCAATGTTATTTTTGAAGAGGTTGGTCTGATGGCTGTTTTAGTGTGGTGAAGGGCGCCGGAGACCTGGCTACCGGGGTGGCCCATCCTTGAGGTTCGAGGTTAGAGGTGCTGTGGAATGCTATCACCCGAATTGAATGCCAAGCTCAACGCCTTGCAAGATAAACTGAGGGAATTGGGAAGCGTCCTGGTTGCCTATTCCGGCGGCGTGGACAGCAGCCTGCTCCTGAAGGTTGCCACGATGACACCCGCCCGGGTCCTGGCTGTAACCGCCGCCTCTGCTACCTATCCCCAGGCGGAGATCGAGGCTGCCACCCGACTGGCCATGGAGATGGGAGTGCGGCACATGGTGATCAATACCGACGAGATGGCCAACCCGGCCTACTGTGCCAACCCGCCGGAACGCTGCTATCACTGTAAAAAGTCACTTTTTGCCTCACTGCAGTCACTGGCCCGTGAACAGGGGCTCCAGGCCATTGTCGACGGCGCCAACGCCGACGACCGCGGGGACTTCCGCCCCGGCAGTGAAGCTGCCCGGGAGTGTGGCGTTTTCAGCCCCCTCCAGGAGGCCGGCCTGACCAAGGCTGACATCCGTCACCTGGCCCGGCATCTGGGATTGCCCAACTGGGATCAAGCCGTCCATGGCCTGCCTGTCTTCCCGCATCCCTTACGGCCAGGCGATCACAAGGGCGAAACTTGAACAGGTGGCTGCTGCCGAAGCCTGTCTGCGGCAACTCGGCCTGCAAGAAATACGGGTGCGTCACCACGGTAGCATTGCCAGGATAGAAGTCAATCCCTCGGCCTTTGCCCTTCTGATTGACGACCGGGTACGAGAGATGCTTGTCAACCGCCTCCAGGAACTCGGGTTCACCTATATCACCCTGGACCTGCAAGGCTTCCGGAGTGGGAGTATGAATGCTGTCCTGAAAGCGGAAGAGAGGAGATGACAGGGCTGCGCATCGCCTATTTTGATTGCTTCTCCGGGATCAGCGGTGATATGTGCCTGGGAGCGCTGCTGGCCAACGGCCTGTGCCAGGACGAACTGGTAGCCGGCCTCAAGGGGCTGGGCCTGGAGGGCTGGGAGATCAGGTCTCGTGAGGTAAAACAGCATGGCATCGCCGCTATGGATGTCGAGGTCCGTGTCAGCGGGGAGCAGCCACACCGCCGGTTGGACGACATCCTGGACCTGATCGGCAAGAGCCCCCTGCCGAACCCGGTCAGGAAACAGGCCATGGCCGTATTTACCACCCTGGCACAGGCCGAAGCACAGGTTCACGGCATCGACGCCGCATCCGTCCATTTCCACGAAGTGGGGGCGGTCGATGCCCTGATCGACATCACCGGCACCATCCTCGGCCTGCACCTGCTGGGGATCGAAAAGGTGATCTCCTCACCCCTGCCCACGGGTTCCGGTTGGGTGTCATGCCGTCACGGGCGGCTGCCGGTTCCGGCCCCGGCCACCCTCTATCTCCTCCGGGGTTTTCCCATCTATGGAACCGAGGATCAGGCCGAACTGGTGACCCCTACCGGCGCCGCCCTGATCACCACCCTGGCCGCCGGTTTCGGCCCCTTCCCGGCCATGACCCTGGGGAGCGTCGGCTTCGGCGCCGGGAAAACCGCGCTCCCGCACCCCAACCTCCTGCGCCTGGCCGTCGGCGAGGTAGATAGCACCCAACTGGAAGGGGAGGAGTGCAGCATGGTCATTGAAACGACTATTGACGATATGAACCCGGAGTTCTTTCCGGCCCTTGTAGAGGAAACCATGGCCGCCGGCGCCGTCGATGCCTACTGCACCCCGGTCCAGATGAAAAAGGGCCGGCCAGGCATTCTCTTGACGGCGCTTTGTCCGGAGGAGAAGCTGGCGGCGGTAGCGGGCGCCATCTTTCGCCATTCCAGCACCCTGGGGTTGCGCTTCCGCCGCGACGGGCGCCTGGTCTGCCGGCGGGACACCGGCACGGTAATGACCCCATACGGCCAGGTGACGGTCAAATGGGGATTCTACCAGGACCAGAACCGGCAGATGATCACCAATGTCGCTCCGGAATACGAATCCTGTCGCCAGGCAGCCCGCGCCGCCGGTGTGCCCCTGAAGGAGGTCTACGCCGCTGCCCTGGAGGCTGCCCGGGCTTCGTTAAAGAAGGGAGAAGCAGGAACCTGCAGATCGATGACGGAGGAGGCAGACGATTGGCCGGTACGAGGGCAATCTGACTCATGATCTGGTATAATACGATCAAATCACCATTAACTGCCCAGCCTTAGAGGCGGTCAGCGATCGGATCACGAGGAACATGAGAAGGCGGATGCAAGTGGCATCGTCCTGAGAGGTTCAGTTATCTATCCTGGATGGATGAAATTTCTTGAAACGCATCTGGAGGCAGGCTGATGGAGTTCACCAAGTGGCATGGCTTGGGCAATGATTTCGTTCTGGTGGAAGGCCGGCCCGACCGGTGGCCGCCCGGGCAATTGGCCAGTTTGGCCAGTCGCATCTGCGACCGCCACTTCGGGGTTGGCGGAGACGGGTTGATGTTTATCTTCAAGGATGATCAGGGTACTGTAAACATGCGGATCTTTAACGCCGACGGCTCGGAGCCGGAGATGTGCGGCAACGGCCTGCGCTGTGTGGCCAAGTACGCCTACCTGCGCGGCCTGGCGCCCCAGCGATCTTTTGATATCAAAACCAAGGCCGGAGTCATGGTCCCGGAGATAATCATGGATGGCGACCGGGTGGCGGCTGTCAAGGTCGATATGGGAGAGCCGGTGCTGGACCGGGAGCAGATCCCGGTGCTGGGCGCCCCGGGCGCCAGGATGATCGAGGAGGAGTGTCGCCCTGGACGGGGAGCGGGTGATTGCCACCGCCGTCTCCATGGGCAATCCGCACTGCCTGGTATTCGTCCCCGATCTCTCCCGGGCGCCGGTTGGCAGCCTGGGGCCGCGCCTGGAAAGGCATGAGCTGTTTCCGAACCATACTAATGTGGAGTTTATCGAGATCAGGAGCAATGATGAGATCGCGGTGCGGGTCTGGGAGCGGGGGGTCGGGGAGACCCTGGCCTGCGGGACCGGCGCCTGTGCTGCGGCGGTAGGCTCAGTGCTGACGAACAGGACCGGACGCCGGGTGCTGCGTAAACCTGACCGGCGGGCAACTCCTGATCGAGTGGTCGGACAATAACCACGTTTTTATGACCGGCCCCGCCGAAGAGGTGTTTCAAGGCGAGCTGGGCGAGGCCTTCACCGAAGGTCACTTTTAAGGAAGTGGTAACTGAAATTGAAAGGAATGAAAATCCATGAACGTAGCGGACCGGGTCGTTTCTTTGCCGCCCTATCTTTTTGCCCGCATCGAACAAAAGATCGAAGAGTGCCAAAATCAGGGCATCGATGTCATCAGCCTGGGGATCGGCGATCCCGACCTGCCCACGCCGCCGCACATTGTACAAGCCTTAAAGGATCAGGCCGACAATCCGCCTAATCACCGCTACCCCACGTCGGTGGGGCTACTGGCCTTCCGCCAGGCGGTGGCTAACTGGTACCAGAACCGGTTCGGCGTGTCCCTGGACCCCCGGTCGGAAGTGGTGACCCTGATCGGAGCCAAGGAGGGAATCGGGCATATCTCCTTCTGCTACCTGAACCCCGGCGATTATGCCCTGATCCCGGACCCGGGCTACCCGGTCTACGGCATCGGCGCCTCCCTGGCAGGGGCGGAGAACTACTTGCTCCCGCTGAAAGCCGAGAACGGCTTCCGGCCCGATTTTACTGCAGTCCCTACCGATGTGGCGCGCCGGGCGAAACTCCTGTGGCTCAACTACCCGAACAACCCTACCGGCGCCGTTGTCGATCTTGATTTCTTCCAGGAAGCAGTCAGCTTCGCCCGCAGCTACGACCTGATCATCTGCCACGATGCGCCGTATTCAGAGATCACCTTTGACGACTATGTCGCCCCCAGCTTCCTCCAGGCTGCAGGCGCCAGGGAGGTGGGGATCGAGTTCCATTCCCTGTCCAAGACTTACAACATGACCGGCTGGCGCCTGGGCTGGGCCGCGGGCAATGCCGAAATCGTCAAGGTCCTGGGGACACTCAAATCCAATCTCGATTCCGGCGTCTTCCAGGCAATCCAGTATGCGGGGATTGCCGCCCTGTCAGGCCCCCAGGACTGCGTCCGTAGCATGCGGCAGGTTTACCGTGAGCGACGGGACATAGTGGTGCAGGGCCTGCGCAGCCTGGGTTGGCAGGTGGACCCGCCCAGGGCGACCATCTACGTCTGGGTGCCGGTACCGCCACCGCACACCTCGACGGAGTTTGCCGAACTGGTGCTGGAGAAAGCGGGAGTGGTGCTCACCCCGGGGATCGGATACGGCCAGTGCGGAGAGGGCTGGTTCCGGATCTCGCTCACCACTCCCACAGAGCGCCTTACCGAGGCCTTCAAACGCCTTAAAAGTTCTTTCGGGGGTGTGACATGCTCAAAAGTATGACCGGTTACGGGCGCGGCGAGACAGAGCAGGATGGGCTGCAGGCCGTGGTGGAGATCCGCAGCGTGAATCACCGTTTTTGTGAAGCCGTGGTGCGTATTGCCAGGCCCTTCATGCGCCTGGAGGAGCGCATCAAGGAGCGGGTGCTGTCCCAGGTGTCCAGGGGGCACCTGGATATCTTTGTCACGTTAACGGATAACAACGAAAAAAAGCGTAATGTCAAGCTTGACAAAGAATTAGTTGTTGCGTATCATAAATGCTTGAGGGAATTGGCGGAAATGATGCAAATTGATTTCCAGCCGGATATTATCAGCTTCGCCCAGTATCCGGGAGTAATAGTTGCAGAAGAAGCCGAGGACGATCTGGAAAGGGTTTGGGTGGTAGTAGAGAGTGCTTTAACAGAGGCGCTGCAAGCAACTCGTTGCGATGAGAACCCGTGAGGGCGAACAGATGGCCAGGGATTTTGCCATGCGTAGGGCGCAGATCGCCAATGTTGTCAAGGAGATCCGGGCGCGCTCGCCACAGCTCGAGGAGGAGTTGCGCTCCCGCCTCCGGAAACGCCTCCAGGCTTTAGCAGGTGATCTCGAAATTGATGAGGTTCGTCTGACCACAGAGGTTGTCCTTTTTGCTGAACGAAGCAGCATCACCGAGGAACTGGTGCGGTTACAGTCGCATCTGGAACAGCTTGGCGAAATGCTAGACTCCTCAGATCCCGTGGGCAGGAAGATCGATTTTCTGATCCAGGAGTTGAACCGGGAGATTAACACTATCGGATCCAAGGCCGCCGATCTGACGATTACCCCGTTGGTGATCGAGGTGAAGAGCGAGTTGGAGAAGATGCGTGAACAGGTGCAAAACATAGAGTAACGGTCAGGGAGAGCCAACTCAAGGAGGTGTGAGGTTTTTGGATATCAAGCTGATCAATATCGGTTTTGGGAATATTGTCTCCGCCAACCGGATTGTGGCCATTGTCAGTCCGGAGTCGGCGCCGATCAAGAGGATCATTCAGGAAGCCCGCGACCGGGGCATGCTGATAGACGCCACTTATGGCCGGAGAACCAGGGCCGTGGTGATCGCCGACAGCGACCACGTGATCCTGTCTGCGGTTCAGCCGGAGACAGTCGCCCATCGGCTTGCCGGCAAGGATGCAATCCCGCAGGATGAATAGCGGGTGATCCGACAGGCCCACGCCGTTTAGGTACCACTGATCCCACTTCTTTTCCGGCAGGAGGCAGGGAGAGTGTCCGCAAAGCCTCTCTTAATTGTCATATCCGGGCCCTCAGGCTCAGGAAAGGGTACACTCTGTTCCATGTTGCGGCAAGCTCTCCCCGATCTGGCATATTCGGTTTCTGTAACCACCCGCCATCCGCGTCCGGGCGAACAAAACGGGGTGGATTATTTTTTTATCTCTGATGATGAATTCCAACGGATGATCGACCGGGGCGAGTTCCTGGAATGGGCAGAGGTTTACGGTCACCGCTACGGCACCGCGTGCTCGGCGGTGGATAGCCAGTTGCAGGCCGGGCGTGACGTCCTGCTGGAGATTGACGTCCAAGGAGGACAGAACGTCAAGAGATTGTTTCCCGATGCCCTGTTGATCTTCATCGAGCCGCCTTCATTGCAGGAGTTGGATGCCCGGATCATTCACCGGGGGACGGAGGAGCACGCTGGACCGCCGGGTCAGGATGAGTTGCGCCCTGTCTGAAATCCAGGCGGCAAGAACTTATGACCACGTGGTCATCAACGGCAGGCTGGAAATTGCTCTTGCCGAATTACTGGAAATCATCACAGAGGCCAAATCAGAGGTCAGAGGCAAGAAGTCAGAGGCAGGAAAAAACTGAGAAGCATGACAAAAATCCGACATACGATATCCGACTTTTGGTGGGCATATAGGTCGAAAGTGAGTCGAAAGTGAAAGGTCGAATTCAGAGGTCCGAGCAAGGTGTCATAACAGAGGGCTGACATCCTGCATCCGGACCTCCGTTAAGAAAGGGGCGAATAAATGCAACAGCCCAGTCTCGATGTGTTGATGCAAAAGGTTAACAGCAAATATGAGCTTGTTGTCGCTGCAGCCAAGAGGGGGCGCATGCTCACGGAAGGGGAGCAGCCCCAGGCGGATGAAAAGCAGCTCAAACCGGTGAGCGTCGCTCTGAATGAGATAGCTAGCGGCAAGCTGTTGATTGTTCGTTCCCAGCGGAGGCCGAGAGCATGAGCAAGGCCGTTGTTCTGGGTATTACCGGAAGCATTGCCGCTTACAAGTCTGCAGAGCTGGCCAGCCTGCTGGTCAAGCGAAATTATACGGTGCACGTGATCATGACGCCGGCAGCAACCAGGTTCATCACTCCCCTGACGCTGCAGGCAATCTCGCAAAACCCCGTTCATGTCGATATGTTCGCTTCCCCCGGCTCCTGGGAGATCGGGCATGTTAGCCTGGCCGGACGCGCCGACCTGATTTTAGTGGCGCCGGCGACGGCCGATTTTCTTGCCAGGCTGGCTGCCGGGATGGCAGACGACCTGTTGGCAGCGACGATCCTGGCGGCCAGGGCGCCCGTGCTGCTGGCGCCGGCCATGAATGACGGGATGTATGCCAACCCGGTGCTGCAGGAAAAGATCGCCTACCTGAAAAAGTTCGGTTACCGTTTTATCGAGCCCGAATCGGGCCGGCTGGCCTGCGGGTCAGTGGGTCAGGGGCGGCTGGCGGGGCCGGAGGCGATCGTCAGCGCCGTGGACCAGGCCCTCTTGCCCGGGCAGGACCTGGCAGGGAAAAGAATCCTGGTCACCGCCGGGCCTACCCGGGAGGCCCTCGACCCGGTCCGGTTTCTCTCCAATTACAGTTCCGGCAAGATGGGTTACGCCATTGCCGAGGAGGCCTGCAGGAGAGGCGCCGAGGTGACCCTGGTGAGCGGCCCGACGCAGCTCGTGCCGCCGGCCGGGGTCAACCTGGTGCCGGTGGAGGCCGCCCAGGAGATGTTCGAGGCGGTTGTCAGCAGGTACGACCAGGTCGACGCTGTCATCAAGGCCGCTGCGGTGGCCGATTTCCGGCCGCGGCAGAAAGCCGGCCAGAAACTGAAAAAGCAGGCTGCCGGGCTGGTGCTGGAACTGGAGCGGACGCCCGATATCCTGGGCTATCTCGGAGAGCATAAAAGCGGGCAGGTCCTGGTAGGGTTTGCCGCTGAGACCGAAAACCTGCTGGGAAAACGCCCTTGGCAAGCTCAGGCAGAAGAACCTGGACCTGGTTGTCGCCAACGACCTGACCGATCCTGAAGCCGGTTTTGGGGTTGACACCAATCTGGTCACGTTATTATACTCAACCGGGGAGACCATAAAACTTCCAGTGCTGTCAAAAAAGGAAGTGGCACGCATCCTGCTGGATAAAGTGGCAGCACTCCTCGAGGTTCGAGTTAGAGGCATCCTTGAGGTTCGGGATGTCGAGGCTTGAGGAGCAACCTCATCTGAGGTGAGATTCCTTTAGAAATCAATCAAAGAAGGTGTTGTAGTCAATGGCAAGCAGATTCTTCACCTCGGAGTCAATCACCGAAGGGCATCCGGATAAGATGGCCGATCAGATCGCGGATGCGATCCTGGATGCTATCTATGAGCAGGACCCTAACGGCAGGGTTGCCTGCGAGGCCATAGTGGCAACCGGCCTGGTGTTTGTGGCGGGGCAGATCACCACCGACTGCTACGTGGATATTCCTCGCATCGCCAGGGAGACGGTGCGGCAGATCGGGTACACCAGGGCCAAATTCGGCTTTGACTGCGATACCTGCGCCGTGATCACCGCCATCGACGAGCAGTCGCCCGACATCGCCCTGGGGGTGAACAAGGCCCTGGAGACCAAGACGGGAGAGATCGCCACCGATGAACTGGGGGCGGGAGACCAGGGGATGATGTACGGATATGCCACCGACGAGTGCGGCAACCTGATGCCTCTGCCGATCGATCTCGCCCACAGCCTGGCGCGCCGGTTGGCGGAGGTGCGCAAGAGCGGTGCCTTGCCGTACCTGCGTCCCGATGGCAAGACCCAGGTTACCGTGGAATACGAGGGCGACCGGCCGCTCCGGGTGGAGGCGGTGGTGGTCTCCGCCCAGCACGCGCCTGAAGTTCCGATGCCACAGATCCGGTCCGAGATCATCGAGACCGTGATCAGGCAGGTGATTCCCGCCGAGTACCTGGACAACAAGACCCGCTATTACGTCAACCCGACCGGGCGCTTCGTGATCGGCGGCCCCCAGGGGGACACCGGTCTGACCGGGCGCAAGATCATCGCCGATACCTACGGCGGCATGGCCCGGCACGGGGGCGGCTCTTTTTCCGGCAAAGACCCCACCAAGGTCGACCGTTCGGCCGCCTACTACCTGCGTTATGTAGCCAAGAACGTGGTGGCTGCGGGGCTGGCCCGCCGCTGCGAGATCCAGGTCGCCTATGCGATCGGGGTGGCCAATCCGATCTCGGTGCACGTGGACACCTTCGGCACGGGGGCGATCCCGGACGAGGCCATCTGCCGGCTGGTTGCTGAACACTTCGACTTCAAACCGGCAGCCATCATCAGGCAACTTGACCTGCGGCGCCCGATCTACAGGCAAGTTGCCGCCTACGGGCACTTCGGGCGCTCCGACCTCGACCTGTCCTGGGAGAGAACCGACCGGGCGGCGCTGCTGCGCAGCGAGGCAGGAAGGTAAGGAACTCAGAAAAGGCATAATTAATTAGCCACCGTTTGGAGAAACCTTAAACTCCCAGAAGGTGGCTTTCTTATGACAAGAAGCAAAAATCGGCGGGTTGAGTGCCTACGGAAACGGGCATCTGGGAGGGACAGTTGACTGGAACGCTGCCGACCAGCAGGTGACCATCAATTTGAACAATTCGGCGAAAATTGATGTACATGCAGGAAAAACCTGAATTAAGAAGAAAATAAGTAATAATATTAGCAACGATAGTAAATTTATGGGATGGTTGAATGGAGACCTCAGAAAAACAACTTACCGGGCATAGGCAGAGACTGAGAGATAGTTTTGCGGCTGGTGCAGATAGCTCTCGCCAGGAAGTGGCTCTTTTAGAGTTTCTTCTCACATATGCCATTCCGCAGAAAGACATACAGAAAATCGCTCAACGTCTGATTGAGCAATTCGGGGATCTCTCCGGTGTCCTGAATGCTGATCTGGAATCACTTTCAGGGTGCCAGGAGGTAAAATCGTATACTGCAACCTTGTTAAAGCTCGTTGATTGGATACGCAAGCATTATCCGGTAAAGAAGGAGCAGAACAAGCCGGAAAAGCATCAGGATCTATTTCAAGCCGTCCTTTTTGAGACCCCGGCGAATTTGGATGAAAAACAAGCAAAAAAATCCATGCCAAAACCAGCCATCAAGGGATATGGCAGTGGTTTATTTGCCAAGGCAGTTTTAAAAGAGGCCATCGAGCTTCTCCCCATCATTCCCGATACTGAATCCCTGGAAGAAGTTAAGAATTATTTCAGAGCAAACCTGCATTTTAGCGCCGAACAGACGCGCAACCGGTACACAAATTATATAACGCGCCGCATGTTTCCCCAGGGCTATGTCGACAAAGAGTTGCGGCTGTTTGCAAAAAAATTTGCTGGCCAACAGGAACTCAAGGATGTTTGTTTTTATCGTTTCTGCAAGATGGAAACCTCCATGTTGGGTATCTTTGATGAGTTGCTAATACGGTCAATCGGCTCTGGCTGCCTTGAACGTAGTCTGCTCAGGGAATATGTTGTGCAGCATTATCCCAGCTTACAAAAAAGTGTTGGCGATTGCGCCAGGGCAATAGTAGATGCCTTGGTCGCCGGTGGGATAGTGCAGGCTGACAAGACAAAATTGACTTTTTCCTACCACAGAGTACTGATTCCATCCTTCTCCTTCATCTTGCACAGCGAATTTCCAGAGCCAGGCATGTATGATTTGGCAAGACTTGAGCAGAACCCGTTCATGCGCGCGATGCTCTGGCAGCCGGATCAGCTTGTGTCGGCGCTGTATGAATTGAGGAACCGGGGCTTGCTTTCCAAGATTTCAGAAATTGATAGCGTGCGCCAGTTCACTACAAGATTGACCTTGAGACAAGTTATTGAGCGTCTGGTTGCCGGGGAGTTTGAGAGATGAAGGATACTGATGTGATTCAGACCCTGCAAAGCAAGCTGGCTCTGCCGGTGGGACGCCACCTGTACGGTGTTCTGAGGATATATCCTGCCTTGAACAGGTTTGCTGAAAAACTGCAGCAAGCAAGGGGTCCTGAGGGTAAAGTATTTCCTGCGCCACTTAACGTCAACCGCGGTATTCTTCAAGCCGCTTTGAGCTGGCAGAATGGGAAACGTCAAGAAACAGAAATCAAAAGGGTGCTGACTGGCAATTCACGACTGATGATGCAAGAATCAAGTTAAAGCGGCTTTATCCACAGTTTAAGAGTTAACAGCGTATTAGCATAGATCGTGCCAATGTTCTGGAGAGGATGGATGAGCCTGTTGTTTACCGGGGCCGGCAATGGATAAGTGTCCGGAGGTAGTGGTGGAGATCAACCAACTGCGCCACGACCAGGTGTTTCACTACCTACCGCCGGAGGGGATGCCCGACCTGGAACTTGGCAGGCGGGTGCTCGTTCCTTTCGGGAAGAAGACGGTGCAGGGATGGGTGGTCGGCCACAGCGCCCCGCCGCCGGGAGTGGCCCTGCGGCTGATCCTGTCGGTCATGGGCGAGGATCCGGATTTCAACCCGGAGCTGCTGCGGCTGGCCAGGTGGATGGCCGATTATTACCTCCATCCCCTGCCGGAAATTCTGAAGCTGATGGCGGCGCCCGAGAAGCCCGTTCGTACCAGGAAGCGGACTCGGTGGAGGGGATGACCCTGTCCGGTCGCCACGGGAGGCTGGCGCTGAATGAAGAACAAACAGTGGCGCTGCGGGAGATCGAAACAGCGCTCAGGGCGGGCGGCGGTACTGGCGGAAGAGCACCCGTAGACGGCGGCGCCGGATCGGCGCTCGGGGCGGGGCGGCAGGAAGCCGCTGCGACAGGCATTGCCTCGTCTTTAAGCGCTGAGCCCAGCACTCAAAGTCCACAGGATGATAGTACCCTTACGCGGCATTCAGCTTCTATCTTTGATCCAAAAGAGAACTATCCGTTGAGTGCCGGGCAGTTCCTGCTGCACGGGATCACCGGCAGCGGGAAGACGGAGGTGTACCTGCGGGCGGCCATGACTGCCCTCTCCCTAGGACGCCAGGTGCTGTACCTGGTGCCGGAGATCGCCCTGACACCGCAGGCGTGCGCCTGGTTCCGGTCTGCCCTGGGCGACCGGGTGGCGGTCTGGCACAGCAGGCTGAACAAGAGTGAGCGGTACGAGACCTGGTCAGGGATCAGGCAGGGCGCCCTCAGCATCCTGATCGGCCCCCGCTCGGCTGTCTTTGCCCCGTTTAAAGACCTGGGGCTGGTCATCGTCGACGAGGAGCAGGACTCCTCGTACAAGCAGCAGGAGAGCCCTTTCTATCATGCCCGGCAGGTTGCCGTCCAGCGTGCCCGTGACAACAAGGCGGTGCTGCTCCTGGGTTCGGCCACGCCGTCGTTGGAAAGCTATACGGGCGCCCGGGACGGACAGTACCGGCTGCTCCGGTTGACCAGGCGCCCGGAGGGAAGACGCCTGCCGCGGGTAACCATCGTCGATCTGAGGCAGGAGCGTAAGGCGCAGTTCAACCTGCTCGGCCAATACCTGGCCGGGCAAATCGCCCACCGGCTGCAGCGGCGGGAGCAGATCATCCTTTTTTTAAACCGGCGTGGATACTCGCCGATCGTGTTCTGCCCGTCATGCGGGCAGGTGTTGAAGTGCGAGCACTGCTCCATCTCCCTGGTGTATCACCGGACCACCGGGGACCTGCGCTGTCATTACTGCAATTTCCGGGGCGCCCTTCCGGAGCGTTGTCCCGGGTGTGGGGCCGTCAGGTCGCTACGCTTCCTGGGCACCGGGATCCAGCGGGTGGAACAGATGCTCCGGCGTTTTTATCCCCAGGCCGGGATCCAGCGGCTGGATTTTGACACCACCCGCCGAAAGGGAGAATTTGACAGGATCCTCGACAGTTTCGGCAAGCGGCAGACGGATATCCTGCTCGGGACGCAGATGGTGGCGAAGGGCCACGATTTTCCGGGGGTGACCCTGGTGGGGGTGCTCGATGCCGACCTCGCCCTGAGGCTGCCCGATTACCGCGCCACGGAGCGCACCTACCAGTTGCTGGCCCAGGTGGCGGGCAGGGCCGGACGGGGACAGGCGCCGGGCGAGGTTGTGGTCCAGACATACTTTCCCGACCATTACAGCATCCAGACAGCCTGTTTCGCCGGCTATCCAACATTCTACCGCCAGGAGATCGGGAACCGTGAAGCATCGGGCTACCCTCCCTGTGGGGAGCTGATCCGCATCCGGGTGGCCGGGGAGGGGGAGCAGCAGGTGATCGCCCGGATCAACGAACTGGCTGAGGCTCTGGCCGGCCTTATGCCCGGGGAACCGTGCGGCTGTTGGGCCCCGCCCCGGCGCCGGTCTTGCGCCTGCAGGGGCTGTTCCGGTGGCAGATAATGCTCAAGGGGGAGCTGGACGGGCTGAAGAGCGAGATTCGCGATTGCATCCATAGTTTCAAAAAAAATACAAGTGTTATAATAAGCATAGAAGTAGATCCTTTTGGCATGTAACCTATGAATGGTCGCTGGCTGTTGGTGAAACGCCAAATGCCAGCACTGTTTTCAGCTACTGAACCATAATGCAAGGAGTCAGTGGCAATGGCTGTCTATAAGATTGTAGAGTTGGGGGACCCGGTGCTGCGCCAGAAGTCGAGTCCGGTGCCGGAGGTCAACGGCAACATTCAAAAGCTGCTCGACAATCTGGCCGAGACCTTGTATGCGGCCAAGGGATTGGGCCTGGCCGCCCCCCAGATCGGCATCTCCAAACGGGTGATCGTGGTGGATTGCGGAGAGGGCCTGTGGGAGGTCGTCAATCCGGTGATCGTCTCCATGCAGGGCCAGGAAGCCGGCGTAGAGGGATGCCTGAGCATTCCCGGGGTGTCCGGCGAGGTTGAGAGAGCGGCCCAGGTCGTCGTCGAGGGGTGGGACCGCAATGCCCGGGGGATCCGGATCACCGCCAGCGGCATGGGCGCCCGGGCGCTCCAGCACGAGATCGACCACCTGGACGGGATCCTGTTTATAGACAAGGCTACCAAGCTCGATAACAGCGAAAAATAACCGGGAGCGAGAGAACGGTTTATCATCTCGAAGAATTCTGAATTCTAACTGCTGAATACTTGAATAGTAACGGGAGCGATTAGCTATCTTGGATCTTCTCTTTCTCGGGAGCAGCGATTTTGCCACACCGGCCCTGGCGTTGCTGGCAAGCAGCAGGTGGCCGTTGCTGGGGGTGGTTACCCAGCCCGACCGGAGGCGGGGGAGGGGGCGCAGGTTCGGCCCCACTCCGGTCAAGCAGTTTGCCCTGGAGCACGACCTGGCGGTTTACCAGCTCGGAATCGGGGGCGAGGCTGGCCGACCTGCTGGCGTCTGAAAATCTCAGGCCGTCGGTGATCGTGGTGGTGGCCTTCGGGCAAATGTTAAAGCAGGCGGTACTCGAACTGCCGCCGCTCGGATGTATCAACGTCCATCCATCCCTGCTGCCGGCGTACAGGGGACCGGCTCCCATCCAGCGGGCGATCATCAACGGTGAGACCAGGACCGGTGTGAGCACCATGTACCTGTCCCCGGAGATGGATGCGGGCGACGTGATCCTGCAGGAGGCGGTAAAGATTGAACCCGGGACGACCTCCGGGGAGTTGTCTGCGCAGTTGGCAGACATGGGCGCCGAGCTGCTCTTCAAAACCCTGAGCCTGGTGGAAAAAGGCGATGCGCCGCGCCGCGCCCAGGACCAGCGACTTGCTACCTATGCCCCGGCCCTCACGCCGGGAGAGGAGAGGATCGACTGGACACGGGACGCTGTCGTCCTGTCCAACCTGATCAGGGGTATGAATCCCAGCCCGGGGGCGCATACTCTGTTTAACGGAAGAGACTTGAAGATCTGGCGCGGCCGTCCTGGCGAAAGAGACTCGGACAGGGCCCCGGACCGAGATTCGGAAGTCCAGCCCGGGTCTGTCTTGAATGAGGATCCCCGATCGGGGTTTTCGGTGCAAACCGGTCGTGGCCAACTCGTGATCGAGTCAGTGCAGCCCGCCGGCCGCTCCAGGATGAGCGCGGCCGAGTTTGTGCGGGGTTATCGTGTGCGCACGGGCTTATTGCTGGGGGGTTAGGCCGCAGTCGTGCAGATCAAGAAACGCCTTTTTATCAGCTTGTTGGGCCTGGCAGTGGCTTTCATTCTCCTGCTAGTGTTTTTGATGGCGTACCTGGTTTTCACCTGGAATCTTCCCTGGCACCGCCTTGTTTTGCTGGTGCTGGCCTCTGCTGGTGATCGTCCTGGCGGGGATCGTCACCTGCGGCATCATTGGCATTGTGCTGACCATCTGGAGCGCCAGGACGATTACCATTTCTCTTGGAAGCGCCTGATCAGGGCGACGATGCACCTCCTGTTCCCGATCGTGCTGCTCCTGGGGCGGATGCTGGGGATCAGCCAGGAGCGCGTCCGGAGTTCCTTCATCGAGGTCAACAACCAGATGATCAGGGCGCGCCGGGAGCAGGCGCCGGCCAACCAGGTCCTGTTGCTGGCGCCCCATTGCTTGCAGAATTCGGAGTGCCCCCATAAGATCACCATTGACCCCGACAACTGTGAGCTGTGCGGCCAGTGCCAGGTGGCCGATCTGATCGCCATCCGGGAGCAATACGGTGTCCAGTTGGCCTTCGCCACCGGGGGCACCCTGGCCCGGCACTTTGTCCAGGTGTACCGGCCCCGGGCAATCGTCGCCATCGCCTGCGACCGGGACCTGGCCAGCGGCATTCAGGATGCCAGCCCTCTGCCTGTACTGGGAATCTTAAACGAGCGGCCGAATGGGCCCTGTTTCAATACAAGGGTTAATTTACAGGACGTGGCAGCGGCAATTCAGTTTTTTGCCATTGCTCCAGGGGTGAGGAGTTATCACAAAGAAGAGTCCCTCCAGGTTACGTGAGCCACACACCGCTAGGGAAGTGGCCCTGCGAATTCTTCTGGCGGTGGAAAGGAAGGGGACCTACGCCAACCTGGCCCTGCAGAAATACGCCTCTGACCCGGTCCTGGGAGCCCGGGACGCAGCCCTGTTGACAGAATTGGTTCAATGGCGTCCTGCGCCGGCAAAACACCCTGGACTGGGTGATCGACCGGTTCAGCAAGGTCCCTGCAGCCAGGATGAATTACATCGGGCGCAGTATTATCCGGCTTGGGGGTCTATCAACTCTTGTTCCTGGAGCGGGTGCCCGCGGCTGCGGCCTGCAACGAGTCGGTGGAATTGGCCAAGGCCTGGAGGCTCGGCGGCCTGTCCGGTTTCGTGAACGGCCTGCTCCGCAATATCGCCCGGCACCGGAACGAGATCTCCTATCCGGACCCGGACCAGGACCCGGTCCTGCACATCAGCATCAAGCATTCGCACCCGGCCTGGCTGGTTAAGCGCTGGTTGCAGCGCTTCGGACAGGAGGAGACGATCGCCTTCTGCCGGGACTAATAATGAGCCGCCGCCGGTAGTCTTGCGCGGCAACACCTTGAGGATCGATCCGGAGGGGCTGCTCCGGAGACTGGAACAGGAAGGAGTCGCTGTCAGCCCGAGCCCCTTGATCCCGGGGGCGCTGAGGGCGGCGCCGCATACTTCCATCACCGGGCTGCCTTCATTCCGGGACGGCTGTTTTGCTGTTCAGGACGAGAGTTCCATGCTGGCATCGCTCGTCCTGCAGCCGCAGCCCGGTTCGGTGGTGGTCGATGCCTGTGCCGGGCCTGGCGGCAAGACCACCCACCTGGCCCAACTGATGGAGAACAGCGGCCGGCTGCTGGCCTTCGATGTTCACCCGCACCGCCTGCGCTTGATAGCCGATGCCTGCCGGAGGCTGGGTGTTACCATCGTCGAGACACACTTGCAGGATGCGGCGGCGCCTCCCGGGGAGATCCTGGGCCAGGCGGATTACCTGCTGCTAGATGCTCCCTGCTCCGGGCTGGGGGTGATCAGGCGCCGGCCCGACCTGAGGTGGAGGGCGCAGGAGCGGGACCTGCCTGAGCATGCCCGGCAGCAAAAGCATTTGCTAGATGGAGCGAGCAAGTGCTTAAAACCCGGGGGAGTCCTGCTCTACAGCACCTGTTCCACGGAACCGGAAGAGAACGGGGAGGTGGTCGCAGCGTTCCTTAACAGCCATGATCACTGGCAGGCCGTGGATATCTCCAGGATCGTGCCGCCATCGTTCTTGATTGACGACGACGAGCGCCGGATGGCGGAGCAGGGTTGTCTGCAACTGCTGCCGCACCGCCACGGTACAGACGGATTCTTTATAGCAGCCATGAAAGAGTGGTTATGATCCGAATGAGGTCGATGAGATGATTGAGACAAGCCAAGCTGTCATACAGATCGAACATCAAGCCTCGAAATTGAGAACGGGGTGAAGCGGTGAGCTTGCAGGATCTTGAGGTATTGTTCAAAAGGTACTGGGAAGGGATGTTCAAAAAAGGCGCAGGGCCTATGCAGCCTGTGGAAGTCGCCCGGGCGCTCGTCAGGGAGATGGACGACAAGCGGAGGGTCAGCGTCTCCCGGGTCTATGCGCCCAATGTTTTTGCCGTCAACCTGGGAAGCGCCGACTTTGAGGAGACGGCTCCGCTGCAATCCGCCCTGGCCCGGGAGTTGGAGGAGCACATCCTGGAGCAGGCGGAGGAAAAGGGATTTTCCCTGATCGGGAGGCCCGCTGTCTCTTTTGTGGAGGACCAGGCGCTGGAGGCAGGGGCGATCAGGATCGGGTCTTCCTTCAACGCCGCTGTAGAAGATGCGGCCCGGATCGGAGGCGGGGAAGAGACCGGCGCCGGGAGTACGAATAAATTGCAGCGCATCGACCGGACAACGATCTTCGGTAAGAAGGGGCCTGATTTCCAGCAGCCCGCGGGCCTCTACCTGACGGTGGTCCAGGGCCCTGACATGGGGAAGATCTTTTCCCTGAGCCACGAACATGAACAACAGTGTTTTACCATCGGCCGCAAGATGACCAACAACATCTATCTTACGGACATCAACGCCTCCCGTGAACACGCCCGGATGGAGTGGCGGGACGGTGAGCTGTTCATTAAAAATCTGCAGAGCCGCAACGGTACTTTTGTCAACGGCGAGAGGATCGAGGAGCGGCAGATCGGCAGCGGCGACCAGATCCAGATCGGGGAGAACCTGTTGCAGATAGAAGGAGATCATACCTGAGGACTCAAACTACGCTGAGAAGTCCAGCACCCGCCTCGAGTTAGAAGTCAGGATGAGAGAACCGTTCAGCTAGTTAATAGCATCAGGGGGGATGTCAATCTCCCACTGAATTCATCGAAGTAAAACTTGAGCATGTCGCCGTGCCATATATCGCAGCGAGGCAGAAGCTATTGCTCGCATGCTCGCAAGAGCTGAGCGCCACTTGGTATAGGTAAATGGGAGCTTCAAGCTGGCGGTTAGCTATCGGGGAATAGTTGAACTAGAGGCGTAGCGCTCGGCGAAAACATTTGAAGACTTCTGAATTCTGAGGTTCAAATAGAGGGGGGTCAGGCAATGTTCTGGGAGGCCTTGTTCCAAAAATTTTCCTTGTCTGCTCTGTTCTATGCCTGTTCGTGCCTGATCCTTTATGCATCACTGCAGAAGAGGGAGTGGCTAAAGGCGCCCGCCTGCTTTCTCTTCTCTCCATCGCGCCCGGTATCATCTTGGTCGTTGGCGGGTTTTCATTATACTGGCAGCAGCTAATCCCGCTCCAGGACACCTACCTGTTGTCTGCGGTTGCCGTCATCCTCAGCGCCACCTCCTGGAAACTCCGGCACAAGGGCCAGGGTTCCTTCTTCTTTCTTCCGGTGGCCATCCTGTCCGCCCTGGGCCTGGTCTTCCTGTTCCGGATCGACCCGGTCTTCGGGTTGCGGCAAGCGTGTTGGATTATCCTGGGGGTGGGCGCTTTCTGGCTGACCCTGGCATTCTTGCGGGACTACAAGCGGCTGTCCGGCTACAAGTATCTCTTCATGGTTGTAGGAATTATCTTTCTGGTCATGACTGTGCTTTTTGGCGTTACCGTGGCGGGGAGCCGCAGTTGGCTGACGCTGGGCGGCCTAAACCTCGAACCCTCAGAGCTGGTAAAGATCCTGATCATCATCTTTTTAGCGGGCTATCTCGACGAAAACAGGGAGGTGCTGCGCCTGGGCACGCGCCGGGTAGGCCGCTTCCTGTTGCCCGACTGGCCTTACCTGGGGCCGTTGCTGGCGGCCATTGGCCTGTCCTTGCTGTTGCTGGTGTTTCAGAAGGATATCGGGATGGCCCTGCTGTTTTTTTCGCTGTTTATCAGTATGGTCTACGCCGCCACCGGACGGTTGTCCCACCTGTTATCCGGTTTGCTGCTCTTCTTTGGCGGCGCCGTCTTGATGTACCTGGTCTTTCCTCACGTCCGGGAGCGGGTCCTGGTCTTTGTCAACCCCTGGCAGTATGCAGCAGCAGGCGGCTACCAGATCGTCCAGTCCCTGTTTGCCCTGGGAGGCGCCGGTTTTATGGGATGGGGGTTGGGGAGCGGTTTTCCGGCATTGATCCCGGCGGTACACACGGACTTTATCTTCTCCCTGATCGGTGAAGAGACCGGATTGCTCGGGGCGCTGGGGGTCTTGGCGCTCTACTTCTTGCTGGCCTGGCAGGGGTTCCGGGTTGCCCTCCAACTGAGCGACGGTTTTGGGCGGCTGCTGGCTTTCGGCTTCAGTTCCCTGCTGTCCCTGCAGACGCTGATCATCATCGGCGGCGTGACCAACCTGATCCCGCTGACCGGGATCACGCTGCCCTTTCTCTCTTACGGCGGGAGTTCATACATTGCCGGCAGTTTTATGATCGGCTTCCTGGTAAAGCTCAATGAATTCGCGGTGTTGAGCGACTATAGTACAGTTGGTCCATTGGATGTACCGTGACCACTCATCAACTAAAAGCTGGAGGTCAGGTTTATGAATGATCCGTTGCGTGATACAATAAACAGGTACCGGTATTTTATTGCAGGGTGTTTCCTGTTGCTGTTCCTTTACCTCATCTATATAGTGGCGGTCAGCGGGCCTGTCCTCAGCCGGTCAAGCGCCAACCCGCGCCTCTGGATCGTCGAGAGCCGGGTGGCCCGGGGAGGAATTTACGACCGGCAGGGCGAAGCATTAGCATTGGGTACATCCTATCCCTTCGGCCCGGTGTACGCCCACATTATTGGGTACACCTCCCGGCGCCTGGGCAAGACCGGCCTGGAGCAGGCATACGATGGCTGAACTCCTGGGCCTCAAGGGCTCGCTGGTGAAAAGGATGGAAGTGCGCTGGGGCAGTAAAAGGGATACGGGGGAACAACCTCTATCTGACGATCGACAACAGGCTGCAGCAACTGGCCTGGTCACTGCTGCGCCATACACCGGGGCGGCGGTGGTGTTGAATCCCCGGACGGGAGAGATCCTGGCGCTGGCGAGCACGCCGTCCTTCGACCCGAACCTGCAGAGCCTGGAGAGCCAGTGGGATCAGACCAGTACCGACCCCGGACGTCCGCTCCTGGATCGGGCGACCCAGGGCCTGTATCCCCCGGGATCGACGATGAAGATCGTTACCGCTTCCGTCGGTCTGAGAAAGGATCCCGGGTTGCCCGAGGAGACCTATGATTGTACCGGGGAGATCACCATCCAGGGCCGGGTGTTGCATGACCTGGCGGCCCACGGGGTGGTCGACCTGGACAGCGCCCTGGCCGTTTCCTGTGATACATACTTCGCCCACCTGGGGCTGAAAATTGGGGCGGAGGACTTTGCCAGGGGACTGGCAGGCTTTGGCTGGGGGGATCCCCTGACCTTTGACCTGCCGGTGAGCCAGGTCCCCCTTGACAAGGAGAGCCTGCAGGATCCGAACGGACTTGCCGAGGCCTCCATCGGACAGGGAAGGATCCTGGTCACCCCGCTGTACATGGCCTTGGTGGCCGGGGCGATCGGGAACGGCGGCGCCATGATGCAGCCTTACCTGGCGCAGGAGATCAGGGATCCCGACCGGGGTGTGGTGTGGACTGCCAGGCCCCACCTTCTGAGAACAGTGACGACGCCGCAGGTGGCGGATCAGATCAAAGAGGCCATGGTAGGGGTTGTCAACGGTGGTACGGGAACGGCTGCCTATATTCCAGGACTCACAGTGGCAGGTAAGACCGGGACCGCCGAAAACTCCGGGGGTGCCCCGCACGCCTGGTTCGTTGCCTTCGCTCCGGCCAGCAACCCCCAGGTGGCGGTCTGCGTGATGATCGAGCACGGGGGTGAGGGCGGCCAGGTGGCGGCCCCGATAGCAAGCCAACTGATTCAGCTTGCCTTGACCCAGGAGGGTTGATACGATGGTTGGGCGGATACTTGGCGGGAGATACGAGATTATTGCCAAGCTCGGGTCTGGCGGCATGTCTCACGTGTACCAGGCCCGGGATACAATCCTGAACCGGAAAGTCGCGGTGAAGGTCCTGCGCAGCGACCTGGCGGAGGACAAGGACTTCGTGCGGCGGTTCCAGGTGGAGGCACAGGCCGTGGCCAGCCTCTCGCACCCGAACATCGTCAGCATCTATGATGTCGGCCAGGAAAACGGCTTGCCCTACCTGGTGATGGAGTATGTCGAGGGTCTGACCCTGAGAGAGATTATCCAGAGGGATGGGCCGCTCAGCCCGGCGGAAACCGTCAACCTGGGCGTGCAGGTCTGCGCCGCCCTGGCACATGCCCACGAGAAAGGCATCATCCACAGGGATATCAAATCGCACAACATCCTGGTGACTCCCGGAGGCCGGGTGAAGGTGACCGACTTCGGACTGGCCCGGGTGATGTCCACCCCCAGCGCCACCATGACTCTATCCGGTACGGTGATGGGCTCGGTGCATTACCTGTCGCCGGAACAGGCCCAGGGCGGAGAAACAGGGCCCAAGTCGGACCTGTACTCGCTGGGGGTAGTCCTGTACGAAGCAGTTTCCGGGCACTTACCCTTCCAGGGAGACAACCCGGTGACCGTTGCCCTCAAGCACCTGCAGGGAACCCCTCCGGCGCTGCGCAAGGAGAACCTGGCTATTCCCCGGGGGCTGGAGCGGATCATTTTCAAGGCCCTGGCGAAAGACCCCGCACAGCGGTTCCAGTCAGCCAGAGAGATGCAGCAGGCTCTGTCGGATGGTTCCCTGCTGGCCGGGAAGAGTGACGGTGAGGACGAGATGACCCGTGAACTCCGCCTGCCGCGCCGCAAGCGGCGGCTGCGCCCGGCCGCCCTGGCCGGCCTGATCATCCTCATCCTGCTCCTGATATCAGGCGGCGCCTACGCCTTTTTCACCTGGTTCCTGCAGGGGGGAGCCGACGTGACGGTGCCTCAGGTGACAAATATGAGCCAGGATCAGGCCGAGAGCACCATCACGGCTGCGGGGCTGCAGCCAATGGTCCAGTTGGTATTCAGCGATAGTGTCGCCAGCGGCATCGTGGTCAGCCAGGCTCCCGTAGCCGGCTATATCATGAAAAAGGGACAAACTGTCCAGTTGTCGGTCAGCCAGGGCCCCAGCCTCACCTGGCTGCCCGATGTGACAGGTTACAAGCTGCAGGACGCCAAGATTACCTTGGGCAATAGCGGCTTTACGGTCAATGAGGTAGACCAGCCGGCCAGCGACCCGAATACTGCCGCCGGGGACGGTGATCGCCCAGGATCCGAAGGGCGACAGCAATGTGTCCAGCAAGAGCGTGGTCACCCTTACTGTCAGTCAAGCAACCTGGTCGTGCCGTCACTGGCGGGCATGACGGCGGACCAGGCCCAGACAGCCTTGCAGAACTTGGGGTTGGTGCTGGGAAGCGTCACTGACGAGAGCAGCGTGGACTACCCGACCGGGATGATCACCCGCCAGGATGTCAGTCCGGGCACACCAGCGCAGCCGGGGATGGTTGTCAACGTCTATCTCAGCACGGGGCCTGGGCCGAAGCAGTGGGACGTCCCTGTCAATATCGAGGTGCACCAGACCGGGGAGGTCAAGGTGGTCATCAATGACGTGCTGGGGGAGCGGGTTGTCTACGATCAGACCCAGCAGCCCGGCGATACGCTCCACAAGAATTTCGAGCTTTACGGTTCCGGTACTTATGAGATATATTTCAACGGCAACTTGGTGGAATCACATCAAGTGGCTGAAATGACATGGGAGCAAAGCTTGTAATGCGTGAGGGTCGTCGTTTAATCAAGGCGAACGGCGGGTTTTTCTTAATGTATGGGACGACCGGGTGGACAGGCCCGGCCAATGGTCAGGGCCGCACGGGGGCGCATTGCGCTGACGTAGTGTTGTGCTTGGCTTAAAGGCGGTGGCGTCGGCTACGCCGCCTGGCAGGCAGGGGGCGCTTGCGCCGGGCACGACCCGCCGGTGGGCGCCCGGGCGGCAGCCGGTGGTGGGCGACCGCGTCCTATTCACGTTACTGGAGAACGGTTCCGGCACACTCGAATCGATCATGCCCCGCAACAATGTTCTGCTGCGGCCCCATGTGGCCAACGTGGACCAGGTGCTCCTGGTGGCGCCCCTGGCTCAGGCCGGAGCCAGACCTGAAATTGACGGACCGAATCCTGGTCTGCTGCCAGTCAGAGCGACTCCAGGCGCTGATCTGTTTTAACAAGGTTGACCTGGTCAGCCGGGAGGATGACGGAGAAAGTGCTGTCCATATATGCAGAGGCCGGCTACCAGGTATGCGCCACCTCCGCCTTGAAGGGTATTGGTCTGGAGGCCATCGGCCAGGCGGTCGAGGGCAAGGTGTCGGTGCTGGCGGGGCCCTCCGGAGCCGGCAAGTCAACCATCATCAACGCCCTGGATCCGTTTTTGGCCCAGGGGACCGGGGAGATTAGCCGCAAGCTGGGGCGCGGGCGCCATACTACCAGGCACGTGGAACTGTTGCCGGTGGCCGGTGGTTTTATCGCCGACACCCCCGGTTTCAGCAATCTGGACCTGCCGCCGTTGGACAGGGCCGACCTTGCCCAATATTTCCCGGAAATCAATAAACTAGCCGGCAAGTGCCGGTTTTTGAACTGTCTGCATTTTCACGAGCCGGACTGCGCAGTCAAGCAGGCCCTGGAAAAGGGTCTGATCACGACCAGCCGCTACCAGAACTACCTGTCATTCCTGGCAGAGGTACTGATGAAGGAGAGGACTTATTCTTGAGGATCATGATTGCCCCATCGATCTTGAGCGCTGATTTTAGCCGGCTGGCCGACCAGGCGCACCTCCTAGAACAAGGGTGCGCCGACTCCTTGCACCTGGACATCATGGACGGGCACTTTGTTCCCAACCTGACCTTCGGACCGCCGGTGGTGGCCGCTCTCCGCAAGGTCACCAGGCTGCCCTTCGACGCCCACCTCATGGTAAGCAACCCGGACTCCCTGATGGAGGCTTTTGCCGTGGCGGGAAGCGACAGCATCACCGTGCATGCCGAAACCTGCCCGCACCTCTACCGCACTGTTGAAGCCGTGAAGGCCCTCGGCCTGAAGGTGGGGGTGGCCTTGAACCCGGCCACGCCGCTGTCTGCCGTGGAGTATGTCCTCGACCAGGTGGACCTGGTGCTGTTGATGACCGTCAACCCGGGGTGGGGTGGCCAGGAGTTTATCTCCGGGATGTACGACAAGATCCGTGCCCTGTGCAGCATGCTCGCCGCCAGCAATCGGCAGCCAGACCTGCAGGTGGACGGCGGCATCCACAAGGCCAACGTGGAGGCGGTGGTGGCTGCCGGCGCCGATCATCTCGTCATCGGCTCCGCCCTGTTCGGCTCGGGGGACGTGGTGGAGGCCCTGCAGGAATACAGGAGACTGGCGGAACAGACAAGGGCGCCGGAAAGGTGAGTCGAAACAGAAGGATTGAGTTCCAGGTTTATTGACGCCCTGTGTTTAATGGGTGTAAAATAAATTTCAGTTGAAGTTCCTCGGGGGCGGGTGCAATTCCCGCACCGGCGGCGATGCCTCATGATGAGGATGAGCCCGCGAGCCCGGCGCCGGCGATCGGTGAACGATGCAGGCAGGCGCAGGGTTGATCCGGTGGGAATCCGGAGCCGACAGTTCAACGAGTTCTTAGCTTCAGTGGGGGTGTTTGCTTTCCCCCACTGAAGTTTAGAAATCGTTAATCCAGTGACGTAGCCGCTCTTATTCCAACGCTTCATGTACTCCGCATTCTTTCAGGCCGGGCTGTAAGCCCGGATGCGAAGGAGAAGCGGGGGATTAGAGCGGGTAGTCATCGGGGAAAGTCTGGATGGGAGAGGGGCACTTGGTCATGCTAGCTTTGTGCTGGCTATGATGTCAAGCCCTGCCCTCCGGTGGTGGGGTTTTTATTTTGAGTCATCTGGTAAATCAGGGGGAAGACGGGAGGCAGCCGTGGATCAAGATCTGGCCTTTATGGCACGGGCTCTGGAGTTGGCCGCCTTGGCAAAGGGAAAGACCAGCCCCAATCCCATGGTGGGGGCGGTTATTGTCAGAGATGGCATCGTCCTGGGAGAGGGCTATCACCGGAAGGCGGGTACGCCCCACGCTGAAATCCTGGCCCTCGGGCAGGCCGGTTCCCAGGCCGGGGGGGCAACCCTGTACGTTTCCCTGGAACCCTGTTGCCACGTTGGACGAACATCACCGTGCACCGAGGCGATCATCAGGGCCGGCATCAAAAGGGTGGTTGTGGCCACCCCGGACCCCAACCCGCTGGTAGCGGGAAATGGTCTCCAGGCCTTGCGGCAGGCTGGTCTGGAGGTGCGATCAGGTGTGCTGGAGGCAGAGGCCCGGCGCCTGAACGAGGCTTTTTTCAAGTACATCGTGGCCAGGCAGCCCTTTGTCACCCTCAAGGCCGCCATGAGCCTGGACGGCAAGATCGCTACCAGGTCTGGGGATTCCCAGTGGATCACCGGACAGGAGTCCCGGAACCTGGTGCAGCACCTGCGGATGGAGAACGACGCCGTGCTGGTGGGAATAGGGACGGTGCTGGCGGACGACCCCCTGCTTACCGTCAGGCTGCCGGGCGCAGACAAGAAACTGCTGCGGGTGGTTGCCGACAGCAGCCTCAGGATCCCCCTGGAGTCTCAGTTGGTGCAAACGGCACGGGATTATCCCACGGCAGTGGCCGGGGTGGAGGGACAATACCCGGTATCCAAGAGAGAGATGCTGGTTGAGCGGGGCGTGGCGGTCTGGGAACTGCCGGGAGTGGACGGGCAGGTGGACATCCGGGCGCTCCTGCGGGAACTGGGAGCCAGGGAGGTGGTCGGCCTGCTCCTGGAAGGCGGCAGCCTCCTGAACGGCAGTTTTCTCAAAGCGCGGGCCATTGATAAGTATATCTTCTTTGTCGCCCCCAGGATTATCGGCGGCAGGGGCGCTCCCGGCCCCTTCGGAGAGGTGGGGGCGGCGACCCTGGACGAGGCGCTGTTTCTCACGGCGCTGGAATGCCGGATGGTGGGCGACGACCTGATGATTTCAGGCTACCCAATTGAGAAGTGAGAAGCGAGAAGCGGGAGGTGGGCGCGATGTTCACCGGTATCATTGAAGAGACGGGATTGGTCAGGAGCCTGGTGTCCGGACAGTCTTCCGCTGCTCTGACGGTGGAGGCGGCCAGGGTCTTGGATGGCCTCAGGCTGGGAGACAGTATCGCCGTGAACGGCGCCTGCCTGACGGTCACCGGCTTTGCGTCCGGTAATTTTACTGTTGACGTGATGCCCGAAACCTTGCGGAAGACTAACCTCGGTCACTTACAGGCGGGGTCCCGGGTCAACCTGGAACGCGCCCTGGCGCTAGGGGACAGGCTGGGCGGACACCTGGTCGCCGGCCACGTGGATGCAGCCGGCGCCATTTTGAGCCTGCAGGATCACGGTATCGCTACCGAGATGTGGGTGGCCACACCGGAGGAGTTGAAGCAATATCTGATCCCTCAGGGTTCGGTGGCCCTGGACGGGGTGAGCCTGACCATCGCTGCTTTAAAGACGGGGGCGCTGATGGCCGGTCTGATCCCCCACACCAAAGAAACCACTACCTTGGGCGGCAAGAAGCCCGGGGACCTGTTGAATATAGAGGCTGACCTGCTGGGCAAGTACGTGAGCAGCCTGTTGCAGCGCACCGGCGTCCGGGAGAAGAGGGGGATCACCACAGAGATGTTGCTCGAGAACGGCTTCATCTGATGATCGCCTATGGATAACGAAAATACCTTCAACTAGTTCTTGGCTTCAGTGGGGGATTGTCTTACCCCCACTGAAGCTTAGAAATAGTTAACTAGAGGCATAGCCGCTCTTATCCCACCGCTTCAAAGAAGCGGGGGCATTAGAGCGGGTAGCCCTCGGTAAAAATGCCTACACCATGGAGGGGAGTTGTCATGAGAACCGGCGAGTTCTATCCGATCGAGGAAACGGTAAGGGATTTTCAGGCAGGGCGAATGGTTATCGTGGTGGATGACGAAGACCGGGAGAACGAGGGCGACCTGATCATTGCTGCAGAGAAGGCCACTCCCGAGGCCATCAACTTTATGGCCACCTATGCCAAGGGCCTCGTCTGCATGCCCATGACCGGGGAGCGACTGGACGAGTTGGAGATTCAGCAGATGGTTGAGCAAAACACAGAAAGCATGAAAACCGCCTTTACGGTTTCTGTCGATGCAGCCACGACAACCACCGGCATCTCTGCCTTTGAGCGCGCTCAGACCGTCAGAACGATCATCGATCCGGCTACCAGGCCTGCGGACCTGCGCCGCCCGGGGCATATCTTTCCGCTTCGGGCCAAGGACGGCGGTGTGCTGAGGAGGACCGGGCACACCGAGGCTGCCGTGGACCTGGCGCGGTTGGCCGGCCTCTATCCTGCCGGTGTCATCTGCGAGATCATGAACGAAGACGGCACGATGGCACGCGTTCCCCAGTTGCTGGAGTTCTCCAAAAAGCACGGTTTGAAGATCATTACCATCGCCGACCTGATCAGGTACCGCCGACGGACCGAGAAGCTGGTCAGCTTGGTGGCAACGACACATTTGCCCACCAGGTACGGTGATTTTCAGGCGAAGGCCTACGAGACCGTTCTGGATAACAACTGCCACCTGGCGCTAATCATGGGTGAGCTGGACCCGACACACCCGACCCTGGTCAGGGTCCATTCGGAGTGCCTCACCGGCGACGTCTTCGGTTCGCTGCGCTGCGACTGCGGCCAGCAGTTGGCCCAGGCGATGCGCATGATCGCCGACGAGGGCGTCGGCGTGATCCTGTACATGCGCCAGGAGGGCCGGGGGATCGGGCTGCTCAATAAGATCCGGGCCTACGACATCCAGGACCGGGGGTACGATACCGTTGAAGCTAACGAGATGCTGGGATTTCCGCCGGACCTGCGGGATTACGGCTTTGGGGCGCAGATCCTCGCCGATCTGGGCCTGCGCAAGATCAGGCTGCTGACCAACAACCCCCGGAAAATTGCCGGCCTGGAGGGATATGGACTGGAGATCGTGGAGCGGGTACCGATCGAGATCCCCCCGCTGCGCGAGAACCAGTACTACTTGAAGACCAAAAAGGAGAAGATGGGGCACCTGCTGGCCCTGGGAAAATCGAATAAATAGGAGGCGGGGTATTAATGGTCAAAACATTTGAAGGCAAGTTGATCGGTCAGGGGATGCGGTTCGGGATCGTCGTGGCGCGCTTCAACGAGTTCATCACCAGCCGCTTGTTGAGCGGGGCGATGGATGCCCTGCTGCGGCACGGGGTGGATGAGGGCGCCATTGAAATTGCCTGGGTTCCCGGCGCCTTTGAGATCCCCCTGGCGGCCAAAAAAATGACAGGACGGGGTTATGACGCAGTGATCTGCCTGGGTGCCGTCATCAGGGGGGCGACGCCGCATTTTGAGTACATAGCCAGCGAGGTCACCAAGGGGATTGCCGTGATCAGCCTGGATAAGGGAATGCCTGTCGTTTACGGACTGATCACGGCAGACACATTGGAGCAGGCGATCGAGCGCGCCGGCGCCAAGGCGGGTAATAAGGGCGCCGATGCCGCCCTGACTGCCATAGAGATGGCCAACCTGCTGCGGGAGTTGCAGTCCGGCGGAGCCACCCAGGACTAGCAAAACAGTGGTTGGTGGTTGCCACTATGCACGCTTGACTTTGCCCGCTTTCAGGCAGCGGGTGCAGACCATCAGGCGTTCCGGTTTGCCGTTGACAACGGTTCTCACTGGTTGCAGGTTGGGGGACCAGGATCTTTTGGTGCGGATGTGGCTGTGGCTGACCTGCATGCCGATCCCTCTTCCTTTACCGCAATAAGCGCATACTGCCATGTAATTTCCCCCCTTTTTCTACAATACCTATTCTAACAAAAAGGGACGGTCATGGCAATAAAAAGCAGCGCCTCGAGAAGATTTCTTGTTACCGCAAGGTTATTGGAATATAATTGCTTTGTAGTCATACTCAGTATAAGGGGGGACTGAATTGGGGCAAATGACGAAAAATGAGTATGGCAGTATCGAGATTTCCGGAGAGGCCCTGGCAACGATTGCGGGTGCGGCTGCAGTTCGTTGCTATGGTATTGTCGGTATGGTCCCCAGGGGGTGGCGCCAGGGGGTAGCGGAGATTCTGGGCCGTGATGCCCTGAACCAGGGCGTTAATGTCAACCTGGAGGGTGATGAGGTAAAAATAGACCTGTACGTGATCATGTGCTACGGTGTCAAGATCGCTGAAGTCGCCTCCAGCATCATGGAAACGGTTCAGTACGAGATTGAAAAAATGACGGGCCTGCGCCCTCGAGAAATCAACGTCAATGTTGTAGGGGTCAGGGTTTTTCAATAATTGTCCACAGATGACTAACCCGCTCTAATCACCCGCTTCTTGCGGTTGCTAAGAGCGGCTAATCGCTGTGTTAACTGGCTCTAAGCCTCAGCGGAGGAAGAGGCTAAGAGCCAGTTGAAGAGGAGGAAAGGGTGAGTGGCCCTGGAGGGAGTTACAGGAGAACAGTTAAAAGTACTTTTTGAAGGTGGCCTGTCATTCCTCGCCGAGCACCAACAAGAAATTGACAGGTTGAATGTTTTTCCGGTCCCTGATGGCGATACCGGTCGTAATATGTATCTGACCATGCAGGCAGCAGTTCAGGAGTTGCAGCGTGTAAAAACCTGCAGCCTGAGCGTCATCAGCGAAGCGGTGGCGAAGGGCTCCCTGATGGGTGCCCGGGGAAATTCCGGCGTCATCTTATCCCAATTGATCCGCGGGTTTACAGAAGCTGTTAAGGGTAGCGAGGAGATCACCCTGACCCAGTTTGATAGGGCATGGCAGATGGCAGTGTCGACGGCCTACCAGGCGGTGATGAAGCCGGTTGAGGGAACCATCCTGACAGTCGCCAGGGGTTTCTCGCAGGGTTTGGACGAGGCCGTTAAAACGGCGTCCAACCTGTTGGAGATGCTGTTTTTTGCACTACAGAAGGGAAATGAGACCCTGCAGCGAACACCGGACATTGCTTCCGGTCTTAAAAAAGGCCGGTGTGGTGGACGCCGGTGGCAAGGGACTGCTGGTCATTTTCGAAGGAGGCCTGAGAGCGTTATCAGAAGTTAGAAGCCAGAGGGGCCTGACCACCTTTATGATAAGCAAATATGATGGATACAACCCCGCTTCCGCTTCCGCTCCCGCCGGGGCGGGTACCAGCTCACTTCCCACATCACAGTTGCTTGATCCTATCATTGACGATGAAGAAGAATTTGCTTACACCTACGAAGTTGAATTACTGCTGCGAGGCGATCCCGCCAGTCCGGATCAATTGCGCCTCACCCTCCAGGACTACGGCGGGAGTATAGTCGTTGGCAATGTCGATGACGTGATCAGGGTCCATGTGCATTCAAATCAACCCGGACAGGTGCTGGAGCACTGTTTGCAGTTTGGAACCCTCCATAACATCCAGGTCACCAACATGCGCGACCAGTGGGAAGAATTACACGGTGGCGCCAAAAGACCGGACGTGCTCTCAAGTGCCGGTACAGACGACGCCGTCCGGGAGATCGGTGTGTTAGCGGTAGCTGCCGGAGAAGGCATCGAGGAGATTTTCCGGAGCTTGGGCGCCGAGCAGATCGTCGCCGGTGGGCAGACCATGAATCCGCCGGTAGAAGAGTTCATTAAGGCGATTGAGTCGATGCCGCATGAGCAAGTGCTGGTCCTGCCAAATAACAAGAACCTGATCATGGCCGCCGAGCAGGCCGGGAAGCTGGTCTCCCGCAATGTGGCGGTACTTCCCACTACCAGTATCCAGGCCGGGATCTCAGCCATGATGGCCTTCAATCCATCTTTGGACAAGACTGCCAACATCGAGAAAATGAAGCAGGCTATCGGCCGGGTCAAAGCCGGGGAAGTCACCTATGCTATCCGCGATGCCGTCTTGAAGGATATTGCCATCAAGCAGGGCGCCCTGATCGGACTCTGGCAAGATGATATCGTGGCGGTCGGAGCGTCCTTGGAGCAAGTGGTGCTGGCGACGGTTGACCGGATGCTGGATGAGCAGGACGAACTGGTGACACTGTTGACAGGAAAAGAAGCGTTGCCGGAAGAGGCAGACCGGATTGCCTCACTGATTCGCAGCAGCCACCCGCAGATCGAAGTGGAGGTCCAGTACGGGGGACAGCCGGTCTACTATTTCTTGATCAGCGTCGAGTAGCCGATGGCCAGTCACACTACTACTGCCAGGCAGTTGACCGCCAGCCAGCTTGGCGCCGTCCCTGCCGCCGGTTTGCCGCAGGTGGGGGAGGCCCGGGTAAAGCTGCTCAGTAAACTGGGGATCGCGACCCTGTTCGACATCCTCTATTACTTGCCGCGGCGCTACGAGGACCGGCGCCTCGTTCGGCCAGGCGCCCTGAAACCGGGCGAGACCGCCACTGTCAAGGGAATCATCACTAAGGCGGAGGCGATGGCGACCCGCAGAGGAATGACCATAGTCAGGGCCGAGATCAGAACCGATGGCGGAATGCTTACCGCCCTCTGGTTTAACCAGCCCTTTGTAAAACGGTCTCTGCGCTACGGCCTCCCGGTTACAGTGACCGGCAAAATTGACGGCGGCCTGTTCGGCAACGAGATCACCGTCGCCGATTATGAAGTCGGCTCGCCTGAAGATGCGGTTCACGTGGGGCGGATCGTGCCCTTCTACAGCACTACCGAGGACTTGAGCCAGCGCACCCTGAGGCGGCTCATGTACAAGCTTGTCAAGCAATATGCCCGCTGGGCGAAAGATCAGATGCCCCCGCAGGTGGCAGCCGAATTGCAGTTGCCAAGCCTGACGGAGAGCCTGATCCAGGTTCATTTCCCCAGTGATTTCGAAGCTCTGGCCAGAGCCCGGGAGCGGCTGGCTTTTGAAGAGCTTTTTCTATTTCAACTGGGATTGAGAAAGATCCAGGATACCATCCAGCGCCAGGGGGTGGCGCGCAGGCCCCGGTCCGAGCTGGCGGAGAGCTTTATCGGATCGTTGCCCTTCTCCTTGACGCCGGCCCAGAAGCGGGTACTGGGCGAGATCAGGGGCGATCTGGCGGCCCCGCGCCGCATGTACCGGCTGTTGCAGGGCGACGTGGGATGTGGAAAAACGGCGGTCGCTCTATACTCCCTTTTTTATACAGTGGCTACCGGCTATCAGGGGGCGTTGATGGCCCCCACCGAGGTCCTGGCGGAGCAGCATTACCTGGGGATGAGGGCTTGGGCCGATCACCTGGGGGTACAGGCGGCAGTGCTGACGGGCGGAGTCGCCGGGCGCCAGCGGGAGGAACTCCTGAAGGGTTTAAGGGAAGGGAGCATTGACATTGTTGTGGGCACCCATGCCCTCCTGGAGGAGGATGTCGTCTTTGACAACCTGGGTTTGATTGTCATCGACGAACAGCACCGCTTTGGCGTCCGGCAGCGCGATATCCTGCAATCCAAGGCCCCCCAGGCCGACGTCCTCGTGATGACCGCCACTCCCATCCCGCGCAGCCTCACCCTCACTCTCTATGGAGACCTCGACCTGTCGGTCATCGACCAACTCCCGCCAGGGAGACAGGGAGTCAAGACCTATTTTCTCCCGCCCCGGGAGAAGCAGCGTGCTTACCGGTTCCTGCGCCAGGAGCTGTCAGCCGGACGGCAGGCCTACGTGGTCTGTCCCCTGATCGAGGAATCAGAAAAACTGGAGGTGGAGGCGGCAACAAGCCGGGCTGCGGAACTGCAGGGGGAGTTCCCGGAATACAAGGTGGGGCTTTTACACGGCAGGCTGAAGATCGAGGAGAAGGCGCGCCTCATGGATGAATTCAGAGCCGGGGTACTCAACGTCCTGGTGGCCACGACGGTGATCGAGGTGGGGGTTGATGTTGCCAATGCCTCGCTGATGATTATCGAGGGGGTGGAACGGTTTGGCCTGTCACAGTTGCACCAACTGCGCGGCCGGGTCGGCCGGGGCCGTGCTGCAGGTTACTGCATCTTGATCGGCAACCCGAGCTCCGATGAGGCCAGGGAACGCGTCAAGACCCTGATCAGGCACCAGGATGGGTTCAAGGTTGCGGAACAGGACCTGGCGATCAGGGGCCCCGGTGAGTTGATGGGTGTCAGACAGCACGGCCTGTCGGATTTTCGTGTCGTCGATATCTTTAAAGACGCCTATTTGATGGAAAAGTCCAGGTCATATGCTGCCAGGTACCTGAACCATGTTAATGATGCTATAATGCAGGATATCAGGTTTCGTTTTCCCAGCCTGATCTACGGCTTGAAGTTTTAACTTCGCTTAGAAGTCACCCGCCTTTTTAGGCGTGCGTTCAGGATGCTAAATCATTGGGAATTTAATTTCCTTCTGATTGGCGAAGTTAAATGATTTAAGAGCCGTGCCATTTGTCCAGCACTCAAGTACTATTGCTTCGTATGCTGCGCATGCTACGCAATATGATTCAACTGGGTCTTGGCTTCAGTGGAATGCTTTCCTCCGCTGAAGCTTAGAGCAGTTAATTAGGTGCGTATCCGCTCTTATCCCACCGCTTAAGAGCGGGGGCATTAGAGCGGAGCCATCGGTGCAGGACAGGCACATGGCAAATTCAAACTACGCTTCGCTTCGTTTGAATGGCAAAGTGTACAAAAATTGAATAATTCCACAGGATGCCTCGGTTTTTAAATATCGAGGCTTTTTTGGTATCTATTATTGATGCAAACTTATCTTGGAAATATCGTAAAAATGCCGTTAAACATTGCTTTTTATAATTATACATCCAAAATAATATGTATTTTGGCGTCATCTTACTAGTATTTTTCGGCTGTTTTTAATCAAACTATACGTAGAACCTGAACAAAATAAAAGCGATGTAAAACGAAAGGAGGTGCGTATCTCGTGGCTCGAAACACAATCCTGAACCCTAATGCAAGGAAAGCCCTGGATCAGCTCAAGTTTGAAATTGCAAACCAGGTGGGAGTCGACTACAACCAGGCTTACAAGGGCAACCTGCCATCCCGTGACAATGGTTACGTCGGTGGAGGGATGACCAGGAAAGTGTGGGAGCAATACCAGAATAGCGTTGCGGCACGGTAGCATCCCTGGGTAATGGTAGTATCACCGGGCGCCGGTAAGAGCCGGGTGGTGGTGGGGGTAGTAGCCGCAAGCATTATAAGGAGAAAGGAGGTGCATATTCCTGATGGCACGTAACACGATCCTGAACCCCAATGCGAGAAAGGCTATGGATCAGCTCAAGTTTGAGATAGCTGGTCAAGTAGGGGTTGACTTCAACCAGGCGTACAAGGGCAACATTTCATCCCGCGACAACGGTTCCGTCGGTGGAGGGATGACCCGGAAGGTGTGGGGTCAATACCAGAACAGCGTTGCCGTGAAGTAGCATTCTCATTACCGGTGCGGGGGGACCCGGGACTGGCGGGTTCTCCCCAAGCCAAAGGGATTACCGGTTAAAGCGGACCACGGGTCCGCTTTAACCTTTTAGCACATCAACGCCTCGATCTCATCCCTCTCTACGTCCGGGTGCAAGGCCAGGGCAAGCCCCCTGGTTACAGTCCGCCCGGCATTCAGAATCAGGTCGTCGATCTCTCTCGGGGTGACGATCAGCGAGCCCTCAAAGGGTTTTAACAGTTCTTCAAGCACTTCCTTGGAAAGAACCGGGCTCAGCCGGCTGCCTTGTGAGACTTTGGATTGATAGCTCTCCAGGGCGGACTGCATGATCACACCGGCATTGACGACGGTGGGAACCCCGATGGCGATGACGGGGACACCCATGGTCTGTTGGCTGATCCCGGTCCTGGGATTGTTAACGCCGGAACCGGGAGCGATGCCGGTATCTCCGATCTGGATCGTGGTCCCCAGCCGGGAGATACTGGTGGCCGCCAGGGCGTCAACCGCAATGATCGCCTCCGGTTTGACCTTTTCCACGATCCCCTGGATGATCTCAGCGGTCTCGATCCCGGTAATGCCTAACACGCCTGGCGCGAAGGCGCAGACCGAACCGTAATTTTTCACCATGTCAGGCATGAGTTGATGCAAGTGGCGGGTGATCAGGGAGTATTTCACCACCGTAGGCCCCAGGGCGTCCGGTGTTGCCTGCCAGTTGCCCAACCCGATGATTAAAACGGTTGCTGCCTTGGATGTTTTTAAGACGCTGCGCAGTTGCTGCGCCAGCACGTCGGCGACGCCGGACTGAACTTCGGGCGCCTTGAGCCGGAGATCCGGGGCCTCGATAGTGATGTAGGTTCCCTTGGGCTTGCCCATCACCGATTCCGCACGCTCATCGAGAATTTTAATGATGGTCACGGTGCCGTACGGGAAATCTTGCTTCTCTTCGGAGACTCCGGGAATTTCCTGGCCGGTGGCGCCTCTGACCAGATCCCTGGCTTCCACTGCCAGGTCGAGGTTGACCATGATATTTGCACTCCCTAAAAGTTAAAATTAACCTGCCTCTTAAAATGTTAACCATAGCCCGAACTTTTTATACGAAAGGGAAATGCCTTCCTCTGTCAAACCTGTCCAGATAACTACCCGCTCTAATGCCCCCGCTTCTCAGCGGTAAGGGACACACCCTTCGTGGGTATGTCCCTATGCGGTGGGATAAGAGCGGCTACGTCCAACCAAGCAACCATCGGAAAGGTGAGATGTATTTGGTGGATGGTAAGACCTGGCTGCGCTACTCCATCAGCATCTGGGACGACGTCAAGACCAGCGAGGAGCGTGTTTTCCGCCATCCGGCAATGTTCCCCCTCACCCTGACAGACAAACTGTTAGAGATTTTCAACCAGGGCGGGGGGATCGTGCTCGATCCCTTTATGGGCAGTGGCAGTGTGATGTGTTCTGCCTACGGCAAGGATATGCCCTCGGTGGGGTTTGAGCTTTCAAAGAATTACCTGGAATTAACCAGAGAGAGATTGGAAGCGGCGCAAGGGGCACCGGAGTTTTACCCGCGGCTGATCAACGACAGCAGCCAGAATCTGATGCAATACCTGGCGCCCGAATCCGTCAGCCTCTGCGTCACCTCGCCACCATACTGGGACATTCTGAACCAGAAGCGCACAGTTGACGGAAGAGACATCCGGAATTACGGTCATGATCCGGAAGACCTCGGCAATGTAGAACGATACGTAGAATTTCTGGACCGGTTGCAGGCGATCTTTCAGCAGGTTTACATGGCGCTGGAGGCGAATGCCTACTGCATCGTGGTGGTCATGGACATCCGAAAGAGATCGGACTTCTATTCCCTCCATATTGATGTGGCCATGAAGATGCGGGAGATAGGCTTCACCCTCGACGACATCATCATCTGGGATCGGCGCCAGGAGTACAACAACCTGCGTCCCCTGGGATATCCAACCGTTTTCCGGATCAACAAGGTACACGAGTTCATCTTGATCTTCCAGAAGAGGCCGCCAGACCGACAGGGCAGCACCGGTAGACGATGAAAATGGGGCTGAATGCTTGCATCTGCCATCTGAAATGGGAGGGTCTTTTGTAGTGAAATGGTTGCCGTTGCTCGACCAGTACGATAACCTTGCCAACCTGCAACAATACTGCTTGCAGTGCCGACGCTGCAGTTTAAGGGACAACGCCCGCGGCGTGGTGTTCGGGGATGGCCACCCGAACGCCGGGTTGATGTTTGTCGGAGAGGCCCCGGGAGCCGACGAGGACCGCCTGGGAAAACCCTTTGTCGGCGCTGCGGGTCAACTGTTGGAAAAAATCATGGGGTCGGTGGAACTGCAGCGCAGCGAGGTCTTTATTACCAACATTGTAAGTGCCGTCCACCGGGCAACCGCCTCCCCAAAAAGGAGGAGGTGGAGGCGTGCTTCAGCTACCTGGTAAGGCAGATCGAGCTGATCCAACCGCGCCTGATCGTCTGTCTGGGGGGACTGGCCACTCAATACCTGGTTCATAAAGATGCCCGGGTGACCCTGGTGCGGGGGAATGTCTATGAAAAGGGCGGCATCAAGATCGTCCCGACCTTTCATCCCGCAGCCATTTTGAGAGACGCCAACAAAAAAAAGCCGGTGTGGGAGGATTTCAAAAAAATCAAAGCGCTTTACGATCAGTCCAGCACTAAATGATCGAAATTAGGCGATCATGGTATGCATTATGTGTTCCGCAGTCACATGAAGGCAATAAACAATATTGAGTGGTGCTGGACATCGGATATTTTTAACAGCAGGAATTGCGCAATTCAAGACGAAAGATATATAATAATCAGGGAGCCACGGAGGTTCTCGGTCTGGCAGAAGCTGGCGGGAGTTCGTGGTTTATTTTATAAGGGGGTGTTACCGGTGTGCGAAGCGCATGCTTATCTGCACAAGGACGGCAAGGATGAACTCTTCATGGAGAACGTGGACAGCGTGCTGTCTAACGAGGATGGCCTGGTGCTGGAGAACATCTTTGGCCAGCGCAAGATGATCAAGGCGCGCATCAAGGAGCTGGCCCTGGTGGACCACAGGGTGATCCTGGAGCAGATCTGAGTTGTGCCGGTACTTCTCGAGGTTTCGGGTATGAACTCGAGTTCGAGTTGACTTTGGTTGCTAAAACGAATACACTCTAACATGCAGGGTGTAGCTCAGCTTGGTAGAGCGCTAGCTTGGGGTGCTAGAGGTCGTGGGTTCAAGTCCCGCCACCCTGACCATCTGAAAATAACGGGGGAGAGAGGCGCCCCGTTTTTTTATGTTAATCGAAGAATCTGGAGGAACGATGGAATGAGGTTGGTGCGTTTTCATTACTTGCAGGGGGATGCCTGGGGGGTAGTTTCAGGGACAGAGGTACAGTTGCTGCAGGGCAGCCCTTATGGCGACTGGAGTCCGGAGGGAGTCTCGTTCCCGCTGGAGGGGCTGGAGCTGCTTCCGCCCTGCAACCCCGGCAAGATCGTGTGTGTTGGGCTGAACTACCGTGACCATGCCAAGGAGGTGGGGTCGCCCTTACCGGAAGAGCCGCTCCTGTTTTTAAAACCTCCGTCGGCCCGATTGGTCACCGGCAGCGGATCATCTATCCGGACAGCAGCAAACAGGTGGATTACGAGGCCGAACTGGCGGTGGTAATTGGGAAAAGGCTGAAAAATGCCGGCGAGTCCGGAGCCAGGGCCGGAATCCTGGGTTATACCTGCGCTAATGATGTCACTGCCCGGGACCTGCAGCGGCGCGACGGACAATGGACGCGGGCCAAGTCCTTCGACACCTTCTGCCCGGTGGGCCCCTGCCTGGAAACCGGACTAGATCCTGCCAATCTAAGTATAAAACTGACTCTAAACGGGGAAACTCGTCAGGATTCGTCAACGAAGGAGATGATCTTTCCGGTGGAGCGGCTGATCAGCTTCATCTCCGAGGTCATGACCCTCAATCCCGGGGACGTGATTCTGACAGGTACGCCGGCCGGCATCGGCGCTATGCAGGTGGGTGATGTTGTCAGCGTGGAGATCGGGGGAATAGGCGTTTTGACCAATCAGGTTGCCGATTTCAAGGCAAAAAATAATATTGACAATTGTTAACGGAGTGCTAAAATTTAATAGGATTGGAACAGGGTGCCGAGAAATGTAATTAGGCACCGGTTAAGCTCCTTTTTTTACGTTTATCTCGCTGAAATAACGAATATCGAAGGAGGTTGAGACTATTAATGACAAGGCTAAACTCTTTGGGGCGTCACGTATTAGCTGAATTGTACGGTTGCGCATTCGAGGCCCTGGATGACCTGGAGCAGGTGCAGCAGTACATGAAAGATGCAGCGCTGGCGGCAGGGGCCGAGATCAGGGAATGCGTCTTCCACAAGTTCAGCCCTCAAGGGGTAAGTGGTGTGGTGGTGATTTCGGAGTCCCATCTGGCGATCCATACCTGGCCGGAACTAGGCTATGCCGCAGTTGACGTCTTCACATGCGGAGAAAAAGTCGACCCCTGGGATGCATGCAAGTACCTGGTCGACAAATTTCGTGCCGAATACATGACAGCCAACGAGATCAAGCGGGGGATCATGGAGCCCAGCCAGAAAGCGGCGGTAAACCTTTAGGAGGGATATTTATTTTAAACCGCCTATACAAGAAAATATCAAAGGGGTAGCTTGAGCCTTGCAAAAATGTTGTAAGGCTCATTTGTTTTCAGGATACGCAACTTTTTATTTCAAGCCAAAGAGGAATTATTCCAAAAAGGGAGAATAGTTTTTATCGAAACTGATGAATGTTAAGAGGGGGTCGCCATGGGAGAATTGAATTTATCTGAAGTCCTGGAGAAAAATCGGTCCTTCGTGGATGAGGTCATCGAGGAGAGCGGGTCCGATATTCGCCAGTGCTATCAATGCGCCAAGTGTTCAGGAGGCTGCCCCGGCAGCTTCGCCATGGACTACCTGCCGAACCAGATTATCCGGATGCTGATGCTGGGGATGACGGAAGATGTCCTCAAGTCTAAGACCATCTGGATCTGCATGGGCTGCAACACCTGCACCACCAGGTGTATCCGCGACATCGACGTCGCCCGCGTGATGGACGTCTTGCGCCAGGAAGCGATCCGGCACGGCTATACGGAGCATGCCAAGAAGGTGATCACCTTCAACGGCGCCTTCCTGTGGACGGTTCGGTCCTGGGGGCGGCTCTTCGATGCCGGCATGCTGATGATGAACAACCTGAAATCGGGAAACTTCACGAAAGATATGCAGTTTGCCCTTCCTACGATGTTAAAAGGCAAATCGCCTATCCGCCGGCTCCCCACAAGATCAAGGGGGCCAAGGAAGTTAAGAAAATATTCGAGAAGACCAAGCGGGAGGGGAAATAGATGTCCAAGTATGCCTTTTATCCGGGTTGCTCGCTGGAATCCACCGGCATGGAGTATGGCATGTCCATTCACGCCGTAGCCTATGCGCTGGGGATCGAGCTGGTCGAAGTTCCCGACTGGAACTGCTGCGGGGCTTCTGCCGCCCACATGACCGACCACCTGCTGTCACTTGCCCTTCCGGCACGGGTGCTGGCCAAGGCAGAGACGATCCCCGGGGTGACGGAGATGGTGGCGCCATGCGCTGCCTGCCACGCCAGGTTTGCGCAGGTGGAGTATGATATAGGAAAAAACAAGGAGTTGCTTGGCAAGATCAACTCCATGCTGGAAACGCCCTACACCGGGAAGGTCAGGCTGCGGAGCTTTCTCGACATCTTCTCCAACCCCGAGACCATAACGGAGATCAGGAAGAGGGTCAGGCGCCCGCTTACCGGCTTGAAGGTGGCCTGCTATTACGGATGCCTGTTCGTCAAGCCGCCCAAAGTGGTCGATTTCTTCGACAACCCTGAAAACCCTATGTCCATGGACAACCTGATGAGCGCTATCGGCGCCGAGCCGCTGCCCTGGCCATACAAGACCGAGTGCTGCGGCGCCTCCTCGGCGATGACGCAGGAGGATGTCTGCACCAAGCTGTGCAACGACATCCTTAAAGTTGCCAAGGATTCTGGGGCGGACTGCATCGTGACTGCCTGCCCGTTGTGCCAGCAGAACCTGGACATGCGCCAGGTCACGGTGGAGAAGAAGTACGGCCTCCGGTACCGGATGCCGATCCCGTTCTTTACCCAACTGATCGGACTGGCGATGGGGCTTGATCCCCAAGCTCTCGGCTTCAAGAAGCTGTTTGTCGACCCGGTGGGGGTTTTGCAGAAGGTCGGGGCGGCGTAACTTCAGGTTGCCGGTAGCGTAACGGCGGTCGTTTTCAGACTGTGAATAATGGCATATAGAGTGATGATTAAGGAGAGGTTCTGATGAACATTCAAGAACCTCTTTTTTTGGACAGACAGAGGTAATAATAGAGGCAAGAATATTGTTAAGCGCACCCGGGGCGCGGGTGCGAACGCCTGTACTCTAGGGAGGGAGCACTCCATGGTGGGGGAGTACCCGCTCAGCGTCCATTGTATCCAAGAAGAACTGGAAACCGTTTTTGCGAAGCTCAAGACCTGGCTCAGTGCTGATGCCGTCAGCGCTCTTGAACCGATACCTGCCGCAGTTCGGCGTCGATCCGGTATCGCCTCCGGCGCTTGTTCTCTTGAGCGCACGCCTGTTCAGCGATGCCGGTGGCGCTATTCTCCCCGCCTTGTTTATGGTGTTCATCCACCTGGCCATGACCCTGCACAGCCTGCCGCGACAGATCCAGGGACGTGACCGGCAGTTGGTCATCCTGGAAGGAGACTACCTTTACGCCCACTTATTTTTCCTCCTTTGCCAGACAGACTGCCTCCACTTGCTGGAGAGGTTCTCCCGGCTGATCAGAGAGGTGAATGAGGGCTCGATGATGCGCCACCTCTACGAGCAGGGGAGTCTGCCCAGGATCACACCGGCCTGCTGGAGATCCTGGGCAAACAATACGGACTGTTTTTTGCAGAATGCTGTGAGCTGGGGGGGCTATTCGCCGGATCGCCGCCGGGTGAGCCGCCGTTCCTGCGCCGGTTTGGCCATGAGTTCGGGATTGCCTATGGCTTTAAGGAAGCCGGCCTGGGCGCCGGTGTCTATACGCCCTTTCTGGACCGGGCGCTTGATTGCCTGGAAGCTTGCCGTCTGCAGGCGGCAAGAATGAATTGGGTGAGTTTGCCCGGGAGACTGATGGCGTCTATCTTGTCCTGGCTTCAGATTCCGATACAGCAACCGATGTGGCATTGTGCATTCAGTCGAAGCGCCATCATGCTGGCGACAACCGGCTGTATCGGGGCGCGTACGTATCGTGGCAACGCCGAAGCAGTAGCAATTTCCGCTAATTGCGCTACACTGTTCTACGTGGATAGTGAGCAACCAGGTGAGAAGCGAGATCAGTCACATCTCACATCTAGATTGAGCGGGTGATCGAGTTGGCCTACCGTGATCTCAGGGAGTTTATTGGAGCGCTGGAAAGCCGGGGACTGCTGCACAGGGTGCACGCCCTGGTCGATCCGGTCCTGGAAATAACCGAAATTACAGACCGGATCAGCAAGCAGGGCGGCCCGGCCCTGCTTTTTGAAAGAGTCAAGGGCTCGGATTATCCCGTTCTGATCAATGCTTTTGGAAGCCAGGAAAGAATGTCCCTCGCCCTGGGGGTACAGGATATCAATGAGATAGCCGCCAGGATCGAACAGTTGATGAACATGAAGGAACTGCCCGACACCCTCTGGGAGAAGGTCAAGATGCTGCCGCGCCTGGCGGAGATGGGTTCCTGGGCGCCCAAACTGGTGCGTGGGGCGCCCTGCCAGGAGGTTGTGCATCACGACGACGACGCCTCCCTGGACATCTTTCCGATCTTGCAGTGCTGGCCGGGTGACGGCGGTCGCTACCTGACCCTGCCGCTGATCTTTACCAAAAACCCGGAGACCGGTTTGCGCAATACCGGGATGTACCGCTTGCAGGTGTTCGATTCCAGGACTACCGGGATGCACTGGCATCGACATCATGATGGCGCAGAAAACCACCGGAAACACCGCCTCCTGGGCAAGCGCATGGAAGTGGCCGTGGCCCTGGGAGGCGACCCGGCCATTACCTATGCGGCCACCGCTCCGCTGCCCCCGGGCATCGACGAGATGCTGTTCGCCGGTTTTCTTCGCCAGCAGCCGGTGGAAATGGTCAAGTGCCTGACGGTCGACCTGGAGGTGCCGGCCGGGGCGGAGATCATCCTGGAAGGGTACGTCGACCTGGACGAAAAACGCCTGGAGGGCCCCTTCGGCGATCATACAGGCTATTATTCCCTGGCTGACTGGTATCCGGTCTTTCACGTGCAATGCATCACGCACCGGAAGGACGCCATCTACCCGGCTACGGTGGTCGGCAAGCCGCCCATGGAAGACTGCTTTATAGCCAAGGCCACCGAGCGGATCTTCCTGCCATTGATCAGGTTGACCCTTCCGGAGGTGGTGGATTACAACCTGCCTCTGGAAGGTGTTTTTCACAACTGCGCCGTCGTCGCCATCGACAAGCAGTATCCCGGCCAGGCGAAAAAAGTCATGTGCGCCATCTGGGGCATGGGGCAGATGATGTTTACCAAGATGGTCATCGTCGTGGACTCTCACGTCAACGTGCACGATATGGCAGAGGTGTGGTGGCGGGTCTACAATAATGTCGACCCCAAGAGGGACTTCATGTTTGTGGAGGGGCCGGTGGAGGTCCTCGACCACGCCTCCCCTTATCCGGCCTATGGTTCCAAGGTGGGGATCGACGCCACCAGGAAATGGCCCGGCGAGGGTTACCTCCGGGAATGGCCGGATGAGATCGAGATGTCCCCGGAGGTGAAGGATCTGGTCACCTCCCGGTGGCCGGAATACGGTTTTTAAAGAAGTCAGGGGTTCAGTGTAAGCTCAGAAGAGAAAACCGGGCGTACCGTAGACGGCAGAGAAGCGGCAGATGTCGGAGTCAACGATAAATCAGAAGATTTGGCAAGAAGCTCCAACATCCGTTTCCATGGGTAGTGGCAATAACCGGGGCAACCGGGTCTGTCTACGCCAAAAGGCTGATCGAAACCCTCAGAATTTATGGAGAGCCGCTCTGCCTGGTGATCTCCGGGCCAGGAAGGCGGGTGGCCAAGGATGAGTTGGGTTGGGACCTGACCGGCGACCTCCGGGATGACCAGGAGCGCATCAGGAGTTATTGCGGTTACAGGCCGGATGAGGAGGGGCTGTCCTGTTACGATTGGCAGGATATCGGATGCTGCCTGGCGAGCGGCTCCTTCCGGACAAGGGGCATGTTCGTGGTGCCCTGCAGCATGGCGACCCTGGCGGGGATTGCCGCCGGCAGCTCGCGTAACCTGATCGAACGGGCGGCCGATGTCACCATCAAAGAGAGGCGGCGTCTGATCCTGGCGCCCAGGGAGACGCCGCTCAGCCCGATTCACCTCAGAAACATGCTGGCCCTTGCCGAGATCGGCGTTGACATCGTGCCACCGATGCCGGCCTTCTATTTCGGGCCAGGCAGCATCGGACGACCTGGTCGATTACTTTGTCAAGAGGGTTCTGGATTTGGCTGGAATTCAGCCAGCCCCCCTGAGATGACGAGTTCATGGCATCAAGAGGCTATAACGGGTGTAGAAGCAAAAAGTCAGAGGCAGGAGTACTTAAAAGTGACATCCGACTTCCGAAATGGTGGGTAATAATGATCGCACCGGAGTTGTTAAAAGATATATACAGTGATCTGGCGGGCGTGGAGGTGGAACTGAGCAGGTATGCCCTGGATTCGGGCACTCTTTTAGGCGAAGCCTCCAGCCACCTGGTGGCGGCAGGCGGGAAAAGACTGCGGCCTGCCTTCGTGTTGCTGTCCGGAAGGCTGTTTGACGGATCACTGGACCGGCTCGTGCCTTTGGCTGCTGCCATAGAGCTGATCCATATGGCGTCCCTGGTTCATGACGACGTGATCGATGAGGCAGACTTGCGCAGGAAGCTGCCTACAGTGCGAGCCGAGTGGGGGGATATGGCAGCCCTCTGCACCGGAAGCTACCTCCTGGCGCAGGCGCTGGCGATCATTGCCAGGTACGGTAATGAGCAGATCTGCCGGGTCCTGGCAGAAGTCTCCATGAGCATGTGCCATGGGGAGATCGAGCAGATAGAATCCGCCGGCAGGACCGACCAGAGCGTGCGCACTTACCTGCGCAGGATCAAAAGAAAGACGGCCCTGCTGATCTCGGCCTGCTGCCTGATCGGAGCTCTGGACGGCGGGGCGGATCGCGCCTCGGCGAGGCATGTGCAGCAGTATGGATATTACCTGGGGATGGCTTTTCAGATCACTGACGATATTCTGGATTTCGAAAGCAGTGAGGATGTCTTTGGCAAGCCGGTCGGGAACGACTTCAGGCAGGGCATCTTTACCCTGCCGGTGATCTATGCCTTGCATGACCAGAGGTTGGGGCCGCAGCTTGCCGGATTGATCTTCAAGCAGGATAAAGAGGAAGCTGACTGGGAGGCCGGACTGATGCTGGTCAAGCAGTCTGGCTCCCTGGACAAGGCCAGAAGGATGTGCAATCGTTACCTTCAGAAGGCGAGACAGCAGCTTGTGCCCTTGCCCGATCTCAAGGAACGGCGCATGCTGGCCTCACTGACCGATTTTGTTGAGAAGCGCAATTTTTAAAGGCGCAGGGAGGGCCGATCTATGTCTCAGGACGATCAGGGCGATCCTGCTCCCCAGAAGATGTCCCTGCTGAATCATCTTGAAGAACTGCGCAAGGTGATCATGGTTTGCGTGATCGCCATCCTGGTGACCAGCGTGGCGGCATTTGCCTACGTCGACAAGTTTCTTGACATTGTCCTCAAACCGGTTACCGATCTGCACATCAAACTGATCTATACGGGAGTGACCGAAGGGATCTTTTTCAAGCTGCATATCGCCCTGGTTTTCGGCGCGATGGCGGCATCCCCCATCTTGCTGTGGCAGTTCTGGCGCTTCCTGGTTCCAGCCCTGTACCCGAAAGAGAGAAAGTATATTGCCAGGCTGGTTCCCATCTCCATCGTGCTTTTCCTGGGCGGGGTCGTGTTTGCCTATTTCACCGTGCTGCGTTTTTTGCTGGCCTTTCTGATCAGAGATGTCCTCCGAGTTTACAGGACTGATCACGATCAGCAATTATCTGTCCTTCACCGAGCACCTGCTGATTCCCTTTGGCTTGCTGTTTGAATATCCGCTGCTCGTCTATTTCCTGGCCAAGATCGGTATCCTCACGCCGGAACTGCTGGTGCAGTACCGCAAGTACTCCATTGTCGGGATATTTATTATCGCCGCCATCCTCACGCCGTCTCCCGACCCCCTCACCAGCTGATCGTGGCCTCGCCGATGTTGATCCTCTATGAAGCGGGCATCATTGTCGCCAGGATCGTCTTCCGAAAGAAGAAACGAGCCCGGATCAACGAACTGGCGGACAGAACGGGGGTAAACGACTAAAATGCCTGTTCTTTATCCGGTTTATTTAAATCTTGAAGGACGGTCATGCCTGGTAGTGGGCGGGGGGGTCGTGGCCGAGCGCAAGATCGGCGGGTTGCTGGAGTGCGGGGCGGCGGTGACGGTCGTCAGCCCGGAATTGACAGCGGAGTTAAAAGAGGCAGCCAGTCGAGGAGATTTCTGCTATAATAAACGAAGGTTTCGGGCCGGCGATCTGCAAGGGCAAGTACCTGGTAATAGCTGCTGCCGATGATTCCAGGTTGAACAGCCGGATCGCCCAACTCTGCCGGAAGCGGGGAATTCCCGTCAATGTGGTGGACAATCCCGGGCCCTGCGATTTTTTTGTGCCTTCAGTACTTCGGCGCGGGCGCCTGTGCATCAGCGTCAGCACCGGTGGCGACAGCCCGATGCTGGCCAGGCGCATCCGGGAAGACCTGGAAAAGCAATTTGGCCCGGCCTTCGAGGAGATCACCGCCCTGCTGGGCGAGATGCGCCGTCGCCTCCTGGAACACGAGCCGGACGAGGACAAACGCCGGCAGTGTTGGGACGGGATCGTGACCCCGGAGTTGCTGGCGTTGCTTAAGGCAGGAAAGACTGAGATTGCCAGGAAGCAGGTGGAGACGGCTTGTACCTCATTGCTGTCGGAATCAATCACCACACGGCGCCGGTCGAGTTGAGAGAAAAACTCGCCTTTGGCAAGGCGAAGCTGGATGCCGTGGCCGGGGAGCTCAAACAGCTTACCGTGCTCAAGGGTTTTGCGGTGATCTCCACCTGCAACCGGACGGAGATCTACGCCGCAGTCAGCCAGATCGAGGAAAGCCTGGCGGCAGTCAGCGACTTCTTGTGCCGCAAGGCCGGGCTTGACCAGGAGGCTGGCCGTCAGTATTTTCAGAGGTGGACCTGCTACGAGGTGATCAACCACCTGTTCCGGGTGGCTGCCGGCCTCGACTCCATGATCCTGGGCGAGACGGAGATCCTCGGCCAGGTTCGGGATGCCTACGATACCGCCTGCCGTTTGCGGACGGGAAACAATATCATCAATACCCTGTTCCAGGAGGCGATCCGGGTGGGGAAGAGGGTGCGCACCGTCACCGGCATCGACCAGCACCCGGTCTCCATCAGCTACGCCGCCGTGGAACTGATCAGGCAGACCCTGGGCGATCTCCAGGGACGCACCGTGATGATTATCGGGGCGGGAGAGATGGGCGAGTTGACCCTGAAGCACCTGGTGTGCAACGGGGTCAGCACCGTCCTGGTCTCCAACCGCTCCTTCCACCAGGCGGAGGCCCTGGCCGGGGCCTACGGGGGAGAGGCGATTCGCTACGACCAGCTTTTCTCCCAGTTGCCAAGGGCGGATATAGTGATCAGTTGCACTGCAGCAGCCCACTTCGTGATCACTGCGGAAAAGGTGCGCCAGGCCATAGAGGCGAGGGAGCGGCAGGCCGCTGTTCTTCGTCGATATCGCCGTGCCCAGGGACATCGAACCTGACGCCGGCCGCATTCCCGGCGTCTTCCTCTATGACATCGACGACCTGGAGCAGGTCGTGCTGGAACAGGCGGATGAGCGCAGGAAGGCTGCCCGGGCGGCTGAGGAGATCGTCAAAGAGGCGGTGGAGGAGTTCCTGAAATGGCTGAGCAGCCTCTCCGTCATTCCCACCATCAGGGCGCTGCAGCAAAGGGCGGAAAGTTTGAAGGAGGAGGAGCTGGAGATCTACTTGCAGCGCCTGGGAAAACTGGACCCCAAACAGGAGAAGCTGATCCGCAGCCTGGCCAACTCCCTGTTGAACAAGTTTCTGCATACCCCGATCGTGCGCCTGAAGGAGTATGCCGGCGGGCATGAGGGGCACCTGTACAGCATGATGCTGGAAAAACTTTTTGATCTGCCTTCAGATGTAGTTTTGGGCGACCGGTGCCAGGGCGCCGAAGAGGAATTGAGCTGGGCCAGGTCTGCCAGGGAGACGGGTAGATGAGGGTCCTGCGGGTGGGCACCCGGGGGAGCCTGCTGGCGCGCCGCCAGACCGCCTGGGTGATTCAGAAAATCAGGGCCAGGTTTCCGGAAATAGAGATTGAAGAGAGGATTGTCTCGACCAGAGGCGATCTGCATCCCGAAACACCCCTGCCGAAGCTGCCGCAGATCGGAGAGAAGGGCCTGTTCACCAGGGAGCTTGAAGCCGCTCTCCTCGGCGGGGAGATCGACCTGGCCGTGCATAGCATGAAGGACCTGCCCACCGTCCTGCCTGAGGGACTCACGGTAGGGGCGGTGCCTGAGCGTGCCAATCCCCTGGATGCCCTGGTAGCCAAGGAAAAACAGGGCCTGGATGATTTGCGCCCCGGGGCGACTATCGGGACGAGCAGCTTGCGTCGCGCCGCCCAGATCCGCCGGTTGTACCCGGCATTAGAGATCGTCGACATCAGGGGCAACCTGGATACCCGACTGCGCAAGCTGGATCAGGGACAGGTCGATGCCCTGGCTCTGGCGGCTGCGGGTCTTGAGCGCATGGGATGGCAAGACAGGTGATTACTTCCCCATTGCGCCGGAAATATCCCTACCGGCGCCCGGCCAGGGGGCGCTGGCCGTGGAAATCCGGAATAACGACGACTTGACGAGGCAGTTGTGCGGCGAGGCCTTGGAAGACCGGTCAGCCCGCCTTGCCGTCACCGCCGAGCGGGCTTTTCTGTCCGGCCTGGGCGGCGGGTGCCAGGTCCCGGTGGGAGCGCTGGCCCTGGTCGATGAGAATGTGCTCAGGCTGCAGGGCATCGTCATCCGGGTAGACGGTCAGAGATGGCTCAGCGGCCAGGTTGAAGCCCATTTGCAGGGCGCCTGCGAGGCATGGCGCCATGATGCCTTCCAGGCCGGCATCGACCTGGCGAACAGGCTGCTCAGCCAGGGCGCAAAGGAGATTTTGAACGGTGTCAGATAAAAAGGGTACCGTGTACCTGGTCGGCGCCGGCCCCGGCGACCCCTCGCTGCTGACCATGAAGGGGTTGTGGTGCCTGGAGCAGGCCGACGTGGTGGTTTACGACCGCCTGGTCGGCGAATACCTGCTCACCTTTTGCCGCCCTGATGCCGAACTGGTCTACGTGGGCAAGGAGACCGACCAGCACACCCTGACCCAGGAACAGATCAACCGGGTCTTGTCGGACCGGGCGCTGCAGGGAAAAACCGTTTGCCGCCTGAAGGGCGGTGACCCCTTCGTGTTTGGCCGCGGCGGCGAGGAGGCGGCGCACCTGGCGGCTTCAGGCATCGACTACGAGGTGGTGCCGGGAGTCACTGCTGCCGTTGCCGTGCCTGCTTATGCGGGCATACCGGTAACCCACCGCGATTACTCCTCGTCCCTCAGCATCGTCACCGGGCACAGGCGCAAGGGTAGTGAAGAGAGCGTCCTCTCCGGACTCCACGGCCAGCGGAGGAACGGCCGTCTTTCTCATGGGGTACGAAAACCTGGAGGCAATCAGGCGCGACCTGCTGGCGCAGGGATGGAGCCCGGATACCCCGGCCGCACTGATCCACTGGGGGACCAGGGCCGGTCAGCGGACAGTGGCGGGAACCCTGGATAGCCTGCAGGAGCAGGCAAGGGAGGCCGGGATCGGCCCTCCCTCAGTGTTGGTCGCGGGAAGAGTGGTAGAACTGCGTCAGCAGCTCTGTTGGCGGGAGAAAATGCCGCTGTTCGGTCAGCGCATCCTGATCACCAGGGCGCTCCATCAGGCTCATGACCTCGCCCGGAGGATCATCGTCCTGGGTGGGGAGCCCCTGTGCCTGCCGGTGCTGGAGCTTGTTCCGCCCCTGGATCCGGCTCCGCTGGACCGTGCCCTGGACAATATTGATAGTTTTCAGTGGGTGATCTTCACCAGCGCCAACGGCGTTGTCTTTTTCATGAAAAGGATGCATGAGCGCGGCCTCGATATCCGCTCGATCCGAGGCAGCCTGGCGGCCATCGGGCCCGGCACCGCCCGGGCGCTGGCCGGGTATGGCCTGAATGTCGCCTTCACACCGGCGGAATACAGGGCGGAAGCGCTCCTGGACGGGCTGCTGAAGGCAATCAGCCCCGGAAGCAGGGCGCTGCTGCCCAGGGCCGCGGAGGCCAGGAACGTTTTGCCCGAGGGATTGCGGGCCGGCGGGATCCGGGTGGAAGTGGCGCCGGCTTACCGGACGATGCCCGGCGGAGCCAGATACAAGCGTTTGCTGCAGGAGGCCCTGGCGCAGGGCCGGGTGGACTACCTCACTTTCACCAGTTCCTCGACGGTCAGGAACTTTAAGAGCCTTTTCAACGAGGAAGAACTGGAGGGGCTTCTCGCCCGGGGCCGGACGGTTTGCATCGGGCCGGTAACCGCGGCCACCGCCACCGCGCGCAGGGATCCGGGTTGACCTGGTGGCAGAGGAGTATACAATCGATGGCCTGCTGGAGGCCATCATTACAGATGTCGAGGTAAGAGGTTCGAAATGTGCACGTAGCGACAATTTGAGAAGGGCTTCCGGCATTTGAATTATTATGGAGGGATGAATGATGTTTCCAGAAACACGGTTGAGGCGCCTGCGGAGGAGCAAGCCCTTACGGGACATGCTCCAGGAGACCAGGTTGTCGGTTCAGGATCTGATTTATCCTTTATTTCTACAGGATGGCGCCGGACGCCGGGACCCGGTCGCCTCCATGCCCGGTGTCTATCGTCTCTCCCCGGATGTGCTGGTGGAAGAGGTTGACGCCGCCTGCCGGCTGGGAATCCAGGCAGTCTTGCTGTTCGGCATCCCGGAGACCAAGGATGAGGCTGCAAGCTCGGCCTATGACGATCAGGAAGTAGTCCAAAAGTCGGTGCGCCTGCTGAAAGAGCGCTTCCCCGATCTGGTGGTGATCACCGATGTCTGCCTGTGCGAGTACATGAGCCACGGTCATTGCGGCGTGGTCAGGGACGGGCGGATCGACAATGATGAAACCTTGCCGCTGTTGGCCCAGACGGCGCTCTCTCACGCCAGGGCCGGCGCCGATATCGTCGCCCCCTCGGATATGATGGACGGCAGGGTGCGGGCGATCAGGGAAAAGCTCGATTATAACGGTTATTCCGAGGTGGCCATCCTCGCCTATGCGGCCAAGTTCGCTTCGGCATTTTACGGGCCCTTCCGGGAGGCTGCAGACTCGGCGCCTGCTTTCGGAGACCGCCGCACCTACCAGATGAATCCGCCCAACAGGAGGGAGGCGCTGCAGGAGGTGCTGGCGGACCTGGATGAGGGGGCGGACATGGTCATGGTGAAACCGGCCCTGCCCTACCTCGACCTGGTCCGGGAGGTCCGCGACATGGTGCTCTGCCCGGTGGTTGCCTATAACGTCAGCGGCGAGTACTCCCTGGTCAAGGCTGCAGCAGCGCAGGGCTGGGTGGATGAGAAGCAGATCGTCATGGAGATCATGACGGGGATCAAGAGAGCCGGGGCCGACCTGATCATTACCTATCACGCCAAGGATGTAGCCTCCTGGCTCTCGAGATTCGAGGCTAGAGGTTCGAGACAGCGATCAGAAGCAGAAAAATCAGTTTTCTCGAATTAGAGGTTCAGATGGGCAAGGTAATGATAGTCGCATCGATCGAGCTCAACTCGAGAATGGGGTGACAAGATGCTGGTCTCATGGAATACAACCAACGCCTGCAATCTCAAGTGCGGTCACTGCTACCGCGATGCCGGGGAGACGGCGCCAAGGGAACTCGACTTTGAAGAAGGACGCCAGCTCCTGCGAGGGGTAAAGCAGGCCGGGTTCCGGATCACTGGTCTTCAGCGGCGGGGAACCGCTGCTGCGGCCGGATATTTTTGAACTGATCGCCTATGCCAGTTCCCTGGGGCTCCGGCCGGTCTGCGGCACCAACGGGACGCTGCTGACCCCGGAAACCGTAGCCAGGTTAAAGGAAGCCGGTACTGCCGTGGTGGGGATCAGCCTGGACAGCACAGACCCTGAAAGGCACGACCGCTTCCGGGGGGTGGCCGGTTCGTGGCAGGCCGCCCTGGACGGCGCTGCCAACTGCCGGGCGGCGGGCCTGCCCTTTCAGTTGCATACCACGGTGTTCCCGTGGAACTACCAGGAGATCGAGGCCTTGAACGACCTGGCTGTCCGGGTGGGGGCGCGGGGGCACCACGTCTTTTTCTTTGTTCCCACCGGACGGGGCAGGGGACACGAGGAAACAATCGAACCGGAGCTGTCTGAAGACCTGCTGGCCCGTTTGCTCGAACGCCAGACCCGGCTGCCGATCGAGATCAAACCCACCTGTGCCCCCCAGTTCCTCAGGGTGGCCCGGCAGCGGCGATTGCCTTCCCGTTTCCAGCGGGGCTGCCTGGCAGGGATCTCCTACTGCATCATCGGTCCCCAGGGCGATGTCTACCCCTGCCCGTACATGGATTTAAAGGTCGGCAACGTCCGGCGGGAGCCTTTCGACGAGATCTGGAGGCATAACGAGGTCTTTCTGAAGCTCCGGACGGAGCAGTACGAGGGCTACTGCGGCATCTGCGCCTATCGCGGCCTCTGCGGCGGCTGCCGGGCGCGCTCCTATGCCGAAACAGGAGGCAACTTCATGGGGGAGGACCCGCTCTGCCTCTACAAGGATGAGCAGGAAAAGAAGATCCGCCCCCTGGCCGAGCAGGTGGTCATCCGCCTGCAGTCAGGCCTGCCGCTGGTTCCAAAGCCCTACCAGGCCCTGGCCGAGGAGCTGGGTGTTACCCAGGGCAGCATCCTGAAGGCGCTCCGCTGGCTCTGCGCCAAAGGGATTGTCAGGAAACTGGGCCCGGTCTTTGACCTGAAAAGCCTGGGCTATACCAGCACCCTCTGCGCAGGCCGGGTGCCCCCGGGCCGGGTGGAGGAGGTGGCTGCCATCATCAATGCCTATCCCGGTGTGACCCATAACTACCTCCGGGAGCATGACTACAATCTCTGGTTCACCCTGATCGCCGGCTCGGAGGAGCAGTTGTCCCGCCTGATTGGCGAGATCAGGCAGCGGACCGGCATTGATGAGATCATCAGCCTGCCGGCCCTGAGGACATTCAAGATCGGTGTCAACTTTCCTGACGAGGAATTAAATGGGGTTTTCACGTCCAGCAATGAACACTGATGCTTAGCTCTATTTAAGTTGAGCACCGGGGTTTATATAACGTGGAAAGTATGGAGGACGTTTGACATGCGGGATTATAAGCGTTCGAGAGAGTTATACGAACAGGCCTGCCGGCTGCTGCCCGGCGGTGTGGACAGCCCGGTGCGGGCCTTCCGGGCGGTGGGGGGCAGCCCGTTGTTTATCAAAAAAGGACAGGGCTCGCGGATCTACGATGTCGATGGCAACGAGTATATCGATTACGTGTGCTCCTGGGGCCCCTGATCCTGGGTCATGCACACCCGGCGGTCACTGAAGGCCTTGGCCAAAGCGATTGCCGGGGGAACCAGCTTCGGCGCTCCCACCGAGCAGGAGGTGGTGTTGGCCGGACTGATCACGGAGGCCCTGCCATCGGTGGAAAAAGTCCGGTTTGTCAGTTCCGGCACCGAGGCCGCCATGAGCGCCCTCAGGCTCGCCCGCGCCTTTACCGGACGGCAGAAGGTCGTCAAGTTTGCCGGGTGCTACCATGGACACGCAGACTCCTTCCTGGTGCAGGCCGGCTCCGGAGCCCTGACCCTGGGGGTGCCCTCGAGCCCCGGAGTTCCACCCGAGTTGAGCAGCCTGACCATAGTGCTGCCCTATAATGACCTGGCCGCGGTGAGGGCAGCCCTGCAGCAATGGGGGAGTGAGATAGCGGCTGTCATCGTCGAACCGGTCGCCGCCAACATGGGAGTGGTGCTGCCAGGCCCGGGATTTCTTGAAGGCCTGCGCTCAACTGACCAGGGAGGCCGGCTGCCTGTTGATTTTTGACGAGGTGATTACCGGATTTCGCTTAGGTTTGAGCGGCGCCCAGGGTTATTACGGCATCATGCCGGACCTGACCTGCCTGGGGAAGATCATCGGCGGGGGCCTGCCGGTGGGCGCCTATGGCGGCAGGGCGGAAATCATGGGATTGGTCGCCCCCGATGGGCCTGTCTACCAGGCAGGCACTCTCTCGGGCAACCCGGTGGCCATGGAGGCGGGGATCATCACCCTGAACCTGCTCAAAAAACCGGGCGTCTATCAGCAACTGGAGGAAAAGAGCGAGCATCTGGGGCTGGGCCTGGCGCAAGCCGCCCGGGAGGCGGGAATCGACGCCACCCTCAATCGCATCGGGTCCTTGATGTCCCTGTTCTTCTGCAGCGAGAGCGTGACTGACCTTGACAGCGCTTTGAAATCAGACCAGGAGCAGTTCGCCCGGTATTTCCAGTTAATGCTTGAAGAAGGAATCTACCTGGCGCCGTCCCAGTTTGAGGCCCTTTTCGTTTCCCTGGCCCATACGCGGGAGGACGTGGACCAGACCATCAATGCCGCTAAGCGGGTTTTTCTGCGAATGCGCGAAAAGGTCTCCTAACTTCGGAGACCTTTCCCTGCTTCTGACTTCCTGCATCAGACCTCTGTTTGTAACAGGTGGGCTTTGGTGAATTTAACTCCAAACAGCACGGCTTGC
>CAVYEE010000035.1:0-49877 GCA_963767365.1 uncultured Peptococcaceae bacterium
TGCTGGAGCCGGATAGGTGGAAGCAGGGTTCCCTTACTTTTAGCCGCCGGGAAAGTACTCTCGATGGCTTGGAGCGTGAACAGGAGCAAGCCAGGCTTGAGCGTGAGCAGGAAGAATGGGAGCGCCAGGAGCAGGCCAGGGCAGCAGAGCAGGAGCGCCGGGAGCGTGAGCATAGGGCATTGCAGGCCAGGCTTGAGCAGATGAGATATAAAGCGGAGCAGGCACGGCAGCAACGGGAGCAGCAGCGCCGGGAACAACAGGAGCGGGAACAGAAAGAACAGGAGCAGCGCCGGATAAAAGAACAGCAGCAGGCCGAAGAGTTGTTGCAGGCGTGCCTTATCCTGCTGGTTGTGAGGGAATTGTTTTAAAGCCTGCGCGTTTGTATTGGATACTATGGAAAGTATTCTTCAGCAGGAATATCTTAACTATCATAGAATAGGGAACACAAATGGGGGGGGGGTGATTAGAACGTGAAAAAGATTTTATGTTTAATTACTACTTTGGTTCTACTAATGTCGGCAGCGATAGCAATGCCAGGGGTCTGCCCTGGCCGATCAGGTGGCGGGACTTACAATTGGGACCCCTCCGTCCGAGCCGATCCTAACACCGGATGGCGGGACATTTTCCGGACCACAAATTGTAACAATAAGCTCAGACGGTTTCAGCGAAAACACCTATTTCACCACTGATGGTTTCCAACCCGGAGACCAGCAGCACGCGCCGATCTACAGGGCCGTTCACCGTCAGCCAGTCGGAGATGCCAGGTTGTCAACTACACCTCATGGGGGGGGCTGGAGCAGCGTAGCATCGGCCACGTTTAATATCGGTACACAATCAACTACCACAACACAGGGCCCCTACGCCAACCACAGTGGAGCCGACAACTACCTCCAATGGTAGCGCCGTGTTCACAACCGGGCAGCACCAGCTACACCCTGAACGGGCAGTTCGAGACCATGGATGTCGCTCCATACATCAAGGACAGCCGGACCTTCCTGCCGATACAGACGTTGCCTGAGGCGCTCGGAATTCCGGTTTCTAGCATAAAGCTACAACAACGGCCAGGTCGTGATCACCAACAACGGCACCCTGGTGGTGATGACCATCGGCAGTAAAGAGCATGACCGTCGGCGGCGCCTCGGTCACCATGGACACCGCCCCCGAGATCACCAATGGCCGCACTTGTCTGCCGATTGCCTGGGTGGCGATGTCGCTGAACGCCAACTGCCAAGTGGGATGCTAACACACAGCAGGTAACGATTACGGCAAATGGTACGCAGCAGGTGACAACGGAAGGTAGCGGCGGCCAGGGTACTCAAAACAACCAGGTATCAGGTCCCTGCAGCACCGACAGGGCTACAAGTTGTAAGTATTGTTCCTATACAGAGTACCGCGAATGGATATAATGTTACCATATCATGGAATCAGGTAAACAATGCAAATAGCTATAATATCTACATCCAATGCTTATTCGCTCAAAATAGTAGTTTTGGTTTTGATACGAGTACACATACTAATACTTATACTGGAGATTTTGCCGGCAATATGGGTAGTTCTGGAACCTATAATGTCTATGTTACTGCCGTGAATTCATTTGGGGGAAAAGTCAACCCAGTCAGACAATGCCAATAACGATTCCTGGCTTTTCGACTTGGCCCCCTTCTCAGGTAAATAACACGCCAAATAGCACAAATAACACGCCAGCAACAACCACGGTGCCGGAGCCAACCATAACACCGGATGGCGGAATATTCACCACCGCCCAGACAGTGACCATCGGTGATTTCTTGAGTGGTACCACTTGGTACACCACCGATGGGTCGAACCCGGAGACCAGCAGCACCCGCACCGGCTACACCGGACCGTTCACCGTGTATCAGTCGGAGTCGGTAGTGTCCAATATAATGAACCCGACAGAATGGAGCGGCGTAGCATCGGCCATGTTCAATATCAACACGACAGCCACGGTTCAACCCAGTACTCCATCGACACCAACACAACCAACTACTATCACGCTTAACCCCCTAACCTTTAATGAGAACTGCCTAACCCATACCTATACCTGGGCATACGAAGGGAAACAATTCACCTGGGCCATCAGCGTACCTTTTGATCTGGTGCAGAATGAAGCAAATAACCAGGGCCCGTAAAACTAATGCACCCTAGCTTTTGGAAAAATCATTTTCTCACCATCCGCCGGAACACTTCAAGGAGACATAAATGCCCTCGTTAATGATAGCGCCTCTGTTCAGTACATCAGCAGCGTAGCATGTGAACTCAGTCAAGCTGCACAAAGCCAAGGATACGACTGGTTTAATCAAGCAGGATTTATTACCGGATTTGTCCAATCATTACCGTACATCCAAGTCAACGATAATACAGAATACCCGCCGCAGGCAATTGCATACGGAGGCCACTGTATCACAAATCTGTATTGTTGGCGAGTATATTACACCAGTTGGGTTATCCGGTTGCTGTCTTGTCATTCCTGCAGGCAAATCATGCTGTTTGCGGGATTGGCTTTTACCCAGGCAGCATCCCCTTATCTGATAGGCAGAACCGTAACATACTACACATTAAATATGGATATCTACTATTTCTATTACACAGAAACTACCGAACCAGGGTGGAGTATTGGGCAAAACTCGCTTTCAGCCGATCAATCGCCAAATCAAGTACCTAAAATTTATCCGTTACAGTAAAGCTAAAAGCAAAAGGCTTTACTTTCAACAACACGATCAGCGTGATCAAAAGAGTTGCCGGGGTACATGTTTTAGCCTGTCTCATCAAGTATCAAAATGGCTTAACAGCAAGGTTTCAAGGGAATGGAAACCTTATCCACCCTCATCAAAAACCATGTTTAAATCTCACCCCAATTGGGGTAAAATTGGGGTCAAGCTTCGCGCCCCGGGATGTAAGCGGGAACGGGTGCAGGGGACGATAAAAAATTAATTGTGGTAAAAATACGAGATGCGGGAGCGGGGATGGCGGAAGGCTGTCCCCGCTATTTTTGCTTCTCCTGCTGCCTTAGAACTTTCCTGAGTATCTTTTCCGCTTCCTTGGTTGGCTTATCCCGCAATATCTCTTCAGGCGTCATACCGCTATTAAGGAGCGTTTGTATTTTATTTTCAGGGTTCCTCAGATGATATTTTGCTTTGCAGGGACCGCCAGGACAGAACGCGCCCGGTCCATGCTTTTCTATTACATCGCCACAATATAAGCAGTGTTCGACCTTTCTCTGCTGGGCTATCATCTCCCACAGATCATAATAGATAGCGGCCAGCAAAAAAGGCGTCTCCAATCTCTCAGTGAAGCGGTATCCAACAGGTCCCGCGTCTTTTGCCTTAACGACATTGAAGAATCCTATATTGATGCCACCCTGAAGGTTTTTCTTTAGTTCATTTAAAAGAACATACATGGCCAAATCCTCTGCATCCGGGGGGCCATTACCTACATAATCGATCCCCGCACATATTTTCCATCTGACCATTCAATTTTACCCTCATCGATGCCATCACCCCAGGAGTAAACCTTTCTATACCGAAGCTTAATAGGCCAGTTATCAGCTCATGCCCTGTTCTTTCTTCGGTATTTCAATACTTTGGTAAAGATTGTTCATGAGGCGCCGGATATTTTTAATATGTTTCCGCCATAATGAGATAGGTTCAACCAACGGCATTGCAATGCCATCCGTAATTAGACGAGTGACCAAGGGAAAGTGTTGTCAAGGTATCGCGAAACGGAGCAGGCCGTATTTCCCCGCAAAATCGTTAATATCCTCTAGTGTTTTCAGCCTTGAAAACTCGGATGCCAATCCACTAACCTCTGCCGCGTTAATTTGAAATCCCGCCTCCCCAATTTGCGGGGTAATATCCGTCACCACAACTGCATCACCGTACCATGGGTTATCGCTGTTATCATCGTTAACCTTCCAGTATGCCCGTTCTTTATCGGAAAACAGTATTCGTTTACGCTTGTCGTCGCCAACTCTAAAATATGAAGTACTCTACACTTCTCCTCCGTCCGGGTATCCTTCCCCGTTCAGGCACATGTGCTGCTTAATTACACTCCCCTGGTAATAAACCCCCACAATGGAAAGAGAACTGCTTTTCATAGTGAACCCCCCAAAAAAAAGGCTTTACTATGCTTTACGATAGAAAGCCTCATTTCTTTGACCTATAGTGCATCTTTAGTATAAGCTGATAGCAGAAAGCAGTCAAGAGGAGGGAAAGAGCCATGCTGAGACTTTCGATTGAGCGGGAGCGCCGGGTGGTTCCGGACAAAGCTGGGGCGCATAGCGGAAATACACCCGGCGCATATCGGCCAAGTAGAACTGAGGCTGGTGCCCATTGTTTATCCTGGCTGGCGCAGGCCCTGGCGTGGATGAGGATACCTGACTGCTCTTTTACAGGACGGCCACCCCATTGAGGTGATCGACAATGGCGATCAGAGAGATTAAATCCCTATCCCTTGACGATATGCCGGACTTCTTCGGCGTCAAGGAGCTTGCCGCACTCTTACAAATTGGCGAGGCCCGGGCATACAACTGACCCGGCGCAAGGGATTCCCCTGTATGCGGCTGGGCGGACGGACGATCAGGATTAGTAAGGCGGGCTTTGAGGTGTGGGCACGAAACAGCTTCGGCATGTAAAACAAAAAACCCGGCTGGCGACCGGCGGCGGAGGTGAAGGAATTGGTTTCTCACTCACATTTTAACCGAAACAGGCTTTCATATAAGAGATCGTCGCCCGCGTGCGTGATCCCCCAAACCGGATGGCATATAAAAACAGCAGGCTCATCGCCTGCTCGTTACTTTCAAAGCTATTGGACTCTCATTGGACTCTTGAAAATTTCGATCCCAACACTACCGGATTTTACGGGGTTTTTAGGGAACCTTATGGGTTGCTAGCCCCTCTGTACGTTTGTTTGTATTGATCCCTGAACTCTTACTCTCGCAAGCCTTCTAAAAAATATAATGGTCGGGGTGAAAGGATTTGAACCTTTCGCCCCTAGGTTTACGATGGCGCTCCTTGGCCCACCATGAAGAGGGTCAGGCAGCAGGCAAGATCGGAAGGAGTTGATGATGCTTTTATCGAAATATAGCCGAAACTTTGAGGTGATAATAATTGGACAAAGCAGCTATCTATGCTCGTTACTCAAGCGATAATCAACGTGATCTGTCTATCGATGCCCAGGTGCGTCTCTGCAAAGACTATATAAAAAATAAGGGTTATGTCCTCTCCAAGATTTACACCGACGAGGCCCTGACAGGAAAGACGGATCAGCGGCCTGAATTTCAACAAATGTTCGCAGACGCAAAACGCAAGTCTTTTGACGTTGTGGTTACTGACAAAGTAGATCGCTTTGCCAGGGATAAAGCCGATTCTGCGATATATAAGAGGGAACTGCGAAAGAAGTGCGGCGTCCGGGTAGAGTATGCCTCGCAGCACATAGATGCTAGCCCTGAAGGCGAACTAACCGAAGGTATACTAGAAAATTTAGCACAATACTATTCCGCAAATCTCGCCCGGGAGACGATGAAAGGTCTCACCGAAAATGCGCTCCGGGGTTGGCACACCGGCGGAATACCCCCACTGGGTTTGAGAGTTGTTGAGCAAGAAAGCAACGGAACAAAGTTTAAGGCATACGATATCCATAAAATTGAAGGCCCTATTATACAGAAAGTTTTTGACCTATACGACAATGGTTATTCATATTACAAGATAATTGCAGAAACCAGTGAAGCCATGATCGCATATCGTGGTAGGCCCTTCAGTAAAAACGTTTTACATGATATTTTGAGAAACGAAAAATATACAGGTACTTTCATATATTGCAAAGGGTCTAGGCAAGACCATAGAACTGAGCGAACAGATACAATTAAGATTCCAAATGCTTTTACTGCATTAATCTCAATGGAGGTGTTTGATAGAGTGCAAGCTAAATTAGATAAGATGAAACAGCATTGTGAAAGGGGTAGAAACCACCGCCAAGGAAGTATATCTGTTGTCTGGTATGATACTCTGCGGTAAATGCGGTGGTGCTTTAATTGGGCAGCGCGGAAGGGGTGCAAGCAAAAAAAGATATTCATATTATGAGTGCGGCTTGAGAGATCGTTCAAAAGAATGCGACTGCAAAACAATTCGCAAGGACACCATTGAACAAGCTGTACTATCATTATCAACCAAGAAATATTTAGCGATGAGTCAAAAACAAGAATAAGAGAAATGTTTCAAGCCTACTTGAAGAAGCGCCCAGATGAATTGAAGAAACAAAAATATCATATCAATCAAGAGCTATTTGTTGTTCAAAACAAAATAAATAATATTATCAAATTCATAGAAGATGGGCGAGCCACCAGGGACATGGCAGACAGATTAGAATGAGTTAGGAGAACAGAAAGATGTGTTGAAAGGTAAATTGGCGAAACTGGGAAGCAGAGAATCCATTAAATTTGCCTTCGGTGAAGTGGATGACATGTTAGACAGGGCAGAGAAGGCTGCGAACGATATCCACGATCCCGAAACACTCAAAAACCTATTCAGGACTTTTGTGGACCGGGTAATTGTTTTCGATGATGAAGTTGAAGTTGATCTAAAAATAATAACTCCTACCGAATCAGGTAGAAGTTCGCTTACGGATGGTAGCGCTAACGAGACTCGAACTCGTGTCTCCGCCTTGAGAGGGCGGTGTCCTAGGCCGCTAGACGATAGCGCCGCTTATGGCTGCGGGACTAGGACTCGAACCTAGGCTGAGTGATCCAGAGTCACCCGTGCTACCATTACACCATCCCGCAGTTTGTTCACACTTAAATTATAGTCAGATCCCGTCTCCTGTCAAGTCAGAGGTCAGAGTTTGTCATCTGATCAAAGACGGGCGCTGATCCGGCTCAATGCTGTATTGATAAGGTCATCCGCCACCACCGCGGCTTTCCTGGTCAGATCACAGCCGGTCCGCACGGCCTTGTAGGTAAGGGTGGCCATGGCATTGATCGCGTATGGAGCGTTCCGCTCCACCCATCTCGTCACCACGCCGGCGATATTGCTGCAAATGCTGGTCATCTCCTCACCTCCCCCGTTCGTTAGGGCTTTTCATCGAGGGCACTCCCATGGGGACATTCCTCTGCAAGGAGGATGTGTCCCCATGCCTCATATTATGCGGGAAAGAAGGACCGGGTGAAGAGACCCCAGGCCTCAGGATTCCTGCCGGATGAACTGTATCGCCCGTTCCAGGCGCTGCAGCGTTTTTCTTTTCCCTAGGACCGCCATCAGCTCAAACAACCCGGGGCCCATCGTCCGTCCGGACAAGGCCAACCGCGTCGGGTGAATAATCTCTCCGGCGCTGACGCCGAGTTCGGCGCTCAGGATCGCGGTAGGCATCCTCCAGCACCTGGGCATCAAATGGATCCAGGGGTTCCAGCCGCCGCCCGGCCGCTTCCAGCAGCTTGTCTACTCCGGGCTTGAAAAAGTGCTTGCGCTGCCCTTTCTCCTCATAGGTGAAATCGTCGCTGAAGAAGTAATCGGAAGCCTCCGCAACTTCGGTCAGGGTCTTGACCCGGGTGCGGACGATCTCCACAACTCTCGTGATGTATTCGCCGCTGTTCCGGCGCGACCTCCTCCGGAACCAGCCTCTTCTGGTGCAGGAAAGGAATTGCCTGCTCCACCACGCTGTCAAGATCAATCTCGCTCAGGTAGTGGCCATTCATCCAGGTCAGCTTCTTGGTGTCATAGATGGCGGCTGTTTTTCCCACTCGCTCGAGAGAGAACTGGCGTACCATTTCCGACAGGGGCATGATCTCCTCCTCCCCCTCGGGCGACCAGCCCAGCAGGGCCAGATAGTTCAGCAGCGCCTCGGGGAGAAAACCCTGTTCGCTGAACTCTTGCACTGACGTGGCGCCGTGTCGCTTGCTCAGCTTGCTGCGGTCCGGCGCCAGGATCATCGGCAGGTGCGCAAAAACGGGTAACGGCTCGCCTAGCGCCTGGTAGATCAGGATCTGGCGCGGCGTGTTGGAAAGGTGCTCCTCCGCCCGCAGTACGTGGCTGATCTTCATGGAGGCGTCATCGACCACGCAAGCGAAGTTGTAAGCCGGAAGCCCGTTCGATTTCATGATGATGAAGTCGTCAAGCACTTCGTGAGAAAACGCCACCTCCCCCCTGATCGCGTCCGAGACCACGGTGGCGCCAGCCGGGGGGATGTGAAAGCGCAGGGCGGGCCGTCGCCCCGCCTGCTCCAGCCTGGTCCGCTCCTCCTGCGCCAGGAGGCGGCACCGCCCGTCATAACGCGGCGCCTTGCCAGCCCTCATGGCCTCCTGCCGCCGCTCCACCAGTTCCTCCTGGGTGCAATAGCAGTAATAGGCCTGGCCCTGCTCCAGCAGCTTGTTGGCTGCTTCCGCATAGAACCTCAGGCGCTGAGACTGGAAGTAGGGTCCGTAGGTTCCCCCGGTCTCCGGGCCCTCATCCCAGTCCAGGCCCAACCACCTGAGGGCTGAGACAATGCCCCGGGCCGCTTCGCCGGTGGAGCGCTCAAGGTCTGTATCCTCAATCCGCAGGACAAAGGCGCCATCGTTATGTCGGGCAAAGAACCAGTTGAACAAAGCCGTCCGGGCGCCGCCAATGTGCAGGCTGCCCGTCGGGCTCGGTGCAAAGCGGACACGGATATCGCTCATAACAATCCCCCTGATGCCGAATTTTGCCCGCAGACAAGTATACCATACCCGTTGGCAATAAAATACTGTCCGGCGCCGTGATCTTCAAGTAGCTGCCTGGATGAAGCATGTCAGCCAACCAATAAGGAACTTATGGCCGAAGTGCATAATTTGCCCGCGCCCGCAAATCCTAAAGCCAAATAGTCCGCTTTTAGTCGGCTGGCTTTAGGAGGGCAAGACATGCTGAGAAGATATTGCGCCTTGTTGATCTGCCTGTTTTTCATAGTTTCCGCCAGTGGTTGCGGTAGGGGGCTGCGGAAGCAGGTGGACGCGTACTACCTCAACAATCCGGGCGAGTCTGACGATTCTTTTCCATCCCTGCGTGCCCATAGCGATGTGTTGAACGAGATCTCCCCGCTCTGGTATCATGTCAGGCCCGACGGCTCCCTGGACAAGGAAGTCAATACCCAGGCGCTGGCAGTGGCCCGGCAGAACGGTGTCAGGGTAATTCCGCTGGTAAACCTGGTGCCCAGCCAGGACGCCATCCTGCGCGACCCGGCGGCAGAAGACCGGGCAATCTCTAACCTGACCCAAGAAGTCAAGGCCAACGACTATAATGGGGTCGACATCGATTTCGAGTTTATCCCGGATTCCGTACATAAAGACTTCTCCGTTGACCGCGACCGGCTGACCGTCTTCGTTAAAAAGATCTACACCCAGATGAGCAATCTGAAGAAAGAGACACACATGGCGGTGCTGCCGCACGTGGGGGTGCCGGAGGAGATGGCCGGCGTCTATGACTATGGGGCGCTGTCTCCTTACCTGACCAGGGTCACCATCATGACCTACGACCACAGCGAGGCGGATAGCCCCCCCGGCCCCGTGGCGCCCTTTTCCTGGGTGGAGCAGAACATCACCACGGCGATCAAGCAGGGGTTCAAGCCGGAGCAGATCTGCCTGGGCGTCGCCACCTACGGCTATGACTGGCCGACAGGAGAGGCAGGGAGCGGCTTTTCCAGGCCGACCAAGGAGATCAATCAGCAAGTTGCCACTAAGGGCTACCAGGTCAATTGGAGCGAGAAATATCAGGAGCCGAACTACACCTATCCCGGTGAGAACGGGACATCCAGAGTGGTCTGGTTTGAGAATGATGCCACTCTTAAGACCAAATTAGACCTGGTGAAGAAATATAAACTCGCAGGGATAGCAATCTGGAGGCTGGGTTTTGAAGACCAGAAGTTCTGGGACCGGATCATCAACACCTGGGGAAAGAGATAGGTGTGAACCTCCCCCGAACTCAAATCTCAGAAGTTCCATAAATACTCACCGCTAGTGGTGATACCGACTGGCGAACCGGGCATGCTGCGACCTTTCCTCTTGACTTTGACTTCACCGGTTCCACGCACATTTTGTTTATTATTCTGGTTTTTTCCAGTAAGGTTTCTTTTTGACTGCACGCCTTTTTGATTTTTTCTAGTTACTCTTTTTAGCTGCACACCCTGACCGTTATCGGCTTTGACCTTTGGCGGATGCGTAGCTTGGCCGTTATTAAGGCTTTCCCCCTTATTCTGGGCTTTAAAAAAGTCTGCAATCGAAACGGCCGTGCCGTTGTCGTCGACTAAAATCTCCGGTTCCGCGCCTTTTCTGTTTCTGGATCCTGATATTTTTATAATTCGGCAGCAGGCTGATCTTATATGTATCAACTAGCGTACGAATGCTGTTGTTGCGTATATCGTCGATGCTGACCTTATTCCCGGTGGCGACCAGTTGCTCGTAGATCAGGTACTTGCCCGGGCTCAGCCCCATATTCTCAGCCTCGGTACGGAATTCACCGGTTGCCGAGTATATTCTGACATCTCCGGTAAGGCCACTCTTATTGATGGACTTTTCCAGGAACTGCTGAATCGCTTGCTGATCGACGGGAGGCGCCCCGGCTCCAGACGGGGTCACGGTCGACACGATCAGATTATCCTGACCGTGTTTGATGTAATTCTGGGCGATTGCTTGGTTGACAACTGTCGCCAGGGCATCATCGAGGGTTTTTCCCTTCAGATTCTCTTGCTTTAAAAGGTTGGTCGCATCATCGTTGAAGTATTTCACGCCGATCACATCCAAGTTTTTGTCTACGGATAATTCCAGGCTGGGGTTGATATCCAGGGAAACATAGGCCACGGCCACCGGCAGGCTCGCCTGGCGAAACAGAGAGTAGCAGACAAACAGGACTAAGAGTGAGGCGACCAGCATCACGGGCCTTAAAGCCGCGGCTGTTGGCCTTAAAGCCGTGAGGTCTAAAGCAGAGAAGCTGGCGGCACGGTAGGACACTTCCGCCCCCACCCTGGCCCCTTGAGGGGGCATTGGAATCCTCTCATAGGTCCCCTTGCCGGTAAGGATTATGCAGTAGCCGTCGCTGATTTTGGCGACCAGCCCCCGCTTCCCGAACCACATCATCGTTCCCCTCTTTTTCTTTCTCTTTTTCTTCACAGTCCGAAGTTGATGTATGAACGCAGGTAGACAAATTCATCGGGCTTGCTAAGGATGAGGGCGCTGGCAATAATAAATTTCCTCCCCCGCTCCAGTGTTTTGCGGTTTACACCACTACTCTTTTCCAGTTCGCCCAGCGGTAGTTGTTTTTTGCTGATCAGGTATGCCATCAGGCTATCTGTCTGTACCAGCCGGCTGGCTACCCTGAACAGGGTCAGCCGGTAATCACGATGCCTTGGTGAGACCTCCACGAGGTCTTCGAAGCTGATAGAATAAGCGGCACAAGACCTCCTCGAACCGTTCCAGTTCCTCCTGGCGCTCTTCTTCTATCGTCCTGTTGACGTAATGATCCCAGGCCGTCCGGCTCTCTAACGAGAGAGCCTCATCATCGAGCGTGCCCTGGTTCCAATACTTCGATTCCTTGCGAACATAGTCCTTGAGCCGGTTCACGATGACAATCCTGCAATATGGCAGAAACGGAACCTGCTTATCCGCATCGAAGGTATCAATTGCGGAATTGAAGGCGATCAGGCCGATGCTGAGTTCGTCGTCCCGGCCCCATTCAAGCGCTCGCCTGCAGAACTGGTTTGCCGTCTTCAGCACAAAGGGCTTATACTCTTCGACCAGCTTCTCCCGGGCAGGCCGGTTTCCGTTCCTGATTTTGACTAACGTGTTCAGCAGGTCCTGGTAGGTACCGGAATCCATCAGAATACCCCGCAGGTGCTGGTCAATCGTATCTGTCGCATGCTTTTTTAAGCCACATGTTCTACTTCTATATACGCATGACCAGCCAGATTTTAGAGGGTGGAGACACACCCCCTCAAAAAAAATCGAAGCGTCGTATCTTATATTGAAACCAAAAAAGGAACGTGCTGGATGAAAAGTATTTTGATTGAAAGGAGGGTTCCACTAAGATTTTAAACTATTTTATAGTGTCAGTCACCTTAGTTATTGAATTATTACGCCTGAACACATCTTGAGCAAGATACATCCGAAAAGCAGGCGGGTGGGTGCGGGCGCCTTAAGACAGCCGGCGGTTCCACCCCGGGAGCAGCGAGATCCCGCTTTTAACTTCGCTTCGTTTGAAACAAAATGACTGGAGGGAGAAAAATGAAAATTGGAAAACGCTCCAAATGGCTTGCCCTGTTCGTTATTGTGGCAACTCTCGTGTCTTTGCTGCTGTTGCAAGCCGGAATAGCATCGGCTGCCACTCTGCAGCCAAGCATCAACCCCGCCGGCGGTACCTATACCTCGGCCCAGACTGTGACCATCTACAATATCGCCAGTGGGGACACCGCCTACTACACCACCGACGGGTCGAACCCGGAGACCAGCAGCACCCGCATCGCCTACACCGGGGCCTTCACCGTGTACCAGTCGGAGACGGTCGAGGCCGTCGATTATAGACTCGATGACAGGCTGGAGCAACGTGACCTCGGCCGACTTCTACCATCGGAGGCTCCTCGACACTTGAGACGCCGGTCATCTCTCCTGACGGCGGCAGCTACACCACCGCCCAGACCGTGACCATCGGCAACATTTACGGCACCGCCTACTACACCACCGACGGGTCGAACCCGGAGACCAGCAGCACCCGCATCGCCTACACCGGGGCCTTCACCGTGTACCAGTCGGAGACGATCAGGCCGTCAACTACAGCTCCGCCGGCTGGAGCAACGTGACCTCGGCCGACTTTACCATCGGAGGCTCCTCGACACTTGAGACGCCGGTCATCTCTCCGGACGGCGGCAGCTACACCACCGACCAGACCGTGACCATCGGCAACATTTACGGCACCGCCTACTACACCACCGACGGGTCGAGCCCGGAGACCAGCAGCACCCGCATCGCCTACACCGGGGCCTTCACCGTCTACCAGTCGGAGACGGTCGAGGCCGTCAACTACAGCTCCGCCGGCTAGAGCAACGTGACCTCGGCCTACTTTACCATCGGAAGTTCCTCAATTACGTCCACGTCCGGCAGCAACAGCGCACAGATTGCCCAGTTGGAACAGCAAATGGAAACTGACATCACCAACGGCCAAACGGGGCAGGCCATGCAAATCATGCAGCAGATACAACAACTGGAGACGCAGAATACTTCTGAATCCCAGTTGAGCAGCCTGGAGCAAAAGTTGATCAATGACATTAACAACAACAAGTGGGGCCAGGCCGAAACCGTCATGAAACGGATTATCAAGATTGAGGCTTCTGAAAACTCTGCTGGAGATTCCGGCTGGGCCTATTCGCAACTGGGGCAGATCATCCAGCAGCAGGGCAACAACAACGTCAACGTGTTCAACAACGGCAGCCAGATCAATTTCGATGTGCAGCCGACCATCATCAACGGACGCACCATGATCCCGGTCCGCGCGGTAGCCAATGCCTTAGGAATATCCGACAATGGTATTAGTTACTCCAACGGCACGGTCACCATCAATAACGGGTCCAGCCAGATCGTCTTCAACAACAATGCTCAGCAGGCTTCCCTTAATGGCACATCTTATAGTCTCGACGTGCCGGCCCAGATCGTCAACGGGCGGATGATGGTTCCGCTCAGGGCAATCAGCCAGATGTTCAACAAGAACGTGCAGTGGTATCCGAACGGCAGGATCGTTTCCATCCAGTAGCCATCGGGGAGATCCTGGACTCCTGTTGTGAGCTGAAGAGAATAACGCTGCTAAAACCAAAGAGGCTGCCGACTTGAAGTGTCGGCAGCCTCTTTGGCTCCCCCTTAATTGATGAACAGCAACAGGATCAGGATCAGAAAGATAAAGAATATCCAATATCCCCCAAACCAGGCACCCTTTGCTTCCACGCCTTTTGCTTCCGCCTCCATCTTAAATTCCTCCTCATTCTTTGATTTCATCCAATCGAGGCCGGTGAAATTGTTGGCGCCTCGCTTCCATTGTTCCATTATATGACCAGGACACCCAGATGTTACTTCAAGCAATCCCTCGGCGCCAGCCGGATGTCAGATGAAAGACTTGCATACTATCATGGATGTTTTTGTAACTACTCAGGAGCCAGGAGTCAGAATGAGAGAACCGGCCTTACGAAGGATCTTGGATACTGTGATATTCCCGCAACAAAACTTCTTTTACCACGATGACTACCCGCTCTAATGCCCCCGCTTCTCTGAAGCGGTGCGATAAGAGCGGCTACGCCTCTAGTTAACTATTTCTAAGCTTCAGTGGGGGAAAGACAAGCCCCCACTGAAGCCAAAAACTAGTTGAAGGGTGACCAAGTGACGTTAAGCACCTGAGCGGTTACCTATTGTTGGTTCACCGCATCATAGATCATTTTTGATATATTCGCGATTACGGCGGGCGCCTCTTCTTCATTGACGCCCTGTGACATCACAGCAACAATATACGGCCGATCGGCAAAAACTATGCCAACATCATTGATGACACCCACCTCGTTGCCTATTTTATGCGCTACCTTGACAGATTTAGGAAGCAGGGCCGGCAGCCTATCATTATAAAGCTCGGTGTTTAACAAATCATTCATGAGTTCGTTCCCGAATGTTCCACCGTTTTCATAGAACTCATACACTAATTTCATATAAAGACCCATATCCCTTGGTGAAGATACATTTTGGTCATCGACCACTACCTGGCCGCCTACCTGTCGCATATAATTCTTTATATTTTGCATGCCTAAAAGCCTGATCAGCATGTTGGTTGCAACATTATCGCTTTCAACAATGGAGAGCTTGGAAAGCTCATCAATGGTATACTTAGTGCCAACCCTCTGATACTGGATAGATCCCGTGCCGTCTTCGTAGTCCGCTTGTATGTATGTCAGAGTGCCTGGGGATTAACGGCGCCTGACTGGATCTGTTGATACAGATAGAGATTCATCGGTACTTTCTCACAACTGGCGGAGGTAAATTGATCTTCATCATTTATCCCAAACTCCTGGCCGGTTGTAAGATCATAGTAGTACACTCCATATTGCCCCTTATAGTTTTGTAGATAATTCGCTATTTCTGCTTTTAGTTGATCGAGGTTTTCGGACTCTTTGATCTGTTGAGGTGAATTTTTGGTTTGTTGGGGAGAAGCCTTGGCTTGTTGAGAGGAGTTTTTAATTTGCTGGGGCAAGTTTTTAGCCGCTGATACTAGGTCATGCAAAAAGAATGCTGTCAATAGTAATGCAATTAAGATCAGAACAAATCTGATCCTATTTAACAGCAATCTTTTTTTTCTCCGTTTTATTCTTCTTGCATAATAAAAGCTACCATCGTCCCTATAATTATTCATATTATCCATACCACACAATTTTTATTTTGTATGATAGAGTCTTACCGCAGTCGACCGACCAAATCAGGAACAACCTGTATTGCACCCCGAAGGAGCATGCTTCCGCTGTTTGATGTCGCTACCTATCATCTAATTATATAATAACTCACTTGTTTGAAGAAAACCTTAAATTTAGATAAATTTTGTCCGATGGCTAACTGCCACCAAGACTCGGCGGGCGACAAGTAGCGCTATGCCCCACAACAGCAGGGGGGCGGCACAAAGACACCCCCCTGAACCCTTTACGAGCAAGGTGAACTCTAATAGGTATAAAATCCCTTGCCCGTTTTCCGCCCATACTCACCCGCCTTGAACTTCTCTTCAAGGATCTTCGGCGGTTTGTCTTTCGGATCGCCGGACGCCTTGTAACGCTCCGTCCGGATGGTGTAAGCCAGGTCAAGCCCGGTGAGGTCCATCAGCCTGAAGGGTCCCATCGGGTGGCCCAAGGCGCCCTCGACAGCTATGTCGATGTCCTGGGGAGTGGCATAACCCTCTTCAGCCAGATGGAAAGCCTCCCCGGTAATCGCCCCCAAAATACGATTGACCACAAAACCGTAGATCTCTTTGGTGATCACAACCGGCGTTTTTCCAATCGCCTTGGTGAGATCGATGGTGATCTGCACCGTCTCTTCTGAAGTGTGCGGCCCCTTCACTACCTCGACAACCTTCATCACCAGGGCCGGGTTAAAAAAGTGCATGTTGCAGACTTTTTCCGGCCGGCTGGTCACATCAGCAAACTGGGAGCTGACGATGTTAGAGCTATTGCTGGCCAGGATGGCATGGGGCGGGCACAGTTTATCCAACTCGGCAAAGAGCTCGCGTTTCACATCAACCTTCTCAACCACCGCCTCGATCACGAAATCGGCATTCTTGGCCGCTTCGCTTAACTGGCTGACAAAGTGCAGATGTGCTTTTGCCTGCGCGGTTTGCTCCGCAGTCAGCTTGCCCTTGGCGACCCGCTCCGGCAGGTATTTCTCTGCAAAGGCCTGGGCCTTATTGATCATCTCCTGAGAAACGTCCGTACAATAGGTCTCATACCCATACAGGGCACATTGCAGGGCGATTTGATGCCCCATGTTGCCTGCTCCGACCACACAAATTGTTTTGACATCTTTAATATCCACTCCGGAAAACCCTCCTTAAAATTTTTTCTTAAACCTTCTGATCCAGGGCTCTTATTGCTCCGCGGTTCCCCTCCTCCCACAGGACTTCAGCGATTCACCGCAGTGCTCCACCTGAAGCCGGTCATGTGACTGCTGTTGGATCGAAAAGAAAATGCTTGCTTATAGTTTCTACCAACCCGGGTTAGTATCCTGCCCCCTCACGCGAAAAGACTTCGCATATGCGCCTGGACGTAAATAGTGGGCGCGAGCGAACTCGCTTCGCTCGGTGATTCAGTGGGGGTCTCGTTCATATCAGACGTAAAAAGGCAGGCAATACGCCCACCTTTATTTTTTATGGTGCGGAAGGCGGGACTTGAACCCGCACGTTCTTTCGAACACATGCCCCTCAAACATGCCTGTCTGCCAATTCCAGCACTTCCGCATATTGGTTTATCATAAATCTGTTAGTAAATCATTGAAAAGGGGTAGCTTTGTCTAGTGCAAACACATTATAAGGGGAACCGTATCCCTTGTCAATCTGACCTCTTTTACCGAGGGCTACCCGCTCTAATGCTCCCGTTTCTTTGAAGCGGTGGGATAGAGCCGGGTGCCCTCTGGGCGCGCCTCTAGTTGAATACATTTTACCCGCATCCGGAACAGCCGCCGCAACTGCCGCCCGAACATCCGCTGCCGCCTGAAGGAATGCTGCTTAGTCCAATATCTGAATAGGCGCTTCCCTTGGCAAACCGGACCCCCTTGAAAATCTGCTGTAGGTCCCGGCTCTCGCACCTGGGGCAGAATGCCTTTTCGCGCCCCGATACCGTGGTAAACAAAGAAAAACGGTTGTTGCAACTCTTGCAGATAAATTCGTAAGTCGGCATGATGCTATCACTCCCTCCCGCCTACCATTCTAATACTTTGGGCAGTTGTCTGCAACCGCAACACCGCAACACAAGAGGGGCGATCCCCAACGCCGCCTGATCTATTTCTTCTTCAATTGATCGAAATCGACCCGGCCCAGAAGATCCACGTCAAAACCGACAATCCCCTTTCTCAACCCAAAGAGCGCCACCTGCTGGAACAGGGGGATTATCGGGGCGTCTGCCAGCAGCTTCTCTTCCGCTTTTTGGTAGATCTCCTGGCGGCGGTCGGGGTCTTGCTCGCCTCGAGCCTGCTGCAGCAGTGCGTCAAACCCGGGGTTGTCGTATCCGGTCAAATTACCGCGCAATTTTTCCGCGCTGTCAAAATTGAAGTAGAGGAGGTTCATCGGGTCAGGGTAGTCAGCCTCCCAGCCCAGCCGGAAAAGCGAGTAGGATCCCGACCGGATCGAGGCCTCGTAGTTCTGCCAGGGGATCTTTTTCAACTGCAGGTCGACCCCTACCTTGTCCAACTGGTTTTGCAAAAGGTGTGCCAGGTAATCGTGCCCGGGGCTGTCGTTATATGCATAAGACAACTGCGGCAGGCCCAGTCCATAGGGATGCCCCGCTTCGGCCATAGCTTGCAGGGCCTGGCCGCTGTCCTGCTTGACCTGATCGCTCTCCGGCTGCGCCTGTACGGTCAGTTCCGGCGGAATAAACCCGTTTAATGCTCTTGCGCCATCTCCCAGCAACTGACGGGCAATCGCGCTCCTGTCTACAGCCATGCTGACCGCCCGGCGCATCTCATTGTTATCAAAGGGTGGCCGCTTCAGGTTAAACCCCAGGAAATAGAAATTCAGCACCGGCTTTTTAAAGATGGTGAAATCTTTCTGGTCCTGGGCAGATAGCGAGGACAAGATCTGGGACGGAGCCTCTGCCAGGACATCCAGCTTTCCGGCCCCAAAAAGCTTGGTGATCTCCTGCGGTCTGTCAACCACCAGAAAAGTCACGGTTTTCAACTGGGGCCGGACCCCGGCATACCTCGTGTTGCGCTGCAGCACCACCTTGCCCGGGCTCCAGGCAGCCAGGCGGAATGGGCCTGTTCCGTCCACGGTTGTTGCTGTTTTGCCGTAGGCCGGGCCATACCTGGCAATGGCCTTTTGGCTGATGATCGCCAGGCTGGGGCTGCTGGCAACAGCGGGAAAAGTCCAGTCCGGTTCTTTCAAGACAACCCTCAATGTGTACGGATCGACCACCACCAGGCCGCTGACATCCTTGGCGCTGCCGTTAGCCACCTCATCGCTTCCGGCCACGTTCTCCAGCAGGTAGCCACAGTTGCCCACGCCAGGGTCCAGCACCCTCTCCCAACTGGCCTTGACATCCTGCGCTGTTATCTGGGTTCCATCGTGGAAGTAGATGCCTTTGCGCAAGTAGAAGGTATAGACGCCACCCCCCTGGGAGACGTCCCATCTATCCGCCAGGAGTCCCTTGCAGAGATGCTGCTCCGGGTCATAGGCGACTAGTGTTTCGTACAGAGCGCCATCGATCAGCTTTTCCTCAAATGAGGAAGTGCGGGCCGGGTCGAGTAAGGACGGGGGCGTGGCGATCTGGACAGCAAGCGCCGGGCCTGATGACAAGACGTGAAGGATCGACACTGCCAGCAATATCAAGCACCCAACAATTACTAAGGCCAGCTTCCAGTGATTGAACCTGTTTGCTTGGTAATAGACCCTTCGCCACAAAGTATAACCCCTCCCGGATACCAATTTCCACAGATGCTACCCGCTCTATTGCCTCCGCTTCTCTGAAGCGGCTGTATAAGAGCGGCTACGCACTGCATTAACTGGTTCTAAGCTTCAGTGGGGCTTGTCTTTCCCTACTGAAGCCAAGAACCAGTTGAATGGTATATCGTATGAGGGGCCAGGGTTGATTATGCTGATTTCGCTCTTGCTACTGCAACTTCTTCAGATTGGGGTTGGGAGTCTCTCCCGGAATACGGCCGCGCTTGGTCCACGGCTTCCCGTTTACCTCCTTCAGGTCCATGGTCATGTCGATCGGCGCCGCTCCCGAAATGTAACTCCCCACGCCAAAGGAGTCGACCCCGGCTGCAGCCAGGACCCTGATTCGCTCCGGGTTGAGGCCGCCGGATGCCAGGATGCGGACATGATTGAAGTGCGCCTGGTCCAGGCGCTGGCGCAGTTCCTGGACCAGCTCCGGAATGACACCACCCCGCTCGCTGGGGGTGTCCAGTCTCACTCCAAACAGGTCCTTGTCCAGCGCTTCCGCCACCCGCAGTGATTCCTCAGCCTCGTCTTTATAGGTATCCACCAGTACGATCCTGGGCGCCCCCTCCGGCATGAACTTGTGGTACGCCAGGGCTGCCTTCACAGTATCGCCAATGATCAGGATCAGGGCATGGGGCATGGTTCCCTGAGGTTGTCTGCCGGTCAGCTTGGCAGCCAGGATGCAACTGGCTCCGTCACACCCGCCCACGAGGGCCGCCCGTTCCATGACCGGGGCCACCGCCGGGTGCACATGCCGGGACCCGAAGCAGATCACCTGTTTGTCGCCGGCGGCTTCCTTCACCTCACGGGCTGCCGTGGCCCATCCGGATGAGCTGGCCAGGAAGCCGAGGATGGTCGTCTCGTAGATTCCGAACTCCCGGTAGGGGCCCTTGATCCGCATCACCACTTCCCTGCTTTTCATGGGGCTCCCCTCGGTCAGCGCCCAGACCTCGACCTTCCTGTCTGCGAGCAGCCCCATGGCCTCATCCACCCCAGCCAGGAGCCCGTCCCGGCGGCAGAAGATCTCCGCCGTAACCGGCATATCCTGCAGACCCATACCTTCCAGAATATCAAGCGCCCTCACGAAATAGATGTCCGTGGTGGCCGCCCCCAGAATCTCCTCATGGGTGGCCGAAAATAGCTTCCGGCCCGGATCGATTTTCAGTCTGTCAACAGCAGCCAGGGAATTGATTTCCATCTGCAGACCTCTTTCACGTTTTGTTCGAGCTCATTTGCACGGTCTCACTTTCCACGTTGCTGATCGCATGCTCCGCTACTCCTACACTATTCGCGGCAGGAGCCTGCACCAGCTCTTCAAGTTCTTCATCCAGGACTGGAGCTCTTACCACCCTGGTCTGCGTAAAGGTACTTGTAAATTTCGTAGTCTCTCATTACCGCCCGCAGGTACGACTGCGTTTCCGGGAAAGGGATGCGGTCGACGTCGGCCATGGTTCCCTTCCACAGCCCATCCTTCAGCCAGGCTTGAACATTGCCGTGTCCGGCATTGTATGCCGCCAGCCCGGTTACCTGGTTCCCGTGGAAATCTTCAAACAGGCTGGCCAGGTACCAACTCCCGATTAACAGGTTGACCCCGGGCTGATCAAGCTGGTTCTCATGGAAGTCCTGGATACCGATCTGCTTGGCCACCCAGGACGCAGTCTCCGGCATGACCTGCATCAATCCCCTGGCCCCGGCTTCCGATTCGGCGTTGGCGTTAAACCTGCTCTCCACCCGAACCAGGGCTGCCAACAGGTAAGGGTCGAGATCCAGCCGGTCGGCCGCCTGGGTGATCTCGGACCGGTATGGCCAGGGGTAGAAGATCTTCCAGAACCACTTGCTTTGCAGGGCGTACAAGGCGCAGATGACAATCGCCAGCGCTATTATCAGCAGGCGCAGCCGCCGGTAACTGATCACGATCACAGATTAACCCACGCTTCCTTTACCTGTCGCTCCGTCTCTTCCCGCGTCCCCCGGTTGTCGATCACCCGGTCAGCCCTCCGCACTTTTTCCTCAAGCGGCATCTGGACTGCGATCCGCTGCCGGGCATCCTGTTCCGTCAGCCGGTCCCGCGCCATCAGGCGCTTGACCTGGGTTTGGTAGTCGACCGTGACCACCCAGGTCTCATCGACAAACCGGTCCAGCCCTGTCTCGAACAGCAGGGGCGCATCCAGCACCACTGTCCTCTCATGTTCGGAGCGGTATTTCTGCAACAGCTTTTCTATCTCCGCCAGGATCAGGGGATGGGTGATCCGGTTCAGCCTCTCCAGTGCTGTGGGGTTGTTGAAAACCAACAGCCCCAGGGCCTTCCGGTCCAACTCGCCATCGCTGCCGATAACAGACCTGCCGAACTCCTTGACGATCATCTCCCAGCCTGGGGTGCCGGGCTGCACCACGTCACGGGCGATCCGGTCCGCATCGATCACTGCTGCTCCCAGCCCCTGCAACTGCCGGCTGACCAGGCTCTTCCCGCTGGCAATACCCCCGGTGAGGCCGATCAGGCGCATACCTGCCACCCCCTCAGCACTGGCAGCCAGGACAGAAAAAAGAACTGCGTCCGCCGGTCTTCAGCCTGATGATCTCTTTGCCACACTTGGGGCATGGCTCACCCTCCCGTCCGTGCACGGCCAACTGTGACTGAAAGCCGCCCGGATTTCCCTCTCCATCGACATAGTCCCGCAGCGTGGTGCCCCGGTGTGCCACCGCCGCCCGGAGCAATGACCGCATCGCCTGGTACAGTCTTCCCAGTTCGCCCGGGGTCAGGGATTCAGCCGTCCGTTCCGGAGCAACACGCGCCCGCCAGAGGATCTCGTTGGCATAGATATTGCCGATCCCGGTTACCAGTGACTGATCCAGCAGCAGCTTCTTGATCTGACCGCGCCGGCCTTGAAACCGTTTCTCAAACAGGCCCCGGGTCAGGGCGGGATCGAGGGCATCCGGGCCCAGCTTCTTCCGGGCGCAGAAGGAGTCAAACTCGTCAAGCAACATCAGGTTCATGGTGCCAAACTGCCGCATGTCCTGAAAGCGCAGTTCGGCGCTGTTGCTCAGGTGAAAAACCAGGTGGGTATACTTGTCCCGGGGCGTTTCGGGCTCTGCGTAAACAAGGCCCCCGGTCATCCGCAGGTGAACTGCCAGAATGTATGTCCCGTCCAACTCCAGCAGCAGGTACTTGCCGCGCCGCCTGAGACCGGTGATGGCGCGTCCCTGCAGCAGGGTGACAAACTCCCGGGGGTGCGGCGACTTGATAATCTTCTCCAAAAAAACATCCACGAACTCGATCCGCAGCCCCAAGATCCTGGGTTGCAGGGTTGTCAAGATGGTTTGCACTTCCGGAAGTTCAGGCATTACGGTCCACCTCTGACAGGTCGTACCAGTTAGGGCCGACCTCGATGTCGACATCCAGCGGCACATCCAGTTCCACCGCCCGTTCCATCCCCTCACGCACCAGCCTGATCAGTTCGGCTTGTTCCTGCTTTGGGAACTCGAACACCAACTCGTCGTGCACCTGAAGCAGCATCCGCCCTTGCAGCCCCTGTTCCCGTAAGGACCGGTCGATGCGCAGCATGGCCAGCTTGATGATATCCGCAGCGGTTCCCTGAATCGGGGTGTTCACTGCGGTCCGTTCTCCGAAGGCCCTGATTTGGCGGTTGCCGCTCAACAGGTCCGGCAGGTAGCGGCGCCGTTTGAACAGGGTCTCCACCCAGCCCTGGTTCCTGGCCGTAGCGATGGTCTCCTGGATAAAGCGCCTGACACCGGGATGCTGGAGGAAGTAATTCTCGATGTAGAGGCGCCGCATCCTCGCGGCTTACTCCGATGTCCCTGGCCAGTCCAAAGTCGGTGATCCCGTAAACGATCCCGAAGTTTACCCCTTTCGCCCGCCGCCTCAAGTCCGGGGTGACCGCCTCCCGGGGCACCCCGAAGACCTCGGAGGCCGTGCGGGCGTGGATGTCCTCGCCCCGGCTGAAGGCCTCCAGCAGTTTCTCGTCTCCGGACATGTGCGCCAGGATCCGCAGTTCGATCTGGGAGTAGTCCGCCGCCAGGATCAGCCACTCCGGCTTCGAGGGCACAAAGGCACGCCGGATCTTGCGCCCCAGCTCCATGCGGATGGGAATGTTCTGGAGGTTCGGCTCCGTGCTGCTGAGCCTGCCGGTGGTGGTGATGGTCTGGTTGAAGGTGGTATGCACCTTGCCTGTGGCCAGGCTCAAGGCGCGCAGACCGTCAATATAGGTGGATTTGAGCTTTAGCAGTTGCCTGTATTCCAGCAGCTTGGCGGCGATCCCGTGGTACACGGCCAGTTCCTCCAACACCTCGGCGTCGGTGCTGTAGCCTGTCTTCGTCTTCTTGACCACCGGCAGTTTCATCTTTTCAAACAGGATCACACCCAGTTGACGAGGGGAGTTGATGTTGAAACTCTGGCCGGCCAGGTCGTAGATCTCGTTGGTGAGGGTTCCCAGTTGGCGCCCAAACTCGCTCGACATGGCATCCAGTTGGGAGACGTCCAGTTTGACGCCGGTCAACTCCATCCGGGCCAGCACCGAAGACAGGGGCAGTTCCAGGCCGTAAAACAGGTCGCTCATCCCCTGCTCCTGCAGTTCCGCCTGCAGCACCGGCCAGGCTCTGTATACCGCCAGGGCCAGTTGGGCGGCCGTGGTTTCATCCTCGTTCGGCAGCACCAGCACCTGGTTGAGGTGTTTCAGAGAGATCTCCTCGACGGTCGGATTGGTGGCGGAGTGCAGCAGGTAGGAGGCCAGTTTCGTATCCCCGGCGATGCCCTCCAGGTTGATCCCGTAGCGTGCCCAAGCTGTCATCTCCGCCTTGGCGTCATGGCACCACTTCTCGCAGGAGGGACTTGCCAAGAGGTCCTGGAGGCAGGCGCCCACCTCGTTTATTGAGCATCCTCGGGAACAGTAATGACAGCGCTCTCGCCTTCGCCCCAGGCCAGGCCCACCCGCTTGGGCGGGTTGCCGGCCGCGGCCTCCGCCGCCCCCGAATACAGGGCGAACCGGCCTGCCGTCTTGATCCTGGGGATCAGCGCCTGCAGGCCGCCGGCCTGGCAAAGTGACCCCGGATCCTGCCCGGAGGGCTCCTGCCCGGTGGCTGCGGTCACTCTATCTTCGATCGACACCTCGCTGCGCAGGCCCTTGATCAGGTTCTTGAACTCCAGTTCCTGGAGGATCTGGAACAGGTCCTCATAGTTCGGCCTCCGCAGCCGCAGGTCTTCAAAATTAACCTCGCAGGGGACGTCCAGGACTATCTGCGTCAGTTTCTTACTCATCATTGCCTGATCGGCGTAACGGTCCAAGAGATCGGCCACCTTGCCGGAAATCTGCCCTCTGTTAGCCAGGCAAGCCTCGATACTGCCGTACTGCTGCAGCAGTTTCACCGCGGTCTTTTCCCCGATCCCGGGCACCCCGGGGACATTATCGCTGGGGTCGCCGATCAGCCCCTTGAGATCCGGTATCTGCTCCGGCTTCAGGCCGTACCTGTTGAACACATCCTCTTCGGCGTAGCAATCCAACTCACTGATGCCCTTGCGAGTGATCATCGTCCGGGTGAGCCCGGAAACAAGCTGCAGCATATCCCGGTCGCCGGTAACCACCAGCGCCTCCAGGCCTCTCTCTTCCGCCAGCCGGACCATCGTCCCGATCAGGTCGTCCGCCTCGTATCCGGCCATCTCCAGCGCCGTGATGTTGAAGGCCGCCAGCACTTTCTTGATCAGGGGAAACTGCGGCCGCAGTTCATCCGGCTGGGGCTTGCGCTGGGCCTTATAGGCCTCATAATCCTGGTGCCGGAAAGGCCTTCCCTTGTCAAAGGCCACCACCAGGTAATCCGGCTTTTCCTGACGCACCAGCTTTTGCAGCATGTTGGTAAATCCCAGCACGGCGTTGGTATAGAGGCCGGTGGTGGTTGACAGCAGGGGCAAGGCATAAAAAGCCCGGTACGCCAGGCTGTTTCCATCGAGTATCATCAGCTTTTCCATCCGGATGGAACCCCATTTCTGGCGCGGCACCCGCTTCCGAGATCGTTCAACTGGGTCTTGGCTTCAGAGGGGGATTGCTTTTCCCCCACTGAAGCTTAGAGCCAGTTAATTAGGGGCGTAGCCGCTCTTATCCCCCCGCTTCAGAAGCGGGGGCATTAGAGCGGGTAGCCATCGGTCCGTAGCGGGAGCGCCTGTCCATCGTTCATTATAGCAGATTGTAAGGGTGTAAAACCGCGAAAAAGCCCTGATTCCTTCATACAGGGCTAAAAATAATAAGATACACCAAAAGGTGATCAACAAACCACCAGGCACAACTGACACCCTGCCCGGCACGCAACTGGACAGTAGCGGGTTTAGTTCCTGTTATTCCATGCTGTTCAATAGTTCATCAGGGATGTCAAAGTTGGCATAGACGTTCTGGACATCATCGTTCTCATCCAGGGCGTCCACCAGCTTCAGGACCCTCTCCGCGGTTGCGGCATCGTTGACGGGAACGGTGGTCTTGGGGATCATGGTCAATTCCATACTGATACACCTGATGCCGTGCTCCTCCAGGTAGGTTTTGATGCGATCGTAATCCTGAGGGGCCGTCACAATCTCGATCAGTTTATCTTCTTCCCTGACGTCCTCCGCCCCGATCTCGATCAGATCCAGCATCAGCTCGTCCGGATCGCCAGGGACAGTCTCAGTGGACACCTGGAGCAGGCCCTTCATCTCGAACATCCAGGCCACACAGCCGGATTCCCCAAGGCTCCCACCGTGCCTGGAAAACAGGTGGCGGATTTCCGCCGCGGTGCGGTTGCGGTTGTCGGTCAGGATTTGCACCAGCACCGCTACGCCGCCGGCGGCATAGCCTTCGTACACAGCATCCTCATAGTTGACGCCTTCTGCCTCTCCGGTTGCCCGGGTAATCAGGCGGTTGATGTTGTCAACAGGCATGTTTGCCGACCGGGCGTTGGCGATCGCCAGCTTCAGGTTCATGTTGGCATTGGGATCGCCGCCTCCCTGGCGGGCCGCGGCGAAGACCGCCCTTCCCAGCTTGGTGAAGACATTGGAACGCTGCGCATCAACCTTTGCCTTACGGTGTTTGATGTTTGCCCATTTGCTGTGGCCGGACAACTTGGATCACCCCCGAACACATTCTAACAAAAAGAGGCGGCTGCCGCAATTTCACGCCAGTTCGATCTCTCCCATGGCCCCCAGCTTATCGCCCAGGATCACCACCGCTCCCCGCACTCCCCTGATCCCGCAAGCAAACTGCAAGGCTGGTATCATCTTAGATTCATCTTTGATGCGATTGCCCAAGGCCGTGGCCGCGGCATCGGCCAGGGCGGCACGCCTGGATACCACCAACGCCGCATCGGCGCGCCCGAAACTCAGGGATGGCCCGACGGTTCCCGACGAGGTGCAGATACTGCAACATCCTCCGTCTGGATGAATCAACAGCCCCACCCGGTCCGACAGGGGTGACTGACCGGCGAAAATGCCCACCCTTCTGTGGCGGAGGGTCTTCAGGAAGATGTCACCGCCGTTCTCCACGATCACCTCCCGGACGATGCGGAGCAGGCTGCGCCCTACCAGTTCAGCAACCGCGCCGGCTACCGCCGCCATGGGGCCCACTCCCGCCCTGGCCGCGGCACCGGACATCAGGCGTACAATCCTTGGCGCATGCGGACGTACCGGGAGCGGCTGCAGGGCCTGAAGAAAAGCCGGGTCGCGGTCGATGTAGCACTCCAGCTCGCTCCGGCAGCGATGTACCAGATCCAGCGCCACCTCCGGCAGCGACCTGGTATAGCTGGCCTCATCCACGCTGATGTAAAGGTCTGTCTCCCTCATGCAAACGGGGAAGGAAGCCAGCCCCTCGCCCCGTATGCGACTCCTGTATGTCCGCTCCGTGTACTCCATAAAGGCTCTGACCTCTCTATTCCAGCGACCTCATTACCTGGCAAGATCTCCCTGCCGATTATCCAGCAGTCAACAAAACTTGTGCGCCTTGAATTGCCCGGCATTGAGGCCTGTGAGGCGGCATCCTAGAAGTGCGCCTCCACCGCCCGCGCCATGCACACGTCAAGGCAGCTCTCGCAGACGATACAGCGGGTGCCGTCGAAATGCACATTCATATCCGGACGGGTCAGGTACAGGGCTCCTGCCGGACAGGAGGTGGTGCATGCCCCGCACTGCAGGCAGCGCTCCTGATGCCAGACAATGGACCCGCTCAGAGGCTCCACATTGACGCCCATGCCCTTGATATACTCCAGCCCGCGGTTGTAGTTCTCCGAATCGCCGCTCAGCTCCAAGACCACAAACCCCTCCTTGTGCGGGTTGATGTCGGCCTTGAGGATGCTTACCACCAGGTCGAAGTCCTTCACCAGGTGGTAGATGACCGGCTGTTCCACCGTCAGAGAGGAGAAACGTAACACGATCTTATCCTTGACCACTACAGCCTACCTCCTTCAACTAGTTCTTGGCTTCAGTGGGGGATTGTCTTCCCCCACTGAAGCTTAGGAATAGTTAATACAGTGACGTAGCCGCTCTTATCCCACCGCTTCAGAAGCGGGGGGCATTAGAGCGGGTAGTCATCTGTGGTTAAATGTGATTTGACCTTTCGTCCAGGCCCTTGAGCCTGATCCCGGATGATACCCCCGGCAGCGGCGCCACCGGTTCGGTGAGCAGGAAACTGCCGGCCCTGATCCACCCCTTGAGGGTCTCGGCGATCTCCCGCGCTTTGGCGTAACTGGACAGTGGGACGGTGGGAACCTCCTGCCCCTGCACCAGGATCTTGCCTGACCGGAGGTCGGCATAGTTGACTTGGCCGAGGGTCTTCCCAGTCTTGTAGGGATGATCGTAACTGAAATCCTCGATCGTTGCCATGATGTCCTGATCCTGCACGGAGGTAGCCAGCAGGACCTCCTCGTCGAGGATCGGAATGGGGATCCCGATCCCAACCGCCAGGCTTGCGCCGTAGCCAATGAAGCTAAGGCCCCGCAGCCATTCCGGCTTCATCTGTTTGAGGTCGCCGATCATGGCCAGCGTTCCCGCCCCTGATAAAGGAACCCCGTTGGCGCCCCTGGCCTCGCAGGGGTTGTGCTGGGTGCCGTGCCAAGCCACGTAACCGACACCACCACCCAGGAAGACCCTCGTCCCCATGCCGATCGTCCGGTAGTAGGGGTCGTTCAGCAAGGGGCTCAACTGTCCCGAGGTGGAGAAACTGGCATTGCCCAAGTTGGGCTGCAACACCCCCATGTAGGTGTAGATGGTGTGGTCGGACAGGTTGACGGCAACGCCGTAGTTCTGGTACGCGTTGCGGGGATTGAAGAGGATTGCCTCGTTGAGGTCATCCAGCGTGATCCAGGTCTCAATGTGCCGCCGCGGGTAGCAATCGGTACCGTAACCCGTCGCCTCCAGCTTTACCGGTCTCCCCGCCACCAGGTCTTCGATCACGTGGCCTCCTCCGTAAAGGAACCGCCCCGGGTAGACGCGGTTCTCCGGATCGCTCTCCGGGAGTTCGGTCGCACCCAGGTAGGCGTCCACAGCCGCTAGTCCCCCGTAAGCCGGCACGCCGTTCAGGCAGGTCTTCTTCATCTTGATCCGCGGCCGGGAATGGCCGAAATTCAAGAAGGCGCCGCTGGAGCACATGGCGCCGAAGGTGCCCGTGGTCACCACGTCCACCTGGCGGGCGGCCGCAGCGACCCCCTGCTCGGCAACCAGGTCGATGATCTCCTCCGCGGTGACCACTACGGCCTCGCCCTTCCTGATCCTGGCATTAATCTCCTCGTAGCTTTTTGTGACTGCCATTTGCCTCATCCTCGTCTCCTCTCAAATTGGACAAAAAACAACCCCTTCTGTAAGAAGAGGTCGTTTTCACGCGCTGTGGAAAGCACCTCTTATCTTCCAGAACCCACGTCTGTAGGAATTGGCACCGCTCCCCACCCTCGGGGCCGGTTGCCGGGTTTCATTGGGCCAGTCCCTCCACCGCTCTCGATAAGAGAAAACCTTATTCAGTTCGATTACCAGCGCCTACAGTAACACACCCGCAATCAACATGTCAAGGCAAAGTTATGGCTTCTTTTTCGACTTTAGCTCTTTCAAAAGCTGCACCAGCTTTTCCACCAGGTGCGGCAGCGGCTCGGACAGCACGCCCACGATTTCGATCCGGCTCCTGCCAATGGGAAGCAACAGCTTCCAGGCCTTACAGCTCCCGATGGCTGCAGCCATCCCGGGAGTGACCTCGCCAAGCATGGAGTTGGCAGCCAGGATGGAGATCGGCCCGGTGATCACGTCCACCTCGGCCACGGTCTGGACCACGGCATTCTCACCGGTGGCCCCCTCGTTGGCGCCGGCCCGGAGCATCAGGGCCGTGGCTGCGCTGTTCGTCCCCAGGGCGATGATCTCCACATCGGGCCCCAGGCCCTTCCTGATCTGTTCGGTGATGTGCTTCCCGATGCCGCCTCCCTGGCCGTCGATCACGGCAATCCTCATGCCAGTCCTCCTATATTGGCTGTTGGCCATAGGCCATTGGCGGTTGGAATACAACCACCAATTGACGGCTTACGATCAAGGCCATATTGATCATCCAACCACCAACTACTAACCACTAACCACCATTACGCCCAGGGTCTTCTCCATCTCCCTGAGGGCAAAGCGGTGCGCCTCTTCATCGAAAGTCGCCACCCCGCCTTTTAAAACGGTGACCTTGAAGTTCCGCATCCGGGCGTCGGCGGCGGTATACAGGACGCAGATGTTGGTGCAGACGCCGGTCAGGATAAGTTCCGAGATCCCCAACTCCCGCAGGATGAGATCCAGGCCCGTGCCGTAAAACCCGCTGTAGCGACGCTTGGGAATGAGGTGATCGCCGGGGCGGACTTCCAACTCGGGGATGACCAGGGCGCCCCAGGAGCCGGTCACGCAGTGGGGCGGCCAGACCACAAACTCCTGGTCGTCCGGGCGGTGTTGGTCACAGATATAGAGCACCGGCAGGTTTCCTTGGCGCACCCGTTCCAACTCGGCGGCGATCACAGGGACAATCCGTTGTCCGGACTTACCGACACACAAAGAGCCCTGTTCCGAGATGAAATCGTTGAGCATATCGATGATCACCAACGCCTGCCCGCCCATCTCCATTTCCTCCCGCTTCAGAATTTCAGTTCCTTCGCCACAGATTACTCAATAACACCGGGATCACTATCGGGGGCATTCATGCAGAGGGTGAGTGTTCCTCATACCATAATTGTCTGAGACCGAATTCCACACCGCCACCGTCAATTCCTGCTGTTTTCCCCAAAATTCAAACGAAGCGATTTCTCCCTTCCCGCTTCCCATTCAACTCTTCGGCCCAGCACCGCAGCACCTCGGCCACCCCCCAGGCCTGGGCAATGCAACCCCTCGGCGTGAAGGGCTCGTCTCCATCGAAGACCTCCGACACCGACCCGACCCCGTGGTCGCGCAGGTGGTCCCTGAAGGGCGCCAGCATCCGGGAGGCCGTCTCCAGGCTGGCCGGAGAGTACTCATTAACCCTGCGGTAGGCGGTGATGAAGTGTCCGGTCAGCCAGCTCCAGACCGTCCCCTGGTGGTAGGCGGCGTCCCGCTCCAGTTGGTTGCCGAGGTAGTGCCCCTTGAACTCCGGGTCGGATGGACTGAGGCTGCGTAAACCGTAGGGCGTGTACAGGTCCTGCCAGACCTTCTGCACCACGGCCCGGGCCTGGTCCCGGGACAGGGGGCTGTACGGCAGGCTGACGGCGAGGACCTGGTTCGGCCGGATGCGGGTGTCCCTGTTCGTTCCGTCCACCACGTCGTAGAGGCACCGGGCCGCCTCGTTCCAGAAAACGGCGCAGAAGCTGGCCCGCACCTGTGACGCCAGCCTGCCGTACATGTCCGGCTCGCCCAAGGCAACGGACAGCTCGCTCATGAACATGAGGGCGTTGTACCAGAGGGCGTTGACCTCCACCGGCTTCCCGGCCCTGGGCGTGACCACCCAGTCGCCGGCCTTGGCGTCCATCCAGGTCAGTTGCAGACCCGGCTCCCCGGCCTCCACCAGGCCATCCCCGTCCATCCGGATCCGGAACCGGGTCCCCCGCCGGTAGTGGGCGACAATCTCCTTCATGGCAGGATACAGGCGTCTTCTGGATAAAGCCGTAGTCAGCAGTGTATTGCAGCAGCTTCTGGACTGCGTAGAAGAACCACAACGGGGCATCCACCGTGTTGTAGAGCGGCTCCTCGCCGGCGTTCCGGAACATGTTGGGGATCAGGCCGTCCCTGGTATGGGCGGCGAAGGTGGCCAGGATCTCCCTGGCCTCGGCGTGGCGCCCGGTGCACAGGGTCAGCCCCGGCAGGGCGATCATGGCATCCCGGCCCCAGTCGTTGAACCAGGGGTAGCCGGCGATGATCGTCCGCTTCCCGGTGGAATGGCGCCAGGCCAGGAAGTCGTCCGCCGCCAGCACCAACTGCCGGGCAAACTCGTCCTGGTAGCCGGCACCTGAGAGCAGACCCGATTGGCGCTCCACGGCCTCTGTCTCCAGTTCCTCATAAGTAATCAGCGGAATCGGCTCCGCAGAAACGACAATCGTGAAATCCTCGCTGGTATCGCATTGAACCGTGAAGTAGCCGGGCAGGAAGTGGTCTTCGTGGCAGGGCAGGCCGCGCGAATACTCCGCCTGGTAGTACATCCCCCGGTACCAGGCAGGCTCCCTGGCGTAGCGTCCCCGGTCGCTGGCCAGCCAGATGTGCGGCGCCCCGGAGAACGGCTCGATCTCCACCTGGCGCCCCTGGATGAACTGGATGAATGGCCATTCGTTCTCCAGGATGGCATCGTGAAAGTCCCGGCAGTTGACCAGCGGATAAAGGCGCAGGGCCAACGGGCGCCGGGATTCGTTGATGATCCGGTAGCGGACGACGGTGGTGTTGTGGCCATAGACCATGAAGATCGTCTTGAGCAGAAATATGTCTGCGATCTGGTAGGTATAGGCGGGAAATGGCCACCGCTGGAAGCGCTGCAACAGCCGGTAGCCCTCCTGGGCGAAATAGCCGTCGTGCACCTGGTTCGTCCCCAGGACGTGCCTCGCTCCCTCGATGTAAAGGTCCTCGTCCAGCTTGGCCACCAGCAGCCTCCGGTCAACCGGGGGATGCAGGGCCGCCACCAGCAGCCCGTGATAGCGGCGGGTGTTGAGGCCGATGATGGTGGACGAGGCAAAGCCCCCCAGGCCGTTGGTCAACAGCCACTCCCTGGTGGGACCGATCTCTGCGCCGAGTTCGCTTTTCCCGAAACTGAGGTCCGTCATGGCGATGATTGATAATGGATGGGGATGTTCGCTATTTTAGCGGATTCTTCATCTATGGCGAACAGGTCGTCGGCGGAGACATCCCGCAGGGCAGTCTTGCCCAGCCCCCTGGTCATCATCCGCATCTCCTCGACGCAGGCCCGCAGGAAATTGGCAAGGTGTCTGGCCCCTTCCCTGTGGTTGAATCTGTTCTTATACCTGCCGGTGTTCCACAACAACTGTGTCGGCGGTTCGTATGGGAGCGCCTTGAATTCCTGGTTGTGCAACATGGCGATACAGGCGATGATGCCGATATAGACGCCGTCGGCGCCGAGGGCGAGGGCTTTCAGGAAATCTCCCGGCGTTTCCAGGCCGCCCCCGACCAGCAGGGAGATGCGGTGGCGCGCCTTTTCCCGGTCCAGGAATCGCGAGGCGCGGCAGAGGCCAGATACCGTCGGCAGGGTGAAGTTATCGTGAATAGCTGCCGGGGAACTGTGGGACGTCGCCTGGCCGCCGTCAAGTGAAATAACATCGACGCCGGCATCCAGGACGATGGCTAGGTCGCGCTCGATATCGTTCCCGCAGGTGAGCTTCACACCAATCGGCACTCCCCCGGTGATCTTCCTCAGATCGGAGACGAGTGTTCGCAAATCCTGGGGTTTGGCAATCTCCGGAAGCCGGGCGTGATAGACCGCATCCTCCCCGGGCTTCAGCCCAAGGGCCTGGCGCAGTTCGGGGTCAAGCTCATCATACCCGTACTTGCTGCCGATCCCCGCCCAGCCGCAGTGACCGATCTGGATCTCGATCATGTCAGCCTGCCTGAGCACGTCCGGGTCATGATTCCATTTAACCCGGGGGTACTGCACGATCAGGCGCCTGGCAGCGGCCCTCTCCCATTCGGTGAATGGCCCATCTCCGGTGTTGGCGGCAGTCCCTACCTTGGTGGCGGCTTCCGCCAGCGCCAGCTTTGCCTGCTTGCTGAGACCCACGCCATACCCCATACCGGCGATCAGGATCGGGATGTCGAGCCGCAGTGGTTTGGCCGCCTGCTTGCCCAGCACCAGGGTGGTGTCGATCTCCACATCCTGCGGGGTGGGAAAGCGATACAACTGGGCGCTATTGAACCGCATGCCGCTGAAGCCGGGCATCGGAAAGGGAGTGCCCGTGGGACGCATGACGGGTTGGCCTGTTTCTGCCCGCAAGCTTGTATCAACCATGATTATGGGATTAATGCGGCAGGACATGATGTATGTTGCAAAGATATTTTTATCGTATGGCTCGGCGAGGATCTTGGATGCGCTCTGCGCTACGAATTGCTTGAACACGAACCGTCCCAGAATATAGGCACCCGCCGCACCCAGGGCGCTCAGGCCGATTATCTTGCCTGCAGTTTCTAGAAAGTCGTCTTTATTTTCAAACAATGGGCATGACCTCCGGTCTTATTCTCTCCTGCAGAAGAAGGAAAAAACCCGTTGGGGCGGGAAGCAGTTCTCTGACCCACAACATTGCTTTTGTGTGGCAAGAGATGGGACTCTTCCGGATCGAAGTGTCCGGGATCGCCCCTACTCATAGCCGGTAAAAATGGATTTTAATTTTTTCGGGTCATCCGTCAGCATGAAGTAAATATGTCCGGCGACCAGGCCGGTGATGCCCAAAGCAACCAGGTAGTGCATCTTGCGCAAGGGGTTCAGGCCCCTGGCCTCCAGGGATGTCTGCCGCCATTGCCCGGGTTTGTAGAGAACCAGTCCAGTTACCAACTGCACCAGGATCAGCAGCGCCACGGCACTCATTTCCAGCTTCTCCAGCGGGTTATACTTGGGAAATGTCGGCTTCTTCCTGGTCAGAAAGAGTTCGTATTTTAAAAGTTGCCACGCACCCCTGCAGTCTTGTTTTCCGGGAATGATCTCCCTGTAATCTCCTGTCGCCCAGCCATAATAGATTCTGGCCAGGTAGGAGCCGGCAAGAATGAAAGAGGAGATAAAGGCCGTTTTTATGGCTGCATCCATGCTTCTGAAGCCCAGCCACCGGCGTGGCCGGCTGATGTAGAACCCGCTCCAGGCGCTGGCGATGACAGCCGGGGCATAGATCCAGTGCAGCAGCCTGGCTGTCAGGGAATGGCGCTGTTTTTTTGGCGGTTTCAGAGACCAGAACTTATTTGCTGATTTTACCATATTCTGTCCACCTCTGTTAGATTGTGACAACCATTTCCCTGGCCGGGAAACCGGGGATGATCACGTGAGTGGAGCAGGATGAACAGATATCAAAGGCACGGATCACCCGCCCGATCTCGATCGGCTCCTCGTAGTCGGCAACGGGCGTTCCGATCAGGGCCTCCTCCACAGGGCCCATCCGGCCTTGACTATCCCGGGTAGAAAGATTCCAGGCAGTGGGAGTGATCACCTGGTAGTGATCAATCCGCCCCCGCCTGATTTTCAGCCAGTGCCCCAACGGGCCGCGCATGGCCCCCGTGAGACCGACGCCCTCTGCTTCTTCCGGTATGGCAAAGTCGTGGTAAACCGGTTGGCCGGGCTCCAATTCATCCACCCAGTCATCCATTAACTTTCCTACCATTTCTGTCTCCTGGGCCCGGGCCATCACCCGGTCCATGGTGGAAACACCCCTCCGGTAGTCCCCCCTGATCCAGAGCCGGGCCAGGGGGCCGCCCTCCAGGGCCCTGCCCCCGTAACGGGGCGCCTTGACCCAGGAGTAAGCGCCTTCCTTATCCGGGTCCGGGAGGGATCGCCCCTGGAAGGGATGGCTGGAGTCGCTATCACCAGCATACCAGGCGCTGGCCAGGTCTTCTCTGATCACCGAGCTATCCAGGTCTTGCCGGCGCCCATCAATGACCACGCCCGGCGGAAAGTGGCGGGTGCCGTTATCGTTGCTCTGAGGAAAAATGCCGAACTCCAGCAGGTTTGGCTGTCGCACTCCTATCTGATAATAGTCCGGATAGGCCTCGGCGATAGTTTGTGTGTCCGGGAGCATGGTGTTCTTGACGAACTTGTATATTCTCCTCAGTTTGGACCTGAAGTCCATCAGAATATCGGCGGCAGGAGGCACGGTGCTGCCGCCGGCCAGAAGGCCGTGCGTAAAGGGGGCCTTGCCTCCCAGCAGCGTGACCATTTCGTGAGCCAGCCGGCTTATTTCAACAGACTGCCAATAATGATCCATCATGGCGCCGTTAATTTTGTCCGGCAGGCGGTAGCCCTTGGTATAGCATGGGGTGAGAGTGCCAACCTGCGGCCCCCGGACGTAGTCAGGCAGTGCATACAGGTAGAAGTGGCGGATGTGGTTCTGCAGGAGGTCTGCGCCCAGGATCAGATTGCGCAAGATATTCCCGTTCCGGGGAGGCCTCACCCCTGCAGCATCCTCCAGGGCAAAGGAGGCCGCCGTCCCGTGGGCGGATGGACAGATGCCACAGATACGCTCCGTGAGATAGCTGGCGTCCCGGGGGTCCCTGCCCTTCAGGATCAGTTCGAACCCCCGGAAGACCAACACGCTGCACCGGGCGTCCACCACTTTTCTATTGTCTATGGTCGCTTCGACGGAAATTGTGCTGTGGACTCTGGTGAGTGGATCGATCACTATTTTTTTCACGTCAGACCCCCCTTTTTTCTCCCCAGCAACTTTGTCAACACTTGCCAGGCTCCGTTTCCCTTGCTGCCGGTAAAGTCCTGACTGAAGTTTTTGCCCAACCGGCCGGTAATGATGCTGCCGGCCAGGTGAGCGCCGATGCCGAGAACGGTGAGCAGGCCCACCGCCGTTCCTACCCGGTCGGCGGCAACGATAAATCCCAGGCAGTTGCAGGTCAGGCAAATGCTTAAAGAAAGGCATGTCGCCATCGGGGAACTCCGGGCTGGTGCAGCCAATGCAGGGGGTGTTGGCCTTGACCGGCCAGCTCAGATGCTCACCGCTCCACTGGCGGGAGGGGCAATCGGCATAGGTTACCGGCCCCTTGCACCCGATCTTGTACATGCACCAGGGCTCGCCGGGTTGTTCGGCGAAGATGCTGTTGTCAAAGTAATGGCGCCGTTGGCAGCGGTTATGGATAGTCTCGCCATAGAACATGGTCGGGCGGTTGAGTTGGTCCAATTCCGGTTCCCCGTACCGGAGCAGGTGGCTCAGTGTGCCCATGAACCAGCCGGGGTTGATGGGGCAGCCGGGTACATTGATCACCTTCCGGTCGAGGACGGCCTGGACGGGTTTTGAGCCGGAGGGGTTGGGCGAGGCGGCATAAGGACCTCCGAAAGAGGCGCAGGTACCTGCCGCAATCACGTACTTGGCCGCTGCGCCCAGTGACTGCACTGCCTGCAGGGCTGTCCAGGGCCTGCCGTCTCTCCTGCCCACCACGGCGAACCTTCCGTTGGCCCGAGTGGGAACGGTTCCCTCCACTACCAGGATGTAATGCCCGGAGAGATCCTTCGGAAAGCGGTCTCGAATCTCATTGACCAGGTCTCCCTCCGCCGACATGGTCAGGGTGTTGTAGCTCATATCGACCAGGTCCGTGATCATCTCCTGATAGCCGGGATCCAGGGAGTTGAGCAAGGACATCATGTCCCCCCTGCAGGAGTTGGTGTCCAACCAGATAAGGGGAGGTTTCACGTCTTTTTTGTTAAACACGAGGCATCACCTTTGGTCTTATTGTCTCCCACAGAAAAAAAACAAACCGGGGCTGGTAACATTTCGGTAACATCATACGCTTGTTCGCTTATTTTCCGGCTTTTTTCCGTATACTTGTTCGATAGTCTTTACCCGGAAGGCCGTGAACGATGAATCAGGAACGAGTGGTCGGAGTCACAAGAATCTCGTGGCTTCAGTCATGAGAGGTTCAATTTAAAAGATGATACCAGCATATGTCTTGCTGTAAAATATGGTGTTGTATTTTACGAAGAATTAGGATACAATAACAACAGCAAGGAGGTGCGAAGAATGCCAAATATTAAGCCGGTTTCGGATTTGAGAAATTATAACGAGGTTCTCCGTTCCTGTCAGGTTGGGGAGCCTGTGTTTGACCAAAAACGGCAGAGGTCGCTATGTGCTTTTGGATATGCAGGAATATGAAAAACAGCAGGCTGTAATCAAGCTTTTGTCAAAGCTTTCCGAAGCAGAGGGTGCGATTAAAACAGGAGAGGAATGGAAATCCATTGATGACCTCAAGAAAGCAGTGGAGGTCTGAAAATCGGGGTGAAGTTAGATAAACCGGGTACCAGGTGGGACTAAATGGTATGAGGGAAATGGCCGCGAACCTTGCTACGATTGAAGTTGGATGATCTGTTCATACAACTTTATAATAGGCTCGAACCCCCATCATGTGTCTCTTAATCACAAGGTTGGGGGCTTAAATCGCTCGTAGAGTATCAGAGATAACGAGACCCCGCAAGCGTCACCAGGATTCTTCCCCCTGGGAGACCCCGAGCGGGAGCGTCTCCACACCCGGGATGCCAATCTTCTGCCGCGCAGGCGCGTAATATGACATGATATAATCAGATCAAAGCACAACAAGGGGGAGACAGGATGGATGACGATCTGGCCAGGTTCATCGATAAGGCAAAAGAGTTTGGAGCCCTCGACGCCAAATTGATCAAAGCCGATACCATCAAGACAGGCGCCTGGGTGAGAATGAAATGTCATTTCGGTTGCGACGGCTATAATACGAGTTACTGCTGCCCTCCCCATACCCCGACACCCAGGGAGACGCAGGAAGTGGTCGACTGCTACGACACCGCCCTGCTTGTTCACTGCCAGCAAATTGGACACCCCACCAAAGTGGTCACCAAGCTGGAGCGGGAGATTTTCCTGGCGGGATATTACAAGGCGCTGGCATACGGGTCAGGGCCGTGTCAGTTATGCAAGGAATGCAACATCCTGCAGTGCAATCATCCGCGGCGCAGCAGACCATCCATGGAGTCCTGCGGCATCGACGTTTACGCTACCGTAAGGGCAAACGGTTTTCCCATCGAGGTAGTGAAAGACAAAACATGTGAGCAAAACTATTACGGCCTGGTTCTGATCACTGCCTGGGAATGAAGACACACTTCGTCAGGGTGGAGGTAGACGTATCCCTTGGCCTGCCGTCGTTCAACATCGTCGGCCTGCCCGACCCGGCAGTCAGGGAATCCACCAAGCGGGTGCGCGGTGCCATCAGGAACGCCGGGCTGGAGTTTCCCCGAAACGGATCACCGTCAACGTAGTTGCTGACCTCAGAAAAGAGGGCTCCCTGTTCGACCTGCCGATCGCCGTCGGGATCCTGGCGGCCACCGGGCAGGTGCCGCAGGAGCAGGCAGCCCGCCACATCATCGTCGGGGAATTGTCCCTTGACGGCATGGTCTGCGCCGTTCCGGGGATCATCCTGATGGCCGGCGACATCGCCAGGGAGCGTCCCGATGCATCCTTCATCGTAACCCTCGGCAACCTGGCGGAGGCCTCGCTGGTACCGGGCATCCAGGTGCGCGGCGGCGGACACCTGGCAGAGATAGTCTCCTTTATGCAGGGGGAACGAGAGATCGAAGCAAGCTCAGGCTACGACGAGGCCAAACAGATGGCCTTGTGCAGCAACGATGCAGTGCCCGGACCCGATTTCGCGGAGGTCAGCGGCCAGGAACAGGTCAAGCGGGCCTTGGAAATAGCGGCAGTCAGGGCTGCTTCCTATTGACGCCCAGGTGATTCATCAGGGCGTCTTGCAAGATATGCGAAAAGTTGACCCGGTTTTCTTCCGCCAAGTCGTTGAGCCACTTAGGAATGGTGAGGGTCTTCTTGATCGCCCTGTCTTCCATCTTGTCCCGAAAGGGCGGCATCCAGACTTCGACGAGGACGACCACCTGGTTATCCTCAACGTGGATTTCGCTGCCTTTGGTGGGGGTGGGGATGGGGTCGCCGTCCTGCTCCATGCTGTAAAGGCGTAGAGACAGCGCATCCTTTGCCATTCTGAGGGCCTCTTCGTCCGATTCGCCGCAGGTCAGGCAGCCCGGAAGATCAGGAAACTCTACCGAGATACCGTCGTCGGCATAGTCAAAAATTGCGGGGTAAAGATATCTGTCCGATGCCATTTAAATTTCTCCTTTCAAAGAGGTTAGAGCTTATAGCTCCAACCCTGCTTGTTTGAATATGCTCTTGATTGTTTTGATTGGCAGGTTCTTCTTGGGGTGTGGAACCGTTACGGTGGCCTTCTTTACCGGGTGTTTGAATTGGTGATGGTCTGCTGTTATCCTATCCAGTTCCCACCCGTCCTGCTTTAAGATTTTGATTATCTCTGTTGATGTGTACGCTTTCGTTTTCCTCACCCCCTAATAACATTATAACACGTATATATATACGTGTCTATAAGATATTAGATTAGCCCAATTAACCAGGGGAAGTCCACGCAACCAGCAAGAGAAGAGACAGGGGCAACCGTTACAGCTCATTATCCTAAAATCAAGAAAGGAGATCCCTTAGGATCTCCTTAAACTATCATTTTCCATGCTTCGCTTTCTCTTTTATACGACGCAACTCTTCTTCGGGGAACCAGGGCACTTCTTGAGGATCAGCATTATCGGGTTCTATTGCCTGGATCGATCAGGTGATGGAGGAACTACGGCCAAGTCCGGACTGTACCTACCGTCATATCCTGGAGACGATCCCCGGAATTGGTCCCGTACTGGCTGCTGCAATCGTCGGTGAGTAGGAGACATTGCTCGCTTTCCCAACGCCAGGGCATTGGTCGCCTATGCCGGCCTCGATGCTACCGTCAGCGCCTCCGGTGAATTCGAAGGCACTCGTAACCGCATGTCTAAACGTGGCTCACCGGTGCTTCGCAACAGTTTGTGGCAGGCTGCGTTTACAGTCCGCCGCCAAAATCCTGAACTGAAGGCTTATTCCAAATTAAAGCGCAGCCAGGGCAAACATTCAGTCTCCACCTCATCCACCCGCATCAATCCCAGGCCGGGCATCGGGTTCGGGGCAGAACGCCCGGCACCCGAGCGAATTTTTTCCGGGATGTGCCGGAGCTGGATCACGGGTTCGTCAGCCATGTTCGCGGCATACTCGACGGCGTTTTTCAATTCCCGGACATTGCCAGGCCACCATCGACTATGATGAGGCGGAGCGCCTGGCCGTGGAGCACCACCCCAAATGCCGGCGATATCTCATCTTGAGATATCGCCGCTCACAACAAGATTATGATAAGGACGAACTGATATTCAGCATACCCTATAACCACTTCCATTCGATAATTGAAGCCATTCCGCATTGTACGGCAGGGACGGCTCCGTTTGTCGAATTTGGCGAAACGGTATAGGTATTACTCGAATTGCCTGTTCCATTCCAGGGCTACTATGCGCTGCCCCGTTACCCCGTCCGACTCGTTGCTGGCAAGGTACACAGCAGGTGGAACGATGATCTCCGGCCTAAGCAGGCTGTGGCGGATCTGTTCCGGTGTGCCTTCCGGAATCATTCCGGTGTCTGTGGCTCCTCCAGGGAGGATGCGGTTGACGGTAATGCCTGTGCCCTCAAGTTCCTGGGCCCAGATAATACTCATCGATTCCAGCGCTGCCTTGGAAGGGCCGTAAGGGGAAAACCCTTTTCGCTTCATCGTTTCGTAGCTCATGGAAACGTTGATCACTCTGCCCCAACCCTGCTTGAGCATGTGGGGAACCACGGCCCTCGTCATCAGGAACACGCCTGTGACATTGGTATCGATGATCATCCTCCAGGTTTTCGGGTCTATCTCCCAGAAGCGGGTGGGTTCCACCATGAAACTGGGGCTCACATATTTCATGCCCCGGCCTGCGTTGTTGACCAGGATGTCTATGTGTCCGTACCTCTGTAAAGCGGCCTGGACGACCTTCTCCACATCCTCTTCCTTGCTCACGTCCGCCAGGACGCCCAAGGCATTTAGAGCCTCCGCCGCTTCGTCCAGTTCCTTTTTTACACGGGCGGCCGTGAGCACCAAAGAGGCGCCTTCACGGGCATAGCCCCCGGCAATGGCGCGGCCCATCCCACGGCCGGCCCCGGTGATGATCGCTACTTTCCCTTTCAGCTTCATGCCATATCCCCCCTGTCATGACCATAATAACCCATGAAAGAGTGTCCCGCAAAGGCTTTCTCTCCAGATCCGCGTGTTTATATAAGACAAAGAAATTTGTGGTACTGCTATAAAATAAAAACTTTCGTCAGAACGCGGATCCATATTATGGCGTTCTTGCCACTCCTTAAGCTGCCATTTTCGATCATTTTGTTTTTCGCTGGTTTTCTTTTTTTCCTGTTTTGGTATAGAATTAAATGTAGATTTGCAGACCATAACGAATGCGGATTTAGTGTTTAACAATACCAGAGATAATTGGAGAGTAAATTGAATAAAATAGATGCTTTTAAACGATATCTATTGAGCTTTTTTAAGCAGAATAGCAAAGAGGTATGCGAAAAAATTGGTGTTGAACTTGAACATTTTTTAATTAATCAAGTGACAATGTCTAGTTATCAATATGATGAACCTGGTGGTCAGCATGCATTGTTAAAAAAGTTAGTGCATCGAGGATGGCGTGTACTGACTGAGGAAAGGGGAAAGTTGCTTGGTGTTGCAAAAGATTATCATACTATTACGCTTGAACCAGGTGGACAAGTTGAAATTAGCCTTCATACCGCAAAGACGGTCAGTGAAATCAATAAGATCTACCAAAGTGTTTTAGGTGAGATCAAGCCCCTGCTTGTTGAAAATCAAGTGCTTATATCGACTGGCTATCACCCAAAGACAAAAATTAAGGAATTGCCCTTATTGCCTAAGGCAAGATATCAAATGATGTATGATTACTTTTCAGATAGGGGTATTTATTCTCACAATATGATGAAAGGAACTGCTTCAACTCAAGTTTCCATCGATTATCATGATGAAGCAGATTTTATCAAAAAATTTAGAGTAGCCAATTTTTTATCACCTTTTATTGCTCGCATATTTGACGCAACCCCAATTTTCGAAGGAGAAATTTATAAAGGTGATAATTGTAGGATTATGGTTTGGGAAAATACAGATATTGAGCGTTCAAAATTGATTGAAGGCAGCTTAGACAAAACATTTAATTTTGAAGATTACGCTGATTATCTTTTGAGAGTACCACCGATTTTAGTGAAAATAAAAGGTGAGACTGTTTTTACCAAAGATGAAAAATTAGTTGATTTGCTTGAACGATTTGATTTTAATGAGAGTGATTATGAACACCTTACCAGTATGGTTTTTCCAGATGTCAGAGTCAAAAAATTTATAGAAATCCGGATGGCAGATGCGTTACCATATCCTTATAATATGGCTGTGCCGGCGCTTATAAAGGGAATTTTTTATAACCAGGCCAATTTGAATAAATATTATGAAATATCCAAAGCATTTTCAGATGACGATATAAAAACGCTTAATAGTCAATTGACGAAGGCAATTGCATTTAACTATAAAACAATTGAAATGACCACATTTGTATTGACATTATTAGAGGATGCCATGGCGGCGCTTGAGGCGTGCGATGAGGCATCATATCTAATGACAATGAAAGCATTAATATTAAAAGAGGGATCAATGGCTAGAAAGCTTAAATCTCTTTATAGGAATCAGCAAGGCGAGTTTATATCGTGGATAACTGTATAAAATGCATTTAAAGAAAGGAGATAAGGAGTCGTCTATGAGTACGGTTGAAGCAAGTAAAGCAAGAGAGATTATGAGACAACCGGAACACTATTTTGAAGATTATCAATTGACGATTGACAAGGTAAGTCAATCCGGTGCTATTTATGACGGAAAACCAGTGCCTTTTTTATATGTGCCTAAAATATTCACAAAGCAGGATCTCCATAACTTCGATGAGGCAGTGAAAAATGTTTTTAAAATTGTCAATCGCACAATTGATCTATATATGAAAGAAGCAAGAGTCAGGGCTTTATTTGGTTTTGATTCCAGGCTTGAAGAACTAATCCTTAGTGCCGTGAACGGGCATGGCTATCAAGCGAATGTACCAATGGGTCGATTTGATCTATTTTATTACCCGGATGGCGGTTACAGGTTTTGTGAACTTAATGCAGATGGCGCTTCTGCCATGAATGAAGAGAGCGAATTGACGAATGTCTACTTTGACCCTCCCCCGGTTTGCGGGACACAGAGATAAGACTCATAATTAGATTCAGGAAGGGAGCTGTGTCCATCCATGGGAGAGGTCAGAAGATATTATGATGAAGAGTTCAAACGTAATGCCGTAGAATTGACCCGCAAGAGCGGCAAGAAAGTAAGCCAGGTGGCTGAGGACCTGGGGATCAACAGCAGCATGCTCGTCAGGTGGCGCATGGAGCAAGATGGCTATGGCGTCCGGGCTTTCCCCGGGCAGGGCAAGCTAACGAAGGGCACCGATCAGGAAGAAGAGAACCGGCGACTGAAGAAGGAACTGGCGATTGCCCAGGAGGAGCGCGACATTTTAAAAAAAGCCACGGCCATCTTCTCCAGAATGCCGAAATGATCTATCGGTTTATCCGGGAACACACGGGCGAGTTCCGTGTCGAGACGATGTGCCGGGTCTTGAAGGTGTCCCGGACAGCATATTACGGCAGCCTGATCAGACCGGTAAGCGAGCGCAGGATCCAGGATGAGGTTATCAAAGATCAGATACTGCAGATCTATCGTAAGAGCCGCAGGATCTATGGCAGTCCCCGCATTCACCGGAAGCTGGACAAGCAGGGCGTTCACTGCGGCAAAAAGAGAGTCGAGCGGTTGATGAAAGAAGCAGGAATCCAGGGCATCCAAAAACGTAAATTCAGGGTGACCACTGATTCCAAGCACAACCTGCCGGTGGCGGAAAACATCCTGAACAGGAACTTCGACGCCGGCGCCCCGAACATGCTTTGGGTAACAGATATCACGTACGTCAATACCGACGAAGGCTGGCTATACCTGGCGGCAGTCATGGACCTCTACTCCAGAAAGATCGTGGGTTATTCGCTGCAGCCATACATCACCCGGGACCTGGTCATCGAGGCTATGAAGATGGCTGTTGCCAACCGTCATCCTGGCCGGGGGCTGATCGCCCACTCCGACCGCGGCAGCCAGTATGCAAGTTACGATTATCAGCAACTGCTGTGGCAGAATGGCATCATCTGCTCCATGAGTCGCAAGGGCAACTGCTGGGACAACGCTCCCGCGGAGAGTTTCTTTAAGACGTTGAAGACCGAGTTGGTGTACCATCATCGCTATGAAACACGCGCAGAAGCAAGAGCTGGAAATCTTTGAGTACATTGAGGTTTTCTACAACCGATTCAGGCTGCATTCAGCCATCGGGTATGAGACCCCGGAAGACTACGAGAAACAGAGCAAAAGCGCTTAAGTTGGTGTCCAATTAACCGGGGGAAGTCCACTTGGCACTCTTGCTATGCAGGAAATCGCTAAGGATTATTCCGTCAAAAGGTTTGAACTTTTTGACAGTTGGGTTGAAGAAGTAAAGCACATTTATAATGAATACCTGGTGTCAACTCATGAAGTGCCTATAAGTAGTCAGGAAGATTATGCGAATAGAACCGTTGCTATTTTAGACTTTAATGATAAAGGGAACCTACTTGAATTTAAGGTATTCAAAGATCATTTTATGAAAGCCGGTTTTAATTGTATCATCATCGACCCGCGAGATTTAACTTATAATAAAGGCAAATTGTTTTACCAGGATCACATAATTGATATTATCTATCGACGGCTTGTGACAAAAGATCTCATGGACCGCTATGAAGAAATTCCTGAATTGATTCAGGGTATTTTGGCAAATCAAACATGCATCATTCGGCCGATTAAGAGTCAGGTTATTCATACCAAGCGATTTTTTGAAGTGCTTTATCAACCTGCTTTTAGAGCATTTTTATCGGAAGAGGAAATTGCTTACATTGACGAGCACGTGCCCTTTACAAAACCGCTTCAAGACAAGGAAGACTTGAACGCTTATATCTCTGATAAGAATCAGTACATTGTCAAGCCGGTTGATAATTATGCTTCAAAAGGAGTCTGCGCCGGTAAAGATTTCTCGCAAGAAGCGTGGGAAGTCCTACTCAAAGCAAAAATCAAGGAAGATTTTATTATTCAAAAGTACTGCCCGCTAGCGCTTAGTGAAAATGTCATATATGATGATGAAGGTAAAGCGACACTTTATGAATTTCATAATATAACTGGCCTGTTCGTATATAATCAGAAACTTGCCGGCATCTATTCAAGAGCAGGTCTAAATGCTATTATTTCAGGTCAACATAGCGGGTACACAATGTCATCTGTTTATTTGGATTAGACCCACGCCGCCTGCGGCGGCGCTCTTCAGGGAGCGGGTACATCACATTCTGCCCGTCTGAAATGCCTAGATTTGCAAATTTGTTAGGAATTGCTCCCCTATTGGGAAAAGCCGGCATCCCGGATTCAAGATCCTCTTTAGTTTGTTCAATAACGGCGTTAAGCTGCGGTTTACCGGACAATAGACACCGATCCCCCGTTAATGCTTCTCCTGCAAGGGGGGCATCGGGGGCAAGCCCCCTGCCGGCAGCTCTCTGGCAACATCTTTGAGCAGTTCCCGGATCGGCAGCTTCTGGGGACAGAGATCCTCGCACTCTCCGCACTCTTTGCAGGCATCCGCCCGCTGCTCCGGAGGGATCATGCGGCCGGCCAAGGGCTCGTCAAACATGTGCAACTGGTTGTAGGCCGAGAAATTACCAGGAATATTGACCCCTTCGGGACAGGGCATGCAGTAGCCGCAACCGGTGCAGTCCACCTTGATCCGTTGCTCATAGAACGCCTTGACCCGGTCATAAAGTGCCAGCTCCTCCTCGGTCAGCGTATTAGGGGTGGTGCCACTGGCGACATTGATGTTCTCCTCGAGCTGCTGCATGGTATTCATGCCGCTCAGCACACAGGAGATGGCGGGAAAGTTCCACAGCCACCGTAGCGCCCACTCCGCCGGCGACCGTCTGACCTTGGCCGAACTCCAAATCGCCTCCACCTCCGGGGGCAGGTTCTCGGCCAGCTTACCGCCGCGCAGGGGCTCCATGATCACCAGCCCCAGCCCTTTTCCGGAGACGTATTGCAAACCCATCAGACCGGCCTGGTAGTTCACATCGACGTAGTTAAGCTGGATCTGGCACAGCGACCAGTTGTAGGCGTCAACGATGCTCCTGAACACCGGGAACTGGTCGTGAAAAGAGAAACCCACATGCCTGACCCGACCGTCCGCCTTGATCCGCTCCAGAAATTCCAGCACGTTGAAGCTCAAGGCCTTCTCCCAGCTTGCGGCGTTCAGACCGTGCAGGAGGTAGAAATCCAGGTAGTCCGTCCCCAACTTTTGCAACTGTTGTTTAAGGATGGCCTCGAAGTCGGCGCCGCTCTTGGCGAACCGGACCAGCAGCTTGGTGGTGAGGAACACCTTCTGGCGGCGCCCTTCTTGCAGTGCTTTACCCAGCACGATCTCGCTCTGGCCCCCGAGATAGGGATAGGCCGTGTCGAAGTAGTTGACACCGCAGTCCATCGCATGGTGGATGAGCCTCGTCGCCAACTGTTGATCGATAGCCTTGTGCGGGTTCATCATCTCTACAGTACCGTCTTCCGTCCGCAGCCTCATACAGCCGAAACCCAACTGCGATACCTGGCAGCCAGTCTGGCCGATCTCCCGGTAGAGCATCGCCCGTGCCTCCCGTATAAAGTTGATTTTGCAATCGGTTCCCTTGGTCACAGTATACCACTTGTCGGGCTCCGGCCGCCCATTCCGAGCAGCGTCGCCAATCTGTTGAATGCTCCAAATAAACCCTCATAAGCTACCGTGGCCCCACCATATCAGCGCCTTTTAGCGCCCATGTGCCCTTCTCGGGACTCCCGGCAAACAGCTACCCTTGGATTTGGGCAAAGCGCACTCCCATGTCAAAAGCTTTTTTGCAATCTTTTGGAAATTGTTCTTCTCGTCTCTTTGTCTTCTCCGCCGCATCAAATAAGGTTGACACGTACCTGGAATAATCATCAAACTGATAGGTATCGGCCCAGGACAGTGAGCAGCTTGTAGATCATCACTGCTGCCTGTGCCCTGGTAGCGTCAGCCTGGGGGGCAAGTGTATCTGCGGTCATCCCGTTAACGATACCTGCCTTGACGGCTTCTTCCATCCCAGACACTGCCCAACTGCTGACAGATGAACTGTCGCTGAAAGCGTTCAGTTCGGTTCCGTTAGTGGCAGGGGCTTTGTTTCCTAAAGCTTTGGATACCATTACGGCCATCTGCTCCCTGGTGATCAGGGCGTTGGGAGCAAACAGGTTATCACCCATGCCAGTGACCAGACCATCCCTAACAGCGGCGTTAACGGCGCCGTAGTACCAGTCATCTTCGGTAACATCAGTAAACATGCCGGTGGTGCCGATGGTGTTTAGCCCGAGGGCCTTGACCAGCATGGTAGCAAACTCCGCCCTGGTGATCGTGGCGTCCGGTCCCCGGTGTGAAGAACCGTTGTCCATGATCCAGAAGACCCTATTGGCTGAAGCATAAGGCTCCGAAATCATCACCCGGTTAACAAGTTTTTCAAAGGGGGCGATACCACTTTTCTCTTCAAGGCAACCAAAGATTTTCGCTCTTTTGACATCCCAGGCAGCCATGTAGGCCCAAGCGCCTTTTCTTTCATATTCGTGCTCGATGCGCATTGCCTGATGTGGCGCCGGCCCCTGTGAGCGGTGCATGCGTCTCCTGGCCTGGATGCTGGTCTTCTCATCGGTAGAGAGAACGTAGTCGTTAGGGCCGAGGGGGCGATCATCCCAGTATCCTTCGTATAGGCCGAGCACCCGCCCCGCCTTCTCCGAAAAGGCGGGGTCCCTGGGGAAGATCCAACTGCGGTAGCGCCAGGGCTTGATGGCGTCCTCACTGAGCCATCGCCACAGTGTCGTGCCGCTTACTTGGGCGATGATGCCCCGGTTGGTCACCTCCCTTTGTAACTCGGAAATCGACAATCTGGACAGCGGCACGCCCAGATCGCGGGTGAGCTCACAGGCCATGGACTTAATTTCTACGATCAACGCCGGGGGGAAAAGACCCAGGCCTTCCGCCCCGGGGTTGGTCCTGCAAACCAAGGAGCCGTTCTTGAAAAAAGCGCTTGCGCCATTTACTTACTATCTGGCGGGGCATGTCCAAACGGGAAGCAATTTCATCATTGTCGTAACCTTGCGCCGCCAATAAAATGATCTTTGACCGGATGACATCGCAATACGGTGACGTATATTTCCTTGCCCCAAGCTCTAATACTTGTTTCTCGTGAGGAGTCAGATCGATGACATATGGGCTTTTTCTCGGTATGATGTTCACCTCCCTGGTGACATCATACCACAAATGTAACCGATCAGATACCATTTAATACGTCATCGTATTTATGAAATGAAGCACTAAGTTTAACCTAAAACTCTGTGAGTTTGTTACGTGCCTGAGCAGTTACAAAGACTTTAGCGAAAGTGAAACAAGCGCTGCGTCGTGCTCAGAGGTAGCCCCGTTACGTGGCGCCGGTGGAAGGGGTCAGTTCAAAGATGCCGTTTTTATAGTCACTACAAGTTGACCATGCGGATCAGATTTTAGTTACCATTTACTAGCAATTATTATCCAGATCTATTGGCCGTTTTTTGTCCTGAGCGTAATTGACCGCTCACACATGCATGGCTTAAAACAAAAGCCCCGTCGTTTCGATTAGCGACGGGGCTTTTTATGTCTTTACTTGTGTTGATGTTGCTTGCGCAGGAGTTGCCAGAGCCACCAGTTAGAGTTATTGCTTGCTTGGGAGTTGTTCTGCAAAAGCTGTTGTACCCAGGGCTGCTGCAACATCGGATTGTTTTGATCTATATCTTTCGGTATTGACCATTGGTGCGTGGATGAGTTATTCTGGTTCGTCTGCTGGTTCCACCATGGAGATGTGGATGAGTTATTCTGGTTCGTCTGCTGGTTCCACCATGGAGATGTCGGTTGAGTTTGCTCTGTGGGGGTGGTTGTCGTGCTGCTGCTACTGTTGCTAACGGTGTCGCTGCTGCTGTTGCTAACGGTGCCGCTGCCATTCTCTTCCGATGTTAGTGTTTGAATCTCGTTAAACAGGGTATTGGCTGTAGTCCAATCACCGCTTTGGATAGCTTGCGCCAGGGCGATTTGTAAATCTGTGATGGCACTTACGGTGGCCGGTTGAGCATAGTCCGCCATCTGCTCTAACGACTGCAAGTCTTGCTGAGCCTGACTTAACTGACCAGCATTGACCTCACTGTCAATCTGCTGCTCCAGTGCCTGAATCTGGCTATTGTTGTTATTAACATTAGCATTAACATTCTGACTGACTGAAATGTCAGCCATCGCCGGGCCAACAGCAATTGCGCCAAACAACGCCACTGAAATTATCGCTACGCCTAACTTGTAAAACAGTCTAGCCAAATGGATTCTCCCTCTGCGAAATACATATAGGTTAACTGTAAGGCCTTTCCATGAGATATACAAAGTTCAAATA
>CAVYEE010000036.1:0-46246 GCA_963767365.1 uncultured Peptococcaceae bacterium
AGGTTGAAACAGATGGTTGGAATCACCGCCTATGGAGCCTATATACCCTTTAACCGCCTGGACCGTAAACATTTGAAAACGGCTTTTGGCGGTTCGGTGCCTAAAGGTGAAAAGGCTGTCGCCAACTACGATGAAGACAGCATCACCATGGGAGCGGCAGCGGCCCTGGACTGTGCCAGGGCAGTGGATCCCAAAACAATTGATACCCTTTACTTCGCCACCACTACGGCGCCCTACCGGGAGAAATTGTCTGCCACAACCATTGCCGGGGTTTTGGACCTGCGCCGGGAGGTGCGCACGGCTGACTTTGCTGATTCCCTGCGGGCCGGGTCGGCGGCGCTCATGGCCGGTTTGGACCGGGCCGCAAACGGTGGTCAGGTCATGGTGGTCATGAGTGACTGTCGCCTGGGCGCTGCCGCCGGGCCTATGAGGCCGGGTTTGGCGACGGGGCGGCGGCCTTCCTGCTCGGCAGCCAGAACATCATCGCCGAACTGCTGGGTGACTATAGCGTTTCTGTCGATTTTCACGACCTGTGGCGTTCGGAAGATGATCGATTCGTGCGCAGTTGGGAAGAACGCTTCTGCATCACCCAGGGTTATGACCAATTTACAGCCCAGGCAGCCAGAGGGGTAATGGAAAAAACGGGTCTTTCCCCCAAGGATTTGACCAGAATTGTCCTCTATGGGGCAACTCCCCGCTATCAGACCGCCGTTGCCCGCAAACTGGGTTTTACACCGGACCAGATGCAGGACAGCATGTACGAAACAGTAGGAAACACAGGGGTGGCCAGCGCCCCCATGATGCTGGTGGCTGCCCTGGAAGAGGCCTCTCCCGGAGACAGGATCCTCTTTGTCAGCTATGGCGAAGGCAGTGACGCCATGATCTTCCAGGTCACGGAATCCATTAAAGGGCTGGCTTTCCGTCTGGGAATAAAGGGGCACCTGAAGAACAAGAAAGCCACGATGAACTATGAAAAATACCTGCGCTGGAGGGAGCTGATCGCGACAGAACCAGCCAGGCGGCCGGCACAAAAGCGTTCTTCCCTTCCAGATCTCTACCGTAATTATAAAAGAAACCTGGGTTTCTATGGATGCCAGTGCACCGAGTGCGGCACCCCGCAATTCCCGCCTGGCCGCATCTGTATCCAGTGCCAGGCCGTGGACAAGATGCAGGATTACCGGTTTTACGGGAAGACGGCCCGGGTTGCCACCTACACCATAGACTATCTGGCCGAATCCCTGGATCCGCCAACAGTGATAGCAGTGGTGGACTTCGAAGGCGGGGGGCGGATGTTCTGTTACCTGGTGGACTGCGATCCCGGGGCGGTGGAAGTAGGAATGGAAGTAGAAATGTCGTTCCGCCGGCTGTTTATCGTGGACGGCATTCATACTTATTTTTGGAAGGCCATACCCAAAGTGATCTAAGGGGAGGTAGAGACGATGGCAACAGGAATCAAAGACAGGGCCGCTGTTATTGGAATGGGTTGCACCAAGTTTGGGGAACGCTTCGACTGCAACCTGGAGGACCTGATGCTGGAGGCGATCCAGGAGGCGCTGGCTGATTCTGGATTAGAGTTTAACGATATCGATGCTTTCTGGTTCGGTAACTTCACCTCGGGGATGGCGGGCATTTCTTTTTCCAGCCGGATGAAATCCCAGTACAAACCGGTCACCCGCATCGAGAACATGTGCTGTACCGGGTTGGACAGTTTTCGCAACGCTTGTTACGGGGTTGTGTCAGGAGCTTATGACGTGGTGATGGCCATCGGGGCGGAAAAGCTGAAAGATGGAGGCTACAGCGGCCTGGAGGTGCCTACCGAGGACTCTGACCGCACCATACCTGACCTTACCGCACCGGGGCGTTTTGCAACGATTGTCCCGGCTTATGCCCACAAATATGGCCTGAGCATGCAGCAAATGAAGGAGGTGATGGCCCGGATCGCCTGGAAAAATCATAAGAATGGCGCCCTGAACCCCAAGGCCCAGTTTCAGGCCGAGGTGCCTATGGATACCATCCTTAAATCACCCATGATTTGCAGCCCGCTGGGGATCATGGACTGTTCCGGGGTGTCCGACGGGGCCGCCTGTGCCATTATCACCCGCAGCGAGGATGCCAAGAAATACCGCCCCGATCCCATGTATGTGAAAGGGATCCAGATCGCCGCCGGGCCTGGCCATAGTGAGAAACACCAGAGCTATGATTTTACTACCGCCTGGGAGACCTATTATGCCGGGATGGCGGTTTACCGGGAAGCGGGAATCACCAACCCCCGGGAACAGATCAGCCTGGCAGAGGTGCATGATTGTTTCACCCCTACGGAATTGATCATTTATGAGGATTTACAGTTAAGTGCCCGGGGTGAGGGTTGGAAGGATGCCCTCAACGGGTTTTTCGATCTGGATGGGGGACTGCCTGTCAATCCCGACGGAGGGTTGAAATCCTTTGGCCATCCCATCGGCGCCAGCGGGATCCGCATGCTTTACGAGTCCTGGTTGCAGTTTCACGGCAAGGCCGGCCAACGGCAGTTGCAGAACCCCCAGATTGGCCTGGCGCAGAACCTGGGCGGGCAGCCCTATCTATGCGTGGTCGGGGTAGGGATTGTCGGCAAGGAGCTGGGATAGGGGCATCGCTGCGTTTGAATGAGAACAGATTTGAAGGATTCTCATCTATCCCCTGGTGATAGCCTGGGGGAGAGGGCTAATAATTCGGGGTTCAGCAGGAGATATAGGGAGGCGCACAGATGTCGGACTTTGTACAGTCGCTGTCAATGAGACGCGCAGATTACCCGAAAAAGATCGCGGTCACCGGATTTGGGGAAAGAAAGTGCGATTACAGCGGCATGGGTAAAAAGAGAGAAAATGTTTTCAGGAACTTCCGAGAAGTTGTGTGTGTAGAAGCGTGCCGCACGCCCTACGGGGTCTTTGGCGGCAAATTAAAAGAATATGATGCTTCCCAGTTGGGTGCTCTGGCTATAAAAGAATGTCTGCGCAGAGTGGCAGAGAAAGTGCGGCCGGAAGATATCGACTACGTCATTATGGGCCAGGTTGTTCCCGCCGGTTGCGGACAGGTTCCCAGCCGTCAGGCCGCGATCCTGGCAGGCCTGCCTGATTTCGTGCCCTCCATCACTGTCAATAAAGTATGTTCTTCAGGCATCAAGACCATCGACCTGGCGACTCAGATGATCCAATTGGGGAGGGCTGAAATCGTGATTGCCGGCGGCCAGGAAAGCATGAGCAACTGTCCTTTCTCCCTGCCCGATCAGAGGTGGGGCCTCCGGATGGGGCTACCCAAGGGCAACCTGGTCGATCTGATGGTCTATGACGGCTTATGGGATGCTTTCTATGACCGGCACATGGCTATCCATGGCTCCGAGACCTCCGACGAGTTTGGCTTTACCAGGGAGGACAACGATGAGTGGGGATGTATATCCCAGATACGGGCGGTCAAGGCCATGGCAGACAATAAGTTTGTGGATGAGGTCTTCCCCGTCGCTATCAAGGGTGGAAAAGAGGTCGTGAGCGCGGATGAGGGCCCCCGGCCTCAGACAACCATGTCAGCCCTGGCAAAACTGCCGCCGGTATTCAATCACAAGAGCGCCGTCACCGGCCAACCCGGCAGCGTTACGGCGGGTAATGCTCCCGGTGTCAATGACGGGGGCGATGTCTGCCTCCTGATGAGCGCCGAGAAGGCCAAAGAGCTTGGCCTGAAACCACTCTTTACCATCGTCGACTACACCGAGGTGTCCCAGCAAACCAAGGACATCGCTACTGTTCCCGGCCTTTCAATCATGAAGGTGCTGGAACAGAATGGAATGACCTATCAGGATGTTGACCTCATCGAAATTAACGAGGCGTTTGCGGCCGTTGTTCTAACCAGCGCACGCTCTGTGCTGGGCATGAGCAAGGAAGAGATGCTGGCAAAGGTCAATGTCAACGGCAGCGCTATTGCCTATGGGCACCCCATCGGAGCAACCGGCGCCCGCATCGTCATGACCCTGGCCTATGAGCTCAGGCGCCGCGACGGCGGGATCGGTGTCTGCGGCATCTGCTCCGGCCACGCCCAGGGCGATGCCATGCTGATCAGGGTGGAACCGTAAGGGAGGCATACGGAATGGAAACCGGCAAGGGAATCTACGATTACACTCAATAGAGGGCTCCCTCGCAACCGAAGGCTAGAAAGAGGCCGTGCGAGCATTTTTGGAAAAAAGGAAGGCCGATTTCAAGGGGAGGTAGAAGAAGCGGGAGCCTTAACGGGGCTAGATCCGGAGAAACGCAGGGGAACGGAGTTGAATAGGCATGAACTTTCAACTGAGCGAAGAATCCTTGATGATGCGGGACATGTTCCGCAAGTTTGCCAGGAACGAGGTTGAGCCCCTGGCCGCCTACACGGATGAAAGCCACGAGTTTCCCATGGTCACCTTCAAAAAGATGGCCGGCCTGGGATTGTGCGGCCTGCCGATTCCCGAAGAGTGGGGCGGCGCCGGCGCCACTTACCTGGATTTTGCCATCTTCATCGAAGAACTGGCTAAGAAATGCGCTTCCACCGCCGTGATCATGAGCGTGCATACCGGCCTGGGTTGTATGAGCATCTGGCAGCATGGAAGCCTGAGGTTGAAGGAGAAGTATTTGCGGGCGCTGGCAACCGGTGAGATCATTGGCGCCTATGCCCTGACCGAGCCCAATGCCGGATCCGACGCCGGGGCGCTGAAATGCAAGGCCGAGGACAAGGGCGACCATTACCTGGTCAACGGCAGCAAGATCTTTATCACCAACGGGGGTGAGGCCACCACCTACTGCACCTTTGTCAAGACTGACCCCACCCAGGGCAGAGGGCACGGGATCACCTGCCTGATCATCGAGAAAGACACCCCGGGCTTCACCATGAGCAAGCCGGTGCTGAAGATGGGCCTGCACGGAGACCCTACCGTGGAACTGTATTTTGAAAACGTCAAGGTTCCCAAGGAGAATGTCCTGGACGAACCCAACAACGGCTTCGCCGTGGCCATGGGCCTCCTGGCCGGCGGGCGTATTACCATCGGCGCCCAGGGCCTGGGTATCGGCGAGGGCGCCCTGGAGTTCACCTCCCAGTATATCAAAGAACGTCAGCAATTTGGCAGACCGCTGGCTGCCAACCAGGGCGTGCAGTTTATGGTAGCCGATATGGCCACGGCCCTGGATGCCGCCCAGCTTCTCGTCTACCGGGCTGCCTGGCTGAAGGACAACAAGCTGCCGCACCAGAAGGAGGCCTCCATGGCCAAGAAATATGCCACCGACACCGGCATGGAAGTCTGTACCAATTGCGTGCAGCTTATGGGCGGTTACGGCTACTGCAAGGAATTCCCGGTGGAGAGAATGATGCGCGACGTCAAGATCACCCAGATCTATGAAGGCGCCAACCAGATCCAGAGGATGATCATCGCCCGGTCGAAGTGCTCGGCAAGTTCTAAGAGAGGATAAACAACAAGGGAGGCGGTCAAGTGGTAAAAGCGCAGCACATCAGCCTTAAAGAGGCGGTAAGCCTGATCAAGGACGGTGACTTCCTGACCTTTAGCGGGTTCACGATCTGGCGGCGCCCGATGGCCCTGGTCTACGAACTGGTGCGTCAACGGAAAAAGAATCTCCACCTCTTCGAGGTGAACGGCGGAACCCACACCGAGGTCCTGGCAGGAGCCGGATGCGTCAGGATCTGGGAGTCCTGCTTTGCCGGGCAGGAAGTGTTGGGAAAGATAGGTGAGGGGATCGCCCGGGGACAGATCAACAAGAGCATCATCGTGGAGGATTACAGCCACGCCCAGTGTGTGGCCCGCCTGCTGGCCGGCGCCTACGGACTGCCCTTCATGCCCACCGCCCTCTCCTTGGGGACGGACATCCTGAACCCCGCCGTACGACATGCTGGGCCGGGCCGGACTGCGGGACGGCGCCAACCCCAAGATTCCCAAGGAAAAGTATATCATGTTCCGCGATCCTTTCTACGGCATGGGGGAGATCGCCCTGATGCCGGCGGTCAATCCCGACTGGGCGTTCGTCTATGCCCAGACGGTCAGCGAAGAGGGGGTCGTCCGGGTCAATGCCCAGACCTATACCGACGCCGAGGCGATCAGGGCCGCCGACAAAGTGATCGTCCTGGCGGAAGAGATCGTCCCCGACGAATACCTGAGAAGAGAGCCCAGCCGCAACCTGGCGGCCGGCTACATGGTGGACTACATCGTGTCATGCCCCTGGGGCGCCCATCCCACCGGGTCGCAGGGCTGCTACGACACCGACGCCGACTTCATTCGCTCCTTCTATAACGCCAGCAGGAGCCAGGAGGGCTTTGACAGGTGGGCCGGGGAGTGGATTTTTGGGGTGGCCGATCACGATGCCTACCTCGAAAAGCTCGGTGTGACGAGGTTGGAGAAACTGAGGGCAAACTCCGTCCTGGGCTATTCCACCAAGGTGAAAAGGGGGTCGCGGTCATGAACAGGGCCGACGAATACGCAAAACCGGGTGAGTATAAGACCAATGATATCCTGGCGGTTGCTGCGGCCAGAGAGGTGCGGGACGGGGATATCGTTTTTGCCGGAACCGGTCTGCCCATGCTGGCGATCATGCTCGCCCAAAAATCCCACGCCCCGAATTCCGTCTGCATCTTCGAAGCGGGCACCATCGACGGACAACCTCCGGGACCTGCCGACCTCCGTGGGCGATGCCCGGTGCGCCTACCGGGCCTCCCTTGCTGCCGGACTTGGCCGAGGTCTTCTACAGTAACCTGCAGCGTGGGCATGTCGACCTGGGCTTTCTGGGTGGGGCGGAAATCGACAAGTACGGCAACGTCAACACCACCGTGGTCGGGGACTATGCCAGCCCCAGCAAGCGCTTTCCCGGCAGCGGCGGCAACGCGGACATCGATTCCCTGGCCCGCAGGACGGTGTTCATCATGGTCCAGGAGAAACGCCGTTTCAAGGAACACGTGGACTACATCACCTCTCCCGGCTGGTGGATTAAGAAATGGCCGGGCGGCGAGTTCGTTTCCAAGCAAGAGGTATACGGAAAATATTTCCGGGGTGGCATCAGCGCGGTGATCACCAACATGGCCGTGTTCCGCTTTGACGATGACGGGATCATGTACCTGGACACCTATCACCCCGGCTTCACTCCGGAACAGGTCAAGGATAACTGCAGTTTCGATCTGAATATCTCCCGGGTCAGCGGGGAGACCAAGCCTCCCACTTATGGTGAGTTGGACCTGTTGTACAGGGTGGTGGACCCTGAGGGTATATTCCTGCCATAATCTCCAGGCCATATTCGTAGGCCTGGACTCCTCCCGCCATTCAGCGGGTGTTGCTGCACAACAATATGACGTGTCCGTTAGTCTTGAAGAGATTAAGACATCACTACTTCCGGTCAGAAGGAATTTTGTCTGGGTGTATATGAAACGGCGTCAGTCCGAGTGGGATTTACTAACCCGGTGGAAAGGCGAGTGGACAATTTGCCTGTTGATAAGTTTGCCGGAAGTGAAGCAAAAAAAGGCCTCGTCATGGTCATTACGGGGGATGGAAAAGGCAAAACAACCTCTGCTTTCGGACAGGCCCTGCGAGCTGCTGGGCATGGATACCGGGTTTGTATCATCCAGTTCATGAAAGGAAGGCCTTATGGAGAGGTCGTGGCGGTGCAGAGATGCCTGCCTGACCATCCAACTGTTCCAATTCGGACGGGATAGTTTTGTGATGCGGGATCATCCTCGTTCCGGTGGATATCGAGATGGCGTGCCAGGCGATGGAAAAGGCCAAAGAGGTTATGAACAGCGGGGATTTTGACATGGTCATTTTAGACGAGATCAATGTCGCCCTTGATTTTAACCTGCTCCCCGAGGCAGAAATCCTGGACCTGGTCAGGAACAAGCCCCAGGAATTGGATCTGATCATGACCGGGCGTTATGCGCCCGCGGCCATACGGGAACTGGCCGATACGGTCAGCGAGATAACGGAGATCAAGCACCATTACGCCGCAGGCGTGAAGAGTCGCCCCGGCATCGAGTATTGAAAAAGCAGATACAGAGCGAGGTTATACGAATCCTAGAACCTGACTGTAATTAGGCGGCGTAGCCGGCTCTTATCCCACCGCCTTTAGCTGGGGCACTAGGGATCGGGTAGCCATCGGTAAAATAGGAATTGACCTAAAACCTTACGCAGGTATATCATTAATGTGGTTAAGGATATGGTTCCCGATACGGAAGTTAGAGGTCATACCTGTAGTTTCTCCGATGGCAAGCTGTCCAGCGCCTGTTTTTTTCCACGCAATATTTGCCTGATATATACTCCGGCGGGGCGATTAAAAACGCCCACCCAGTACCAGCACCGCAGAGAGACCGGAGATATATTTATCACCAACTAATAACTTTAAAGGAGAGGAGAAATGGAAATGGCGGTCAAGACAATCATGGTTGTTGGCGCGGGTTTTATGGGTTCGGGTATTGCCCAGGTGGGGGCGGAGGCCGGGTATGACATCATGCTGTATGACATTGCTCCCGAAATGGTGGAAAAAGGAATCGCCACCGCCAAAAAATTTCTGAGCAAGAGCGTCGAGAAAGGCAAGCTTACTGAAGAGGCGATGAACGCCGCCCTGGCGCATATTCACCCCAGTACCAGCCTGGACGACGGCGCCAAGGCAGATTTTGTCATTGAGGCAGTGTTTGAAAACGCAGAGTTGAAGAAAGAGATATTTACCAAGCTGGACGGCATCTGCCCGCCGCACTGCTTTCTGGCCTCCAACACCTCTTCCATTCCCATCACCAGGCTTGCTGCCGCAACCAAACGCCCGGACAAGTTTATCGGCATGCATTTCTTCAGCCCTGTCCCGGTGATGAGGCTGTGCGAGATCATCAGGGGGATCAAGACGTCCGATGAGACCCTCGAGGTCACCAGGAAAATTGCGACCGACATGAAGAAGGAGACTGTTGTCTCCAAGGACGTTCCCGGATTCATCGTCAACCGGATCAATGCCGCCCTCAGGCAGGAAGTGTATCGCGTCATGGAGGAGGGCGTGGCCACCGTCGAAGACATCGATAAGGCCTTGAAGTTCGGGTTGAATCATCCGATGGGGCCCTTTGAACTGGGTGACTTTGTCGGCCTGGATGTGGGCTACAACGTGATCAAGACCCTGTACGAGGCCTACAAGGATCCCAAGTGGGCGCCCAATCTGACCCTGGAGAAATTGGTCCTGTCCGGGGATTATGGCCGCAAGACCGGTAAGGGTTGGTATGACTATACCTCCGGCGAAAAGAAACCCAGGACCGATGTCAAGTTCTAAAGGATGAGAAAAAACGATTGCTTCGAAGTTGAATCTAAGGCGACGATCGCTCGGCAGCGTCAACGCCTGGAAGCCGGAGCAGGACAGGCCTTGTCAACTTAAACAGGCCGGAGATGAGGGATCAGAGATGCGAGAAGTAGTTATCGTGGATATGGCAAGAAGCGCGGTGGGCAGGCATGGCGGGACGATCAAGGATGTCCGGCCGATCGATATGCTGTTACAGGTGGCCGGGGCAGGTTGTAGAGCGCAACAAGGCCAAAATCAAACCGGAGATGTATGAGTATTGTCATCATCGGCCAGGTGAAACAGAATACCGAGTGCAGCAACATTGCCCGAAACCTGGTCTTAAAACTGGGGTTGCCGGAAGAGGCGCCCGGTATCTGCGTAACGATCGCCTGCGGGTCAGGTCTCTTATCCATCGAAGAGGGCGTCGAATTCATCGGCAATGGTTTTGCCGAGGTGATCCTGGCCGGTGGCGTGGAGTCCATGAGCGGCGGTGAGTATTTTCTCAGTTACAAGGCGAACCAGGCATTCGATACCGGCCCCGTGCAGTTGCTGGACTCCATCGTGGCCGGTGGGCCGGGGCAGCCCCCGTGGAGCGTTACGGCAACATCCCCATGGGCATCACCGCCGAGAACCTGGTGGAGATGCATCAATATCTCCGCGCCAGGAACAGGACCAGTTCGGTCTGAGAAGCCAGGTGCTGGCCCTGAAAGCCATCGCTAACGGGGATTTCCGGGCGGAGATCGTCCCCCTCGAGTATCAAAAGGCGGACGGAAGTATCGGTATTTTTGACACTGATGAATTCCCCCGGAAGACTGACATGGAGTTGCTGGGCAAACTTGCGCCCTCTTTTAAAAAGGACGGCACGGTCACGGCGGGAAACTCCTCCGGAAGGAATGACGGCGCAGCCATTGCCCTGATCATGTCCAGGGAGAAAGCCGATCAATTGGGAATAAAGCCGCGGGCCAGATTCCTGGCGGCGGGCATTGCCGGAGTCAACCCCACCATTATGGGCCGGGTCCGGTGCCGGCAGTCAAGATCGCCATGGATAAGGCCGGCCTGAGCTTGAAGGACATGGACGTCGTGGAATTGAACGAGGCCTTTGCCGGTCAGAGCCTGGCGGTATACCGGGAATGGAAAGAGATGTGGGGCGTATCCGACGAATGGCTGGACCAGCACGTCAACCTGTGGGGAGGCGCCATTGCCATCGGCCATCCCCTGGGGGCGAGCGGGGCGATCATCACGACCAAGCTGCTATATGGCCTGGAGCGGACGGGTGGCCGGTACGGATTGTCTACCATGTGCTGCGGCGGCGGTATCGGTGTCGCCGGAATCATTGAACGCGTCTAGGATATAAGAATAGGTGAAAGCGAGGGGCTTGCTGTGCAAGAAGTGGTGATCGTAAGTGCGGCGCGCACGCCTTTTGGGCTGTACAGGGGATCCCTGGCCGATCAGCGGTGCCAGGACCTGGCCGCCAGTTCCATGAAGGAAGCCATCAACCGTGCGGGGATCGACTCATCCAAATTGGATGCCAGTATCTTCAGCGAGGCCATGCAGACCAGCCTGCCCGCCAACGTGGGACGGCATGGGTGGCTCCTGGCAGGCCTGGATGAAAACCCGGCGGGGTTTACCATGAACGCTCTCTGTGCCGGGGCGCTAATGACCATGATCAGCGCTTTCAATAAGATTGCCGCCGGTGAATACGGGGGCGTCCTGGCCGGCGGAGTGGAAACCAACAGCCAGGCGCCTTACTATATCCGGCATCCCCGCTATCAGTTCGGGGCGGACAACCTCTGCTTCCATGATCAGAAGCTGGAAGTGCAGACCAACGCCCAGCCCATTGATCGGTACGGTGAGCTGACCGTGGCCGATATCGCGGACACCATCGCCGAGAATTACGGAATTACCCGCCTGGCCCTTGATGAATACGTCCTGGCCGGCAAGTCCAAGGCAGCCCGGGCGGCAAAGAGCGGAGCCTTGAAAGATGCCATTGTCTCCATCGTCAAGAAGAGCAAGAAGGGGGATGTCTCGGTAGATACGGACGAGGCATTAAAGAAATCTACCACCCTGGATAAGTTGCTGGCGCTGCCGGCCATTAATTGTTGCGGTACGGCAACGGAGGGAAACATCGCTCCCCTGGCTGACGGCGCCGCCAGCATCATCCTCTTGTCGGCAGACAGGGCAAAGGAATTGGGATGCAAAGTTATGGCCAGGCTCATCGGCTTTGGCATCGCCGCCGGTCATCCTCAATTGATCGAGAGAACATCCGTCAGATCGATGGAAAAGGCCTTGCAGTTCGCCGGAATCGGTTTTAAGGATGTTGATTTCATCGATCTGCACGAACCCTCCGCCGCCTTTGCCGTCGCCGTCGCCGGCCAGCTTGGCCCCGATGCCGCCGGCAAGCTGAATGTGGACGGGGGCAGCCTGGCTTATGGACACGCCGGCGCTGCCACCGGCGGGGCCATGGTTGCCGGCATGCTTTACCGCTTGCAGCGTACGGGAGCCAAAACAGGGCTGGTTAATGTGGGAGCGCTGGGGGGTCAGTCCCTGTCAGTGCTGATCCAGAGATAGCATAACGAGGTTCGAGGTCAGTGGCGAAGGTCGATTGAAGACGGGAAATATGTCTGACACGGCTGAAGTCGAATGAGGCCATGACAAGTCGGGAGCGAACGGACTTCAGCAACTTCACGTGCATTCGAAGAACGATAAACTGATCCAGATCCTCATGAGACTGGATTGCAGTTGAAAAGCTATTCGCTTCAGGCAATATTAAGAGTAACGGGAGGGTTTACTCATGGATTTTGCACTGACAGAAGAACAGAAAATGGTTCAAAAAATGGCCAGGGATTTTGCGGAAAAAGAGATCGCTCCCTATGTCGACCAGGATGAAGAAAATCATTACTGGAGAAGAGAAATATTTGACAAGATGGCCGATCTTGGCCTGTTCGGATTCTGCATCGACGAGAAATACGGCGGAAACGGCATGGGATTCCTGGAGGGGGCCCTGGTCATCGAACAGGTTGCCAAGGTGCATACCTCCTGGCGCATGGCCTTTAATATGCAGGACTGGGGGCACGTCCCTGACCATCGAGAAGTTCGGGACCGAGGAGCAGAAGAAGTTTTATATCCCCAAGTTTGTCAAGGGTGAGTACGTGGGCAGCTTTGCCATGACCGAGACGGACGTGGGTTCGGACGTGGCCGCCATGAAATGCCGGGCCGAAGACAAGGGCGATCACTTCCTGCTCAATGGAAATAAAATGTGGATCACCAACGGTACGGTTTGCGACCATGGGCTTCTGTACGTAAAGACCGACAAGGACGCCGGGGCCAAGGGCGTTACCTGTCTGATCATGGATTATGGCCTGCCGGGGATCACGCGGAAGGCTATCGAGACAAAGGTTGGCCTGTGGGCTTCCGATACCGCGGAAATCGTCTTTGAGAACGTTATGGTGCCGAAAGAGCTCGTTCTAGGAAAAGTTGGCCAGGGATTCAGTATCTGCATGGCCCAACTCAATTCCACCCGTCTCGGCTGCTCCGCCGGCTCCCTGGGATTATCCGGAGCCTGCCTCGAAGCCTCCGTCAGGTATGCCACCGAGCGCACCCAGTTTGGCCAGCAGATCGGTAAGTTCCAGTTGATCCAGCAGCAGATCGCCGAGATGGAGATGGAACATGCCGCCTTGGAGTATATGGTTTACAAAGCTGCCTGGCTGAAGGACCAGGGGTTGCCCAACCAGATGGAAACGTCGCGGTCCAAGCTGTTTGGCGCCAAGGCAGCGGTGCATGCCGCCAATGAGTGCATGAAACTGTACGGCTCCTACGGCTACTCGACAGAGTACCCCTGCGGCAGGTTCCTGAGAGATTCCAAGCAGTTTGAGACCCTGGAGGGAACATCCAATATGCATACCCAGATTGTGGCGAATACCGTCCTGGGATATTCCCCCAACCGGGCGTGACATAGCAGAACATATCTTAGGGACAGACTTCATGGGGACATTTCTCCGAAGGAGATGTGTCCCCGTACCTTAAATAGGGGTGTGCCCCTGTACCTAAAGTAGGGCGCCCCCAGGCGATTCATGGGATTTTGTGACATTACTTTTCATTTGGAGGAGGCAACCGGAGATGAATATCCATGAGTATCAAGGAAAAGCGGTCCTCAATCAGTATGGGGTAACTGTGCCGCGAGGCGCAGTAGCTTTCTCTGTTGACGAGGCGGTTCGCATCGCCGAGAAGCTGGGCGGCAAAGCGGCGGTAAAAGCACAGATTCACGCAGGTGGCCGCGGGAAAGCGGGCGGTGTGAAAATCGCCAGGAATCTGGATGAAGTTCGTACATACGCCGGTCAGATATTGGGGATGAAGTTGGTGACTCACCAGACGGGGCCTGAAGGCAAAGTGGTTAGACGACTGTTGATCGAAGAATTATCCGATATCAAAAAAGAGTATTACGTGGGCGTCGTTGTCGATCGCGCAACCGGCCGCGTTGTGATGATGGCATCCGAAGAAGGTGGCACTGAAATCGAAGAAGTTGCGGCAAAGACACCGGAGAAAATTTTTAAAGAAGTGATTGATCCGGCTGTTGGCTTGCAACCTTTCCAGGCGCGCAAGCTTGCTTTTGCAATCAGTATTCCGAGCGAATTGGTCAACCAGGCGGTCACGTTCATGATGGGCATTTATCAGGCATTTGTCGACAAGGATTGTTCAATTGCCGAAATCAACCCGCTCGTTGTGACGGGCGCCGGAAGGGTTATGGCACTCGATGCGAAGTTGAACTTCGACTCCAACGCTTTGTTCCGCCACAAAGATATTCTGGAACTGCGTGACTTGGACGAGGAAGATCCGAAAGAAATCGAAGCTTCCAAGCACGATTTGTCCTATATTGCGCTCGACGGAAACATCGGCTGCATGGTAAATGGCGCCGGACTGGCGATGGCTACCATGGACACAATCAAATATTACGGCGGTCAACCTGCAAACTTCCTTGATGTGGGAGGCGGCGCCACGACTGAGAAAGTCACGGCCGCTTTCAAGATTATTTTGTCCGACCCGAATGTAAAAGGAATTCTTGTCAATATCTTCGGCGGTATCATGAAATGTGACGTAATTGCCGACGGTGTCATTGAAGCCGCAAAGGAAATCGGGCTCGACAAGCCGTTGGTGGTTCGCCTGGAAGGCACCAATGTCGAGCTCGGCAAAAAGAGATTGAATGAATCCGGTCTTAGCATTGTTGCGGCTGAATCTCTCGCCGATGCTGCCGAGAAGATCGTCGGTCTTGTTCAATGAGTTCTTGACTTCGGAGGGGGAAGGCGAGAAGCGGGGGCATGAAAGCGGGTAGTCATCTACGGAAATAATTTGTGTACGGAGGAATACATAATGAGTATTCTTGTCAATAAAGGCACAAAAGTCATCACTCAGAACATGACCGGCAAAACTGGTATGTTCCATACCAAAGGATGTTTGGACTACGGTACTCAAATGATAGCGGGCGCTGTGCCTGGCAAAGGTGGCATTGGCGTCGAGTTCGCCCTGGAAAATGGCGACACGGTAACTTTGCCGGTATACGATACGGTGATCGAGGCGAAGGAAGCCACCGGCGCCAATGCTTCGGTGATCTATGTTCCACCGGCTGGCGCCGCGGATGCGATCATGGAAGCCGTAGATGCAGACCTTGATCTGGTAGTCTGTATTACCGAAGGAATTCCTATCTTGGACATGGTAAAAGTCAAACGTTATATGGAAGGGAAACGTACACGATTAATTGGTCCGAACTGTCCGGGAATAATTACACCCGGAGCATGTAAAATCGGCATTATGCCCGGTTACATTCACACTCCGGGACGTGTGGGAGTTGTTTCCCGTTCCGGTACCCTGACGTATGAAGCGGCTTTTCAGCTGAGCAATCTTGGCATCGGTCAATCCACCGTCGTCGGGATTGGCGGCGACCCGATCAAGGGCGCCGAGTTCATCGATGTCCTCAAGATGTTCAACAACGACCCTGATACCGATGCGGTGATTATGATTGGAGAGATCGGAGGTACGGCTGAAGAAGAAGCGGCTGAGTGGATTAAAGCAAACATGACCAAGCCGGTTGCCGGGTTCATTGCCGGCGCTACTGCGCCTCCAGGGAAACGGATGGGTCACGCGGGCGCCATTATTTCGGGTGGTAAGGGAACTGCTGCTGAAAAAATCGCCAAAATGAAGGAATGCGGTATTAGTATTGCTCCGACACCATCCGCAATGGGTTTCACACTGGTTGAATCGCTCAAAGAGAGAAGTTTGCTTGAACAGGTCATCACGAAGAAGTAGCTGCTGCCCAACTATCCAATACTGAAATCCACGTCTCAGAAGGGGGCGTGGATTTTTGTTGCAATTAGCAAAATTTACATTATACTTGTCTGTGAAAGTACCTGCACAGCAGGGACATCGAGGCGCCGGGGAAAGAGACGGTTTTCAGATGCTGGATGCCGGATATCGGAAGCCAGGTCAAGGCATGCTATCAAAATCAGGAGCCGGATGCCGAAAGCCTTCTCGAGGACTGGCTTCTGACATCTGAATGGGAGAGGTTGGGATTGCAGGATCGTTATTACTGGGCGGCTCTCCATATGGCCTCGAACATTGGTCCCAGTAGCCTGCTGCACCTTTACGGTTATTTCCGGAACGGCGAGGCGGCCTTGAAGGCCAGGGCGGCAGAATTGCAGCAGGTGCCCAAGTTGTCGCCCCAGGCGCTGGAAAAGATCCTGTATTTTCAGAAGTTCGCCGATCCGGAAAAGACCTGCTCTGACCTCTCGGCATGTGGAATCAGGCTGGTGATGCTTGGTGACCGGGATTACCCCAAGTCACTGGCGGAGATCGCCGACCCGCCGGCCCTGCTGTACCTGAAGGGGGCATTGCCTCCCCCGGAGTTGCCCCTGATCGCCATCGTGGGGGCGCGGCAGGCCAGCCCGTACGGCCTGGCGATCGCCAGGGAACTGGCGCTGGGTTTGGCAGAAAACGGCTGGGGAGTGGTGAGCGGGCTGGCCCGGGGAGTGGATGCCGCTGCCCACGGTGGCGCCCTGGCCGCAAAGGGATACACCATGGCCGTCCTGGGGTGCGGTCTGAATATTTGCTACCCCCGCGAGAACGAACGGCTACGGGATCGCATCCAGGCATCGGGGGGCGTCATCAGCGAATTACCACCCGCTGCCAGCCCCATGCCCGGAAACTTTCCCGTCCGGAACCGGATCATCAGCGGCTGCTCCCTGGGAACGCTGGTGGTCGAGGCGGGGAAGAAGAGCGGCGCCTTAATCACGGCTTACCAGGCCCTGGAGCAGGGGCGGGATGTTTTCGCAGTGCCCGGGCCGATCACCAGTGACCGGAGCCGGGGCGCCAATTCCCTGATCAAGCAGGGGGCCAAGCTGGTGGAGACGGTCGACGATGTCCTGGTCGAGTTTTCTTACCTGCAAACAGGTCGGGGGAAGAGGCGCGGCAGCCCGTCACTGCAAGGCATCCCCGAGGACCTGGCCGGAGGCGAGGGCGCTCTCCTCCGGCACCTGAGCCTGGAGCCGGTGCACATCGATCAGCTGGCGGAGCGCGCTGGCCTGACCGTATCGGTCGCCGGCAGCCTGTTGACCATGCTGGAAGTCAAGGGGCTGGCCAGACGGCTCCCAGGCAATTATTTTGTAATGCAAAGGTGATCAAAAATGACAAGGATTCTGGTAATTGTAGAGTCTCCCGCCAAGGCACGGGCAATCAGCAAGATGCTCGGCCGGAAATATGTTGTCAAGGCATCCATGGGGCACGTACGCGACCTTCCCAGAAGCCAGTTTGGCATAAATGTGGACCAGGGATTCAGCCCCAAGTATATTACAATCAGGGGCAAGGGAGAGGTTATCAAAGACTTGCGGGATGCTGCCAAAAAGACCGATCGGGTGCTGCTGGGTCCTGACCCGGACCGGGAAGGGGAGGCGATCGCCTGGCACCTGCAACAGATCCTGAACCTGCCCGGTAACGAACCCTGCCGGATCGAATTTCACGAGATCACCAAGACCGCCCTGGAGCAGGCTGTCAAACAGCCGCATCCGATCAACCAGGACCGGGTGAATTCGCAGCAGGCAAGAAGGGTGCTGGACCGGGTTGTCGGGTACAAACTCAGCCCCCTTCTCTGGCATAAGATCAGGCGCGGTTTGAGCGCCGGGCGGGTGCAGTCGGTGGCAGTCCGGTTGATCTGCGAGCGGGAGCAGGAGATCAGGGAGTTTCAATCCAGGGAGTATTGGATCGTCACGGCACACCTGCAGTCCGTCCACAACCTCTTTGAAGCAAGACTGATGCACAGGGGAAAAACAAAGCTCGAGTTGGAGAACGAGTCGAGCGTTCATGAGGTATTATCCGATCTTCGGGGCGCATCCTACACGGTTGCCAAAATCTCCAGCCGCCAGAGAAGGCGCAAGGCTCAGCCGCCGTTTACCACCAGCACGCTGCAGCAAGAAGCTGGCAGAGTGTTAAATTATCCGGTACGCAAGACCATGCAGATTGCCCAACAGTTGTACGAGGGCCTGGACCTGGGGAAGGAGGGCGCTGTAGGCCTGATCACTTACATGCGTACGGATTCTCCGCGGATCTCCGAGAATGCCCAACAATCGGCCCGGGCTTTTATTGCGGAAGCTTACGGCAAGGAGTACGTTCCTGATGCGCCTCCGGTATACAAGAGCATCGGCAGGGCTCAGGAGGCGCACGAAGCGATCAGGCCTACGTTGGCGGAGCACACACCGGATCGGGTAAAGCCTTTCCTGAGCAGGGACCAGCACCGCCTATACAAGTTGATCTGGGAGCGGTTTATTGCCTCTCAGATGAGCCCGGCGGTCATTGACGCCACCACGGTGGACATCCAGGCGGGTGAGTACCTGTTCCGGGCTAACGGAGCCGTGGTCCGGTTTCCAGGTTTCCTACGGGTATATACGGCAACAGAGGCGGTTGAACAAGTGCTACCCGAACTGCATGAAGATGAACTGCTCACACTGGTGAAGCTCGCTCCCGAGCAGCATTTCACGCAGCCCCCCCCACGGTTCACGGAGGCCGCCCTGGTAAAAATGCTGGAGGAAAAAGGGATCGGGCGTCCGAGCACGTACGCCACCATCATTGAAACCGTTCAGACCAGGGGATACGTGGTCAAGCAGGAAAAGAACCTGATCCCCACCGACCTGGGATTCATAGTCGTTGACCTCTTAAAAAATTATTTTCCTCAGGTTATCGACGTCGAGTTTACCGCCGCCATGGAGGAGAAACTTGACGAGATCGAGGAGGGCGGTACGGCCTGGCAAAAAATCGTGGAGGAGTTTTACCAGCCCTTTGAAGAAAACCTCGAGCACGCCGAACAGGCGATTGAAAACATCTCTCTGGCCGAAGAACAAAGTGAGGAACAGTGCCCCAAGTGCGGGCGCTATCTGACCATCAAGCAGGGTCGCTTCGGCAAGTTCCTGGCCTGCCCGGGATTTCCGGACTGCCGCCATACCCAGCGCTACTATGAGCGAACCGGAATCCTTTGCCCGCTCTGCGGCGGGATGGTCGTGGAGCGTCGATCGCGGCAAGGCAGGCGGTTTTATGGCTGCAGCAATTACCCCGCCTGCAGCTTTACCACCTGGGATGAGCCCTCGCCTCATGCCTGTCCGGCTTGCGGAAATTTCCTGGTGTATACAAAGCGAGGGAGGCGCCTGTTTTGCCCAACCTGCGATCAGAAGTTTGAGGAGGGTGATTTAAAAGAGCTGGCGCAGGCAACGACACCGCCACCATCCACCGATCTGTAGAATAATCTCGATTCGAACCATAGAGGCGGTAAAAAAGGACATATGTCCTATTTATTTTTCCATAAAATTGATAGAAAATTTAGCCAATAGCTTGTTGCAAGCGTCAAAGTATGCTAGGATTTGAACTAGGTGGGCGATCGATGTCAATTTCACAGGATCTACTTTTTGAATTTAAAAACTTTCTTAAAAATCAAAAAAACCTTAGCGATAAAACTATTCTAAACTATCTAGCGGATTGCGATCGTTTTTTTAAGTACCTGGCATCATCATATATAACCGAACCTGCACATATTGATGTAAAAGTTATGCGGTCATACCTGGCCGGCCTGTATGAAGCCGGGTACGCCCGCAGCAGCATCGCGCGTCATCTTGCCTGTTTACGTTCGTTGTTCCGGTTCCTGTGCCAGTGCAAGATCGTGGAGACGAATCCGTTGCTCCTCTTGCACGCCCCCAAAAGGGTGAGAACCTTGCCGCAGTTTCTATACCGCCAGGAGGTCGAGCAACTGCTGTCAGAAACACAGGTGTCACAGGCGCAGCAGGATAAACGGTTAGAGATCAGAGACCGGGCTCTTCTGGAGTTGTTTTACAGCTCCGGGCTGCGGATTGGAGAAGTAGTCCAGGTAAACATCGGCGATCTCGATCTGGAAAGGCGCTCGTTGATCGTCAAGGGAAAAGGGCGAAAAGAGCGGGTGGCGCCGATCGGCAGCTGGCTGCCGAGGCCCTCGGCCTGTACCTGAGCCAGGCAAGGCCGGCCCTGGTAGCAAAGCCGCCTGACCACAGCGACCCGTTGTTTGTCAACTGGAGAGGCAAACGCTTGAGCACCAGGGGCCTTTACGGAATTGTCATGAAGTACCTGGGGGCGCTGGGCTTGGACCGAAATTTGACACCTCACGCTCTCAGGCATACCTTCGCCACTCATCTGCTGGATGGAGGAGCGGATTTGAGGTCGGTTCAGGAACTGCTCGGACATGCCAGGATGTCCAGCACCCAGATCTACACTCATGTTTCCGGGGAGCGGATTAAGAAGGTATATGAATCTGCCCATCCCAGGGCAAAGATTCAAACGAAGCGAAGCGAAGTTTGAATTGACCATGTATGAGCCAGCCTCCTTGAGGTTCGAGATTAGAGGCAGGTACTCAATATACAAATCGAACTTCGAGAAACATCGAACTTTGAACCTCGAAAGGGGTTCGAGATTACTTCAAACAGTGAGAGGAGGTTCGATCGAACATCGAACTTCGAGCTTCGAATTTCGAGATGATTGGGACCACCATTGTCGGTGTGAAGAGAGATGGACAGGTTGCCCTGGGGGGAGATGGCCAGGTAACCTTCGGCAATAACACCATTATCAAGACCGGGGCGCGGAAGATCAGGAAAATTTACAACAATCAGGTGCTGGCCGGATTTGCCGGTTCAGTTGCAGATTCTCTGACCCTGTTCGATAAATTTGAGCAGAAGCTTGAGGAATACCGGGGTAATCTGTTGCGGGCCGCAGTAGAAATGACCAAGGAATGGCGCCTGGACAAGTACCTGCGGCGGCTGGAAGCTATGCTGATCGTGGCCAACAAGGAACAGATCCTGATTATTTCCGGCAACGGTGAAGTGATCGAGCCGGATGACAATATCGCCGCCATCGGCAGCGGGGGTCCGTATGCGCTGGCGGCAGCCAGGGCGATGCTGGCCCACACCGGCCTGGACGCTCCCCAGATCGTGCAGTCGGCGCTGGAAATCGCCGCCTCGATCTGCGTCTACACTAATAATAATATTACAGTAGAACAACTAGAGGATAGGTGAAACCGTGGAGGAATTGACCCCGTTACAAGTAGTCGCTGAACTGGACCGGTACATCGTTGGCCAGTTCGAGGCCAAAAAGGCCGTAGCTATAGCCCTGCGCAACAGATACCGAAGGCGCCTCTTGCCTCCCGATCTGAGGGATGAGGTTGTGCCCAAAAACATCCTCATGATCGGGCCCACCGGGGTTGGCAAGACCGAAATTGCCCGGCGCCTTGCAAAGCTTGTTAAAGCGCCGTTTGTCAAAGTGGAGGCGACCAAGTTCACCGAAGTCGGGTACGTTGGCCGTGACGTGGAGTCTATGGTGCGTGACTTGGTGGAGACCTCGATCCGCACCGTTAAGAGCGAGAAAATGGGTGAAGTGATGGCCAATGCAGCCGCCTTGGCCGAAGACAGGATCCTGGATCTTCTTTTGAATTACCCGAAACGTAAGAAGACTCCCAGGAATCCGCTCGAATACTTGTTTTCAGAAATGGGAGGAGGAACGCCTGTCGAGGAAAACACCGAGGATGAAGCAGTCAAGGACAACCGCCAGACGCTTCGCAAAAAGCTGGCAGATGGGGAGTTGGAAGAAACAGTAGTAGAGATGGAGATCGAGGAGAAAACGTCTCAGATGTTCGAGATATTTTCAGGGAGCGGCATGGAGGAGATGGGCATCAATATTCAGGACATGATGGGTAATTTCTTGCCCAAGCGCAGAAAAAAGCGCAGGCTGCCCGTCAAGGACGCCCGAAAAGTGTTGACCCAGGAAGAGGCCCAGAAGCTGCTCGATATGGACGAGATCATCTCGATCGGGATTGACCGGGCCGAGCAATCAGGAATCATCTTTATCGATGAGATCGACAAGATCGCTGGCCGGGAGAACACCTCGGGGCCCGACGTATCCCGGGGTGGGGTGCAGCGAGACATCCTGCCGATCATCGAGGGTTCTACCGTGATCACCAAATACGGGCCGGTAAAAACTGATTACATGCTTTTTATCGCCGCCGGCGCCTTTCATGCCAGTAAACCCTCGGACCTGATTCCTGAACTGCAGGGACGATTTCCGATCCGGGTGGAACTGAAACCCTTGGCAAGGGATGATTTTATAAAGATTTTGACGGAGCCGGACAACTCACTGATACGCCAGTACTCCGAATTGCTCAAGACCGAAAATATCAGCATCAAGTTTACCAAGGAATCTCTTGAAGAAGTGGCGGAGATGGCAGATGTTGTCAATGCCAGGACTGAGAACATCGGGGCACGGCGTTTGTATACCATTATGGAAAAGGTGCTCGAAGACCTGTCGTTCAATGCCACCGAACTGTCTCCAGGGGAGATCGGGATTGACGAGGAGTATGTCAGGGAGAGGCTGTCCGCTATCGTCAAGGATTATGATTTAAGCAGGTACATACTGTAAAACCGGGGGTAGAGCAATTGGAGATACAATTGGGAAGCAATGAAGCATTGCTGAGAAAAACCAGGAACATCAATAAGGTGATGCAAATGTCCTCGGGTCAACCGGTGGATTTTGCAGCATTCGCCAAGGTTCTGGGAGAAAGCACCGATGCCAATGTCTATCTGGTGGGCAGACGCGGCAAGATCTTGGCCTGTAAGTTTGCCGCTAATTTTTCCTGCAGCATCATGGAGGATATTTTAGCCTATAGCGAGTCTTTTCCGGAGAGCTACAATCATGAATTGTTGCAGGTTAATGATTCCGTGTCCAATCTCCCCCAGGAAAATGATTTCTGCCTGTTCAACTCTTCCGCCAAGTGCCCGTTGCCGGATAAAAAAATTACGATTGTTCCGATCATCGGTGGCGGGGAACGTTTAGGGAGCCTGATCCTCACCCGGGTAGAGGAAGATCTGGAGTTCGGCGACCTGGTCCTGGCGGAGCATGGAGCGGTGTCGGTGGGCATGGAGATCATGAGGATTAAACAGGAGCGGGCAGAATCAGATACCAGGAAAAAGGCCTCGGTTCAGATCGCCCTGAGCACCTTGTCCTTCTCGGAGATGGAAGCTGTCGAGCACATATTTTACGAGTTGGGCGGTCTTGAGGGGCTGTTGGTGGCCAGCCGGATTGCCGACCGGGTAGGCATCACCCGTTCCGTGATCGTCAATGCTTTGCGAAAACTGGAAAGCGCCGGCGTAATTGAATCCAAATCACTGGGAATGAAGGGCACGTACATTCGCGTCCTGAACGACAACCTGCTCGGATGAATTGAAAAAAATCAGCTCCAGCAGAAAATCGGTAAAAAACCTGAAAAAGATCTAGAAGTGCTCAGAGTCAGGAGACAGAATCGGAGCAGAACTGACTGACTTCTGACTGCTGACAGTGGAAGAAGTAGCCGACATATTGTCAGGCAATGGAATTTCAGCGCTCGAGAAGCAGGTGGCTTGACGTGCAGATGAATCCAGATCGGACCTAGCAGAACTTAAATGTGAGGTGTGTCTACTACAATGCAACTGCAGACTTATTTCATCGTAAGCATGACTTTGCTTATTATCCTGATTGTCGCCCTGATTATCATCATTGTCTTGCGCGACCAGCGTGAAATGAAAACCAAGCAGTTTGCCGCGGATCTGTCACAGTTGAAAGAGGTGGTCGGAGACCTCAGGAGGATCAAGGGTGATCTGGCGCCGGCACTGGCATCGTTCAAGAAGCATGAAAGCGCCCTGCTCCAGATAGACGGACACCTGAAGCAGATCAGTTCTGCACTGGCTAACCTTGAACACCGGCAGCAGCCGGCAGGACAGCAGCCGGCAGGACAGCAACCGGCAGGACATGATCAGAGGACAGAAGCCGGAGGAATGACAGGGAGAGGCAGGGGAAGAAGAGACCGTGATCACGGCCCCAGGCCGGGAAAGGGCAAGCCCTGGGGGGTGGCCACCCGGACAGCAGGACGCAAGGAGTATTCCGGTGCCCCCCGTGAAGCGGGAGGAGACTGTTGCCATCAACGATGGCGAGAAGTATGCCAAGGTGACCGAGTTGGCGGCACAGCGGCTTGACAGCCCAGGAGATCTGCCAAGAGATTGAATGTGGGCGCGGAAGAGGTATCCCTGGTGCTGGAATTGAAAGGAAAGAGACAGGTTTAGCCGGGAAGTGGGAGCGGTAGTCACTCCCGTCTCACCTCTCAGTTGTCAGCCATTATTTAGTTATGCTATACTAGGCGTTGTCAAAGAACACACGCTGCCGATTCTGGACGGAGGTCCCGAACGGGTCCGACCAGGGATGAAAGCGGCGGAGGAAAAACCAAGGGAGGATTCTGACGATGTCGGTAATATCAATGAAACAATTACTCGAGGCGGGAGTGCATTTTGGGCACCAGACCAGGCGTTGGAACCCGAAAATGGCTCCTTTTATTTTTACGGAACGAAATGGCATCTACATTATCGACCTGCAGAAAACGGTCAAGAGAATCGACGAGGCCTACGCTTTTATCAAGGAAGTGGTCAGGGGAAACGGCACGATTCTCTTTGTGGGCACCAAGAAGCAGGCCCAGGAGTCGATCCGGGAAGAGGCCGAACGGTGCGGCATGTTTTACGTCAACGAACGCTGGCTGGGTGGGATGCTGACCAACTTCAGCACCATCCGCAAGCGGGTTGACCGGCTCAGAGAGCTGGAAAAGAAGGAGGAGCAGGGCCATTTTGACCTGCTTCCCAAGAAAGAAGTCATCAAGCTCCAGGCGGAGAAAGAGAAACTGATGCGCTTCCTGAAAGGAATCAAGGAGATGAAGAATCTCCCGGGAGCACTGTTCATTGTGGATTCACGGAAGGAACATATTGCTGTTTGTGAAGCCAGGAAATTGGGAATACCTACAGTAGGAATCGTTGATACTAACTGTGACCCGGACGAGATCGATTACGTCATACCGGGAAACGATGATGCCATCAGGGCCGTACGCCTGTTGACGGCAAAAATGGCGGATGCAGTCCTGGAAGCCAAGCAGGGAGAGCAAACTCAGGAGTAATGGGAAGTGATGAGAGTATATGGAGGGAACGTGTGTGATCAAGGCGGAACAGGTAAAAGAACTCAGGGAGCGGACCGGCTCCGGCATGATGGAATGTAAAAAGGCACTGGAAGATGCCGGCGGGGATATGGAGAAGGCGATCGTCTACCTGCGTGAGAGAGGGATGGCGGCAGCGACGAAGAAGGCGGGCAGGGCGACCGGAGATGGGAAGATCGAGGCCTATATCCATCCCGGGGCAAAGCTGGGCGTGATGGTGGAGGTCAATTGCGAAACCGATTTTGTTGCCAAAACAGATGACTATCAAAACTTGTGCCATGAGATTGCCATGCAGATAGCCGCATCCAATCCCAGTTGGCTGGAGCGTGGCCAGATTCCCGAGTCCGTGCTGGAGCAAGAAAAAGAGATAGCCCGGGCCCAGGCCCTCAGTGAGGGTAAACCCGAAAAAGTAATAGACAAGATCGTGAGGGCAGGATGGAAAAGTTTTATCAGGCCACCTGCTTGATGGATCAACCTTATATCAGAGACCCGCAGCGGACTGTCAAGGATTTGTTGAGCGAGGCTATCTCCAAATTGGGTGAGAATATTGTCGTTCGCCGTTTTGTCAGGTATCGCCTGGGTGAAGAGGCATAGAAGCCGAGAGGCATACAGGGGACTGGAATATGAACTGGAGGTTGTCTTGCTTGCAAATGCCCAAGTACCGCAGGATCATCTTAAAGTTGAGCGGTGAGGCTCTTGCCGGGGGGCGGGGTTACGGAATAGACCCGGATGTGGTCAACTCCGTCGCCTGTGAAGTTAAGGATATTAAGGACAGGGGCGTTGAGATAGCGATAGTGGTAGGCGGCGGCAACATCTGGCGGGGTATGGCCGGAAGCGCCAAGGGGATGGACCGGGCAACCGCCGATTACATGGGAATGTTGGCTACTGTCATCAATGCCCTGGCCTTACAGGACGCCCTGGAAAAGATCGATACGGATACCAGGGTCCAGAGCGCAATCGAGATGAAAGAGGTGGCCGAACCGTATATCCGGCGCCGGGCGATCCGCCACCTGGAAAAGGGACGAGTGGTCATATTTGCTGGTGGGACAGGTAATCCCTTTTTCTCCACCGACACCACAGCGGCGCTCAGGGCTGCCGAAATTGAAGCGGAAGTCATCCTCATGGCCAAGAACGTCGACGGTGTTTATGACTCTGACCCGAAAACCAATCCGGATGCTAAGAGATTTCTGGAACTGGAGTACCTGGATGTCCTCAATAAAGGCCTGGCAGTGATGGATTCAACGGCGACCTCCTTGTGCATGGAGAATAAGATCCCGATCATTGTCTTCAATCTGAGCGTCAGGGGCAATATCTTGAAAACGGTGATGGGTGATAGAACAGGGACTTACGTGGGGAGGGAACACAGTGAGTAAGGAAGTCCTGCAGCAAATTGAGGATAAAATGAAGAAGACTGTCGACCTGATGGCAAGAGATCTCACCACCCTGAGGGCCGGAAGGGCAACGCCGGCCCTGCTGGACAAGATCTTCATCGATTACTACGGTACACCGACGCCGATCAACCAGGCGGCGACAATCTCCGTACCTGAACCTCGCTTATTGGTGATCCAGCCATGGGAGCGCAACCTGGTACCGCAGATCGAGAAGGCGATCCTGAAATCCGATCTTGGAGTTACTCCTGCCAGCGATGGCTACCTGATCAGGATTAGCATACCGTCTCTGACTCAGGAAAAGAGGAAGGACCTGGTAAAGATTATTCAGAAGAAGGCAGAAGAGGTCCGGGTGATTGTTCGTAATCTGAGAAGGGACGGCAACGATCAGATTAAAGCGGCCGAAAAGAAAGGTGAGATTTCCGAAGACGAGGCCAAGCGCAGCCTGGATGAGATTCAGAAAAAAACCGACAAGTATATCAAACAGATAGACCAAATTTCCGAAGACAAACAGAAAGAGATCATGGAACTCTAATAAATAAGTAATGATTCAACTAGTTCTTGGCTTCAGGGGGGATTGTCTTTCCCCCCACTGAAGCTTAGAAATAGTTAACTAGAGGCGTAGCCGCTCTTATCCCACCGCTTCAAAGAAGCGGGGGCATTAGGGTGGGTAGCCCTCGGTAAAGAGTAATGAGTAAAGAGTCTAAAAAAGAAGAAGCGAATGAGTCTAAAAAAGAAGAAGTGATGAGTATACTCATCACTCCAAATGTGGAAGGATACCCGTTAGCTGAGGCATGCCAAATTTTACAACAGGCAGGCTTTGAGGTGGTGATGGTTGCTTCCGGAAGCCCTGGGCCTAACAACGCCAGGGTGTTGCGTCAGCGGCAACTAGATGTGAACTTGATCGAGCTGATTCATGCCAGTGAACTTTACAAGGATCCCAGTCTTGATTGACGCAAAGGAGGTGAAGGACAATGCCTTACAGGATTACCGATAAGTGCGAGGCATGCGGCTCCTGCATGGATGAATGCCCGAACGGAGCGGTTGAAGAGGTGGATGGTGTCTACAGGATAAACACCGAGAAATGCGAAGATTGCGGCTCTTGCATGGATGTCTGTCCAAACGATGCCATCTGCGAAGAGTAAGCGAGAACGAGGCAGTTCTCCCCCTCCTGGAGGGGGTTTTTCTTAATAAGGAGGTGGGGTCTTGGTAAAAGAACTTTTCAGCAAAGCCTTTCCACAGAAAGGCAGAGAGCAGCCGAGCGCTCTCCAACTCCGAAAACAACTGATCAAGGAGCGCCTGCCGGTTCACGTGGCGGTCATCATGGACGGAAATGGCCGCTGGGCCCAGGCCAGGGGGCTCCCCAGGGCGTTTGGCCACCGGGCCGGGATGGAGGCGCTCCGGGAGGTCGTCAGACTGTGTGTCAATCTGGGCATCAAGGTGCTGACTGTTTTCGCCTTCTCCACGGAGAACTGGAAAAGACCGCAGGAAGAGATCAACATCCTGATCAATTTATTATATGAATGGGTACAGAAAGAGTTGGATGAACTCGATCGCCAGAATGTTTGTATCAGGGTGATCGGCCATACCCAGGAACTTCCGTCCCGCGCCCAGCACGAGTTGACACGATCCCAGGCCTTGACTGCGGACAACGACGGCCTGGTTCTCAACATTGCCATCAACTATGGAGGCAGGCTGGAAATCGTGGACGCTGCCCGCAATCTTGCTTGCAAGGCCAGAGACGGCATCCTGGAACCGGAATCGATAGACGAAGCCCTGTTTGGACAACACCTCTATACTGCGGGTGGTCCCGACCCTGACCTGCTGATCAGGACGGCGGGAGACCTCCGGGTAAGCAACTTTATGCTCTGGCAGATAGCTTATACAGAATTTTGGAGCACGACGGCTTACTGGCCGGAGTTTAAGGATGAGGTCCATTTTCTGAGCGCCCTGGTTGCTTATCAGAACAGGGAAAGAAGATATGGAGGATTATAGAGGGGGCACCGCTTTTTGCTGGTAAAACGCATCGTCAGCGCTTTAATCGCCATCCCGCTGGGGATTCTGGTCGCCTACGAGGGAAAGCTGTTCTTTCTCTTGACTATTTTATTTGTTACACTGGCAGGGCTTTATGAGTTGCTGAACTTGATGTCGCGCATCAAGTTGCGCCTTCCCGCGCTGGTCATGTACGGGAACGGGATCTTATTTCCGGTCGCCATCTATTTTCTCTCAGGGTTTAACCAGGCGGTGCTGTTGTATGTTATCATAACCTTTTCTTTAATGTTGCATTTAATAGTCATGATCATCAGTTATCCCAGGTACTCGGCGGCGGAGACGGCTGTCTCTTACCTGGGGAGTTCTTACATCGGGATCTTGATGAGTTCTCTCATCTTAATACGGCATATCAACCAGGATGGATTCCTCTACCTTCTCTATGTGCTGATCTTGACCTGGGCCTATGATGTTGGCGCCTACTTTGCAGGGGTGTACCTGGGCAGACACCCTTTATGCCCCATGCTGAGCCCGAAGAAAACCCTTGAGGGCGTGGCCGGCGGCCTGCTGGCGACTGTTTGCGCCGCCCTTGTTTTTCAATGGCTGCACCCCCTGTTCACCTATTTTGACACTGTAGTGTTGAGTCTGCTGATCGGTGTTTTCGTCCAGGTGGGTGACCTGGTGGAGTCGGCTCTCAAGAGGATGGCCGATGTGAAGGATTCCGGCAGCATGATCCCAGGTCACGGGGGCGTCCTCGACCGCTTTGACGGCCTTCTTTTCAGCGCTCCGGTCGCATATCTTTATCTGAAGCTGGTTTTATTCCGTTGAGGAGTGGAAGTGCTTGTCTCCTTTGCTGGAGCGCAGCTTGTTGGTGTTAGCCAGGCTGGCGGCAGTGATCCTGGCCGGCCTGGGCCTGTATTTGTTCTTCAGGTATTTCTGGCCCCTGGTGGCAATGCTGATCGATACCGGCATCAAAGTGATGATGCCCCTGTTCATATCGTACCTGGTCGCCCTGATCCTGAACCCGGAGATCGACCGGATGGAGCGGAAGCTGCACATCAACCGCACCTGGGGCACTGCTCTGGCCCTGTTCGTGTTTCTGGCCGTGATCGGCGGATTGCTTTTCGTGCTTGCCTCCAACCTGATCAGGGAACTGCTCCAGTTGTACCAGCAATTATCCGTCATCTCCCAGGGCCTGGGGGCATGGAACATCAACATGCTGACGGAAAAGCTGCGGCTTTTTTTGACGCAGTTGCAACTCCCCCCGACGTCGTCCAGAACGCCCTGCAGGACTACCAGCAAGTATTCAGCTTCCTGAAGAACGTGGTCAACTTCTTGCTGGTGCAGATGTATTCCCTGGTCATATCCCTGCCGCGCTATCTATTTTTGCTGATCATCACTGTCATCGCCAGTTTTTTCTTTGCCAGGGACTACCAGTCCCTCAAGGCCAATCTGCTCCGGTCGATCCCTGATCGCTGGCAGGTGCCATTCAGGAGGGTGGCCTCGGGCCTTCACAGGGCGATCCAGGGATACATCAAGGCCGAGTTGTTGATGGTGATGTTGACGGGATTGGAAAGCCTGGTCGGGCTGTCTGTTCTGGGCGTTAGCTATGCGTACATCCTGGCCATCCTGGCCTCTCTAGTTGATTTCCTTCCGGTTATCGGGATTGGGGCCTTATACGTGCCCTGGGCAATCTGGTTGTTGTTTGCCGGCAACCTGCGCTTATGTCTTGGCCTCCTGCTTCTGTATGGTATAATTGTGCTCGTAAGGCAATTGGTCGAACCGAAGATTATTGCCCAGAACATCGGACTACATCCCTTGACGACGCTGATCGCCATCTACATGGGGTTAATGCTGCTGGGATTCTGGGGGCTGGTGCTGGGGCCGGCGGTAGTGATCGCCTATAAGGCTTTTTTTAACGAAAAGAAAGCAGATGTTTAATTGGACCGGAAAAATGTAGTTGTGCTCGGATCAACCGGGTCTATCGGCAGGCAGGCGCTGGAGGTAATCGGGTGGTTTCCCGACCGGTTACGTGTGGTCGGCCTGGCAACAAACCGGAGTATCAACCTGCTTGAGGAGCAGGTGGTGGCTCACGGTGTGCCCTATGCGGCGGTGGTAGACTCGGATGCGGCCAAGGAATTCGGACAGCTTCGCCCTTGCCTGGCGGGGCCTGATAGCCTGAAGGAGTTAGCCAGCCTGCCCGAGGCGGACATCGTCCTGGTTGCCGTAACCGGGATCGCCGGCCTGGTTCCCACCCTGGAAGCCATCAACACCGGCAAGACTGTGGCCCTGGCCAACAAGGAGACCCTGGTGGCGGGGGGTTCCCTGGTGATGAATGCAGCCAGGAGACGGGGAGTGCAGGTGATACCCGTGGACAGCGAGCATTCTGCAATTTACCAGTGCTTACAGGGGCAAGAAGCCAGGAGCCAGACTGAATCAGTTGCTAAACTGATTCTAACCGGTTCCGGTGGTCCCTTTCGCGGCCTGACCCGGGAGCAACTGCGGGACGTAACGCCGGAGCAGGCCCTCAGGCATCCGACCTGGCAGATGGGGGCGAAGATCACCATCGATTCAGCCACCCAGATGAACAAGGGCCTGGAGGTCATCGAGGCCAGGTGGCTGTTCGGTGTGGATTACCCCGGCATAGAGGTCCTGATCCATCCTCAGAGCATCGTACACGGCCTGGTGGTTTACCGGGATGGCGTGGTGATTGCCCAACTGGGGCGAGCCAGACATGCGGGTGCCGATCCAGTATGCGCTTATGTTTCCGGAGCATGTGCCCAACCGGCTGGAAGAACTCGACCTGGCCGGAGCTGCCGAGTTGACCTTCGCCAAACCGGACCTGGAAACCTTTCGCTGTCTGTCGCTGGCTATTGCGGCAGGGACAGCCGGCGGTACCATGCCTGCGGTTTTAAACGCCGCCAACGAGGTGGCAGTGACGGCTTTCTTGCAGGGAAGGTCAACATTCTTAGCAATAGATGGGGTTGTTGCAGAAGCCATGAGCCGCCATACCGTCCTTCCCTCGCCGGGCCTGGAAGAGATCCTGGCTGCGGACGAGTGGGCGCGGCAGGCGGCGGTTCAACTGGTTCTTGGCTTCAGAGGGGGAAGGTAAGCCCCCGCTGAAGTTTAGAACCAGTCTGAACCAGTGACGTAGCCGCTCTTATCCCACCGCAAGAAGCGGGGGCATTAGATCGGGTAGTCATCTGGTAAGATGCTGAGTTCGAGGTGTTGAAAAGTCATGTTTGTCCTGATAGCTCTCCTGGTCTTGGGGTTCCTGATCTTTGTTCATGAACTCGGCCACTTTACAGTGGCCAAGCTATCCGGGATGCCGGTTGACGAGTTCAGCCTGGGGTTCGGGCCGGAGATCGTCGGCTGGAAATGGGGAGAAACTAAGTATTCCCTCCGGTTGCTGCCCCTCGGCGGGTACAACAAGATCGCAGGTATGGAACCCAATGACGACCGTCCTGACGGCTTCAACCATAAACCTCTGACAGCACGGATGGGGGTGATCCTGGCCGGTTCCCTGTCCAACCTGCTGTTTGCCGTCCTGATCTTCGTCATGCTGTTCAGTGTTATTGGCGTTCCTGCCTCATCCAACACCAGCCTGATCGGTGATATCATTGCCAAAAGCCCCGCCGATCATGCCGGTTTGCAACCCGGGGACCGAATCTTAATGATTGATGGCCAAAAAACATCAACCTGGGATGATGTCACCGCAAACATCCGTAGTCAGGGTACACGCCCGGTAACGTTGGTGATCGAACGCAAGGGGCAACAGTACAGTTTTGTGATCACTCCCGAATACGATCCTGACACCAAGAGCAACCTGATCGGCATTATACCGTCATCGGTCTGGGTAAAACAGGGCTTCATCCCGGCTGTGCAAACCGGACTGCAGACATCCTACATGTGGTTGGTACAGATCTTGGAGTCATTGGTTAGATATTTACAGGCCAGGTTCATATGCAGGATCTGTCAGGTCCGGTAGGAATTGTCGTGCTGCTTAATAATCAGGCGCGGGCAGGCCTGCGCTACCTGCTGAACCTTGCCGGGGTGCTGGGCATCAACCTGGCCATTATCAACCTCTTGCCGATTCCGGCGCTGGATGGCAGCCGCCTGGCCTTTCTCTTCCTGGAGGGAATAAGAGGCAAACCGATCAACCCTGAAAAGGAAAACATCATCCACTTGGTAGGGTTTGCGGTGCTGATGGGCCTCGTTCTGCTGATCACTTATAATGACATTGTCCGGCTGATTTCAGGAGGCTAATTTCAGAGGTCAGAAACAAGAAGTCAGAGGTCGGAATTAAGAACATTCTTTGAAATCATGCAAGTTTTTAATCTGACATCCGACCTCCGGCATCCGACTTCTGACCCGGGAGGTTGGCAGAATGAGGAGAAAGACCAGGCAAGTGATGCTGGGTGATCTTCCTGTAGGCGGCGGAGCGCCCATCTCCGTGCAGACGATGACCAAGACGGATACCCGGGACGCCGAGGCCACCATCGCCCAGATCAGGGAGTTGGAACAACTCGGTTGCGACATCATCAGGGTGGCAGTGCCCGACGAGTTGGCGGCCAGGGAACTGGCCCGGATCAGGTCAGGGATCGGCATCCCTTTGGTGGCGGATATTCACTTCGATTACCGCTTGGCGCTGCAAGCGATTGCGGCCGGAGTCGACGGGCTGAGGATCAATCCCGGAAACATCGGGTCGCAGGAACGGGTGCGGGCGGTTGCCAAAGCGGCGGCGGAGCGCCGGATTCCAATCAGGATCGGCGTGAATGCCGGTTCCCTGGCGCCGGAGATCCTGGAACGTTATGAGAGAACACCAGCTGGGCTGGTGGAAAGCGCCCTGTCACACGTCCGGCTCCTGGAACAGGAGCAGTTCTTCGACATCAAGATCTCCGTCAAAGCCTCGGATGTGCCCATGACCATCGAGGCCTACCGTCTGCTGGCGGAAAAGGTCGATTACCCCCTGCACTTGGGCGTAACGGAGGCGGGCGGCCCCTGGACAGGCACCGTGAAATCGGCCATAGGTATCGGAACCCTCCTGGCGGAAGGGATTGGGGATACCATCCGGGTATCCCTCACGGGTACACCGCACGAAGAGGTGAGAGTGGGAAAACAGATCCTTACGAGCCTGGGTCTCCGCCAGGGCGGCATCGAGCTGATCTCCTGCCCGACATGCGGCCGCTGCCGGATCAACCTGGTGGAGATCGCCCGGGCGGTGGAGGCGCAACTTCCAGACACAAAAGAGAGTTTGAAGGTAGCGGTGATGGGCTGCACTGTGAACGGGCCGGGCGAGGCCCGGGAGGCGGATGTAGGCATTGCCGGCGGCAGGGGGCGGGGGATGCTGTTCAGGCATGGCCAACTGCTGCGTAGGGTTCCGGAAGAGAGCCTGGTAGAGGCTTTGATCATGGAGGTCAAACAAGTGCTGAAAGAGAGGAAAAAAGATTATGAAGGTAACTGAGACATTGATCCCCACCTTGAGGGAGGTGCCGGCGGAGGCGGACACCATCAGCCACCAGTTGCTACTCAGGGCCGGCATGCTCAGAAAGGTGGCCGCCGGGATTTATACCATCCTTCCCCTGGGGCACCGGGTGCTGCTGAAGATTGAAGCGATCATCCGGGAAGAGATGAACCGGGCCGGGGGCGTTGAATTGCTCATGCCGATCATTCAGCCGGCGGAACTCTGGCAGCAGAGCGGGAGATGGGATGTCTACGGCCCGGAACTGTTTCGTTTGAAGGATCGGCACGAGCGCAGCTTCTGCCTGGCGCCGACACACGAGGAGAACATCACGGAGTTGGTGCGCCAGGAGGTCAGATCGTACCGGCAACTACCTCTTTTGCTCTACCATATGACGAACAAGTACCGGGACGAACGCCGGCCGCGCTTCGGTCTCCTGCGCGGGCGGGAGTTCATCATGAAAGACCTGTATTCTTTCGACATTGATGAAAATGGCCTCGAGGTCAGCTACGACAAGATGTATAAGGCTTACAGCCGTATTTTCAACCGCTGCGGCCTTGATTTCCGGGTGGTGGAGGCCGATCCCGGCGCCATCGGGGGGGCGACACCCACGAGTTTATGGTCATGGCGGACACCGGTGAGGCGGAGATCGTCTTCTGCACCGCTTGCGATTACGCCTCCGATCTTGAAAAGGCGCTCTGTCCCGCAGAGAGCCGGGCAGCATTACCTCTGCCACAGCCGCTGAAACGGGTCGCACACCCCGGGAAAGCGCACCGTCAAGGAGGCGGCCGAATACCTGGGCATACCGGCCGGGCAGATCCTGAAGATCTGCTGTACCTCGCAGATAATGAACCGGTGGCGGTCTTGGTGAGAGGAGACCGCAGCGTCAATGAGATCAAGCTGAAAAACTACCTGCAGGCGATCCGGTTGGAGATCGCTGATGAGGATGACGTTGCCCGGGATTTTGGCTTGCCGACGGGTTTTGCGGGCCCAGTAGGCCTCACCGGCCGGGTCAGGTTGCTGGCGGACAACGAGGTCAGGAATCTGGCCAATGTGGTGGCCGGGGCGAATGAACCGGACTACCACTACCGCAACGTGAACTACGGGAGGGATTACCAGGTGGAGGCCTTCGCCGACTTCCGGCTTGTTCAGTCAGGCGATGCCTGTCCCAGGTGCGGTCAGCCGGTCCACTTGAAGCGGGGCATCGAGGTCGGGCAGTTGTTCAAGCTGGGGACGAAATACAGCAAGGTCCTGGGGGCCAACGTCCTGGACGAGGAGGGCAAAGAAATACCAATTGTAATGGGCTGCTATGGTATCGGGGTTACCCGTACCCTGGCCGCTGCGGTCGAGCAGTGGCATGATCGACGATGGCATCATCTGGCCGCCGTCTCTTGCTCCCTACGAGGCCGTGGTCATCCCGGTCAATCAGCATGACCCCCTGCAGGCAGGCCTGGCGGAGTCATTTTACCGGCAATTGCTGACCTCCGGTATCGATGCCATCTACGACAACCGATCTGACAGAGTCGGAGTGAAGTTCATGGACGCGGACCTGATTGGCTATCCGGTGCGGATCGTGATCAACAGGGATTCGATAACGGATGGGCTGGTGGAGATCAAGTGGCGGGCCTCCGGCGCCGTGGAGCGGCTGCCTGGGGACGAGGTTCCGGCGTATCTCAGGCGCAAACTAACTCAGGAGTCAGGAGACAGGAGACAGGAGTCAGAATGAGAACGGATGCATATTCTCGGGGTATTCTGAATTCTGACTACTAAATTCTGAATACCTGGTATAAGTTGTTGCGGAATGCCCGGCGTTTTGATATAATCGTGTCAAGCTAAAGGTTGGATCGGGATTTAGACCTGAAATGCTAACTGCTGCGGGGAGGTTGCTGATGGAGTGGGTTTTTGCCCACTCTTAAATATTATCCGTTCTGTAGCTACTCAGTAATCAGCAGCCAGGAGACAGGAGTCTAAAAAAGTGATGAGTGATGGGTTCTGAATACCTGAATAGAAAGCATAGATCGCCAGCCTTTGCAGGTATCGGGGAGGACGACCAATCATGAATAATGATTTTATCAACGCCCTAAAAGAGATCGAAAAAGAAAAAGGAATCAGCATGGAGGTCCTGTTGCAGGCTACCGAACATGCCTTGCTCACCGCCTTTCGGAAAAATTTCGGTTCGGCGCAGAATGCCAGGATCGAGATCGAAAGGGATACTGGTGAGTTTAAGGTATTTACCAAGAAAATGGTGGTGGAGTCCGTCACCGACCAGCGCCTGGAGGTTGCCATCGGCGATTTAGATCAAACCGGCTCTGAAGTGGTCCTTGGGGATATGGTAGAGGTTGAAGTTACCCCCAAAAATTTCGGGCGGATTGCTGCCCAGGCTGCCAAGCAAGTAGTCATGCAGCAGATCAGGGAAGCAGAGCGCGGTATAATCTATGAAGAATTCTTGAGCCGGGAGGGGGACATCGTGACTGGGGTAGTCCGGCGCCAGGAGTCCAAGAACATGTATATTGACCTCGGCCGGGCCGAAGCCCTGCTCGCCCCGGCGGAACAGATCCAGTCAGAGCGGCATAGACAGGGCGACCGTATTAAAAGTTATGTGATCGAGGTCAAGAAAACTACCAAGGGGCCGCAGATATTGGTCTCCAGAACCCACCCCGGCCTGGTCAAACGCCTTTTCGAGCTGGAGGTGCCGGAGATCTACGAGGGAATAGTGGAACTCAGGGCCGTGGCTAGAGAGCCGGGCAGCCGCTCCAAGATCGCGGTTTATTCACGGGATGAAAATGTGGACTCCGTCGGGGCTTGCGTTGGCCCGAAGGGCATGCGGGTCCAGGCAATAGTCAATGAATTAAAGGGGGAGAAGATCGATATTGTCAAGTGGGACGGCAACCCGATGGAGTTCGTGGCCAATGCCCTGAGCCCGGCCAAGCCGATTGCCGTAAGGATTGACGAGGATGAGAAGATCGCCAGGGTGACCGTTCCGGATCATCAACTGTCCCTTGCAATCGGAAAAGAGGGTCAGAATGCCCGCCTGGCAGCCAGGCTGACAGGGTGGAAAATCGATATCAAGAGCATCTCTCAGATGCGGGACAGGGAAGAGGAAGCCTCTGAACTCGATCAGGAGGAGAATATTGACGATGGGCAGGCCAAAGAAGATTCCCCAGAGAATTTGCGTGGCGTGCCGAAAAACCAAGAGTAAAAAAGACCTGATCAGGATTGTCAGGACACCGGACCTACAGGTGAAGATCGATGCTACCGGAAAGCTTTCCGGTAGAGGCGCCTACCTGTGCCGGGATCTCGGATGCCTGGGCTTGGCCATGACTGGGAAAAAATTGCAGCGGGCGCTGCACGTGGATCTCCCCCCGGAGATCTGGAAAGGCTGAAGGCAGGGCTGGCCCCGGTAGAAACGAAATAACTTCGCTTTGATCTCCCCCATCTCCACAGGTGGCGGGTTCAGATTAGTAAATCAGTGGGAGTTCATTCTCCTTCTGATTTGCGAAGTTATTATGAATTAGTAGCCGTGCCATATGTTTGCTTCGCAAACAGGCACATGGCTAATTCAAACTTTGCTTCGTTTGAATTTAATGCATGTTGTCTTTTGGGGGTGATTTAATGGGAAAAATTCGCGTCTATGAGTTGGCCAAGGATCTTGGAGTGAACAGCAAGGATCTGCTGGAAAAAATGCAGCAGATAGGCTTGTCTGCAAAGAACTATATGAGCACGCTGGAGGATAAGGAGATCGGTCAGTTGCAAGAAGCCTTGATGAAAAAAGAGATGCCGCCCTCCCGGCCAGAAAAGAAGCCTGTGGCCCCAAAGGACGTCAAGAGTGAAAAACCGGCCCTGACCTCAGGCACAACCACGTCCGGAACGGGGCGAGAAAAGGAAGCAGGTGCTACCGGTACTATCCAAAGGAGTGCCGAACAACCGGAGCGCAACCGGGGATCCGTGAAAACAGCGCAAGCATCCAGCCCGACAAGAGCCGGCCCCGGCTTCCGGGCAGGCAAGGCCCACGCAGACATCCAGCCCGGCAAGGCCGGCTCAAGCCTCTGGACCGTCAAAAACAGCGCCAGCATCCAGCCCGACAAGGCCGGCCCCGGCTTCCGGGCAGGCAAGGCCCACGCAGACATCCAGCCCGGCAAGGCCGGCTCAAACCTCTGGACCGTCAAAAACAGCGCCAGCTTCCGGCGTTGCCGGTCCTCCGCGGGGCAAAGGCCCGGCCGGAACTGTGAACAAGTCAGGAGCCAGACCTGCGGGGACAGCGAAAACAACCAGGGCTAATACCGGGACGGACATAACGGCCGCATCAGCCAATGATTCAAAGGTTGTCGTCGATCGGGAGGAATACCGGAAAAAGGCCTTGGAGAGAAGGGAAGAACAGCGGCGCACCCAGGAACAGAGCCAGCGGAAACTGCTTTCCAAGGTTGTATCCCTTTCGGCCCGAGGCAAGAAAAGGCACAAGCCGCCAGTTCATCGTCATCAGCAGCAGCAACAACAGCACCAGCGCCAGACTGCGACCGGCATCCTTCCAAAATCAATCGTCATTGAAGAAAAGGTTACGGTACAGGACCTGGCCAACAGGTTGCAGGTGGACCCCGGCGCAGTGATTAAGAAGATGATCGAGATGGGGGTCATGGCCACCTTGAACCAGGCGGTTGAAGCCGATATGGCCGCCCTGGTCGCCCAGGAGTTCGGCGCCGAGGTGGAGATCGAGAAAAGCGAGACCATACTGGAGGCGGGCCTGGAGGACACCGAGGATGAAGAAGCGGCGCTGGAAATGAAACCGCCGGTAATCACGGTGATGGGACACGTCGACCACGGAAAAACATCACTGCTGGATGCCATCCGGGAGACTAACGTCATCGCTACTGAGGCGGGAGGGATCACCCAGCACATCGGGGCTTACCAGGCTGAACACAAGAACAAGAAAGTCACCTTTTTGGACACTCCGGGCCATGAGGCGTTCACATCAATGCGCGCCCGCGGGGCGCAGGTAACAGACATTGCCGTTCTGGTGGTGGCGGCGGATGACGGGGTGATGCCCCAGACCATAGAGGCGATCAACCATGCCAAAGCGGCCGGGGTTCCGGTCGTGGTAGCTATCAATAAGATCGATAAACCCCAGGCAAACCCGGAGCGGGTCAAACAACAGTTGACGGAGTACGGACTGGTTCCGGAGGAGTGGGGGGGAGAAACTATTTGCGTTCCGGTTTCGGCCTCCACCAAGGAGGGCCTGGATCACCTGTTGGAGATGTTGTTGCTGGTGGCCGAGATGGAGGAACTCAAGTCAAACCCCAACAGACCGGCCCGGGGGACCGTGATCGATGCCAAGCTGGATAAGGGAAGAGGCCCGTTGGCGACAGTGCTGATCCAAAAGGGCGCCTTGCATGTAGGTGATTATGCCCTGGCTGGTACAGCCTACGGCAGGGTCAGGGCCATGCTGGACTTCAAGGGACGCCGGCTGAAGTATGCACCCCCTGCCACGCCGGTGGAAATCCTGGGTCTGTCCGAGGTGCCCAATGCAGGCGACCCATTTTATGTGTTGCCGGATGAAAAACTGGCCCGTCAGATCGTTGAAGAACGGGTGAAACAGAAGCGGCAGCAGGATAACGTCAATCCCGGAAAGGTGACCCTGGAGGACCTTTTCAAGCAGATCAAGCAGGGTAAGATCAAGGCATTGAACCTGATCGTCAAGGCTGATGTCCAGGGATCCGTAGAGGCCTTGCTTCAGGCACTGTCGAAATTGGGCACCGACGAGGTGCGCCTGAGTATCATCCATTCCGGGGTGGGGGCGGTGACGGAAAACGACGTCATGTTGGCCAGCGCTTCCAATGCGCTGATCATCGGCTTCAACGTGCGCCCGGAAGTGAACGCCCAAAAGACGGCGGAGATGCAGCAGGTGGAGATCCGTCTGTACCGGGTCATTTATGAGATCATGGACGATGTCAAGGCCGCCCTTGAGGGCCTCCTGGAGCCGGAACTGCGCGAGGTTGTGAGCGGCAGGGCCGAGGTAAGAGATACCTTCAGCATTCCCAAGGTCGGCGTTATCTCCGGGTGCTACATAACTGAAGGTAAAATGGTGCGGAACGGCAAGGTGCGCGTGATCAGGGACGGTGTCGTGATCCATGAGGGGATCGTCGCTTCCCTGAGGCGATTCAAGGACGATGCGAAGGAAGTACAACAGGGCTACGAATGTGGCATTGGCCTCGACAAGTTCCAGGACGTCAAGCAGGGCGATATCCTGGAAGGATATGCTATCGAAGAGATCAAGCGAATGTTTTGAAGGTGAGCGAATATGGGTTTCCGACCTAACAGGCTTGCAGAGGAGATCAAACGTGAAGTCACCAGCATGCTGCAGACAGACCTGAAAGACCCCCGGATCTGCAGGTTTTCCAGTATAACCGATGTCGAGGTGTCCAGGGATCTGCGCTATGCCAAGCTGTTCGTCAGTATTTACGGTTCGGAAGAGGAACAGGCGCAGACGCTTGCGGGGCTGCAAAGCGCCGGCGGGTTTATCCGCTCAGAACTCGGGAAAAGGATCCGATTGAGGTTCTTACCCGAACTCACTTTTTGCCTTGACACTTCCATTCAAAAGGGCGTCAAGCTGGCTAACCTCATTCGCCAGGTTATAAATGATCAGGAGATTGGAGATTGAAGCAGATCGGTTATCCAGGGACGGATATTTTCAAAACAGCCGGTAACTTCATTATAACCAGCCACAGCCACCCCGATGGCGACGCCATCGGTTCGGTGATTGGCCTTGGATTAGCTTTGCGGGATTTGGACAAGGATGTCGCCATCATCTTGGAGGAACCCTTACCGGATTCCTATCGCTTTCTGCCGGGCTCCGGGATAGTGCTTGCGGGTGGAAGGAGTGCGGTTGACCTGCCGCGTTTTGCATGCGGCATCGTGCTTGACTGTACCAGTCTGGAACGAGTCGGTAAAGAGGTGGCTAAGATCCTTGAACGCTGCGAGTCGCTGATCAACATCGATCATCATATCAGCAATACCCGCTTCGGCGCTGTCAATGTTGTCGATGCCGAGGCCTCTGCCACAGGAGAGGTCCTTTACCTGCTAATGTCCGGCCTGGACATCAGGATCTCTCCCAAGGTGGCAACCAATCTGTATACAGCCATTGTCACCGATACCGGCTTCTTTAAGTTTCAAAACACCACTTCCCGGTGCCATCTTACGGCCTCGATGCTTCTTGAACTCGGCGCCGATCGTCGCCTGGTGCACAATTGTCTCAATGAACAGAAAACCCTCTCCAGCCTCCGCCTGTTGGAAAAAGGGCTGTCCACCCTAACCCTGGAACAGGATGGCCAGATTGCCTGGATAGCGCTGACGAGGCGTTCATTCGAGGAGACTGGTTGTGGGTTGGAGGAAAGCGAGAATTTCATCAATTATCCGAAGTCCATCGCCGGTGTAGAGGTAGGGATCCTCTTCAAGGAGATTGATGATCACGAGATCCGCGTCGGATTCCGCTCCAAGAGTTTTGCGGACGTCAATTATTTAGCCGGCCGCTTTGGAGGGGGAGGGCACGAGAGAGCTGCGGGATGCACCGTCAGGGGTACCCTGCCGGAAGTGGAGGCGCTCGTGATCAAAGCCACAAAAGAATATCTGGATGAGAGGCGGGAAGCGGGCCTCGCACCTCCCACATCCCAGAGGTGAGGGCTCATGGACGGGCTTATTAACATCTTAAAACCGCCGGGGCCAACGTCCCACGATGTGGTTGCATACTTGCGCAAGTTATTCAAGATCCAGAAGATCGGCCACACGGGCACCCTGGACCCCGGGGCGGCAGGAGTGCTGCCGGTTTGTGTCGGACAGGGCACCAGGATGGTCGAATACCTGATCGACAAGAAAAAAACCTACCGTACCGAGATTACCTTCGGCATAGAAACCGATACTTATGATGCCGGGGGAAAGGTCGTCAACAGGCAGGAACCTGTTTCCCTGTCATATGACCGGATGATCGATGTGCTGGACGGCTTTGTCGGCGAGATCAAGCAGATCCCGCCCATGGTCTCCGCCCTGCACTCAAAGGGAATGCGGCTCTACCAGTTGGCCAGGCAGGGAAGAACCGTGGAACGCAAGCCGCGGCGTGTTACTGTTTACGAACTGAAGCCCGTGCGTTTCTGCGATACCGGGCCTTGCCCGCGTCTGCTGCTGGATGTAACCTGCTCCAAGGGAACCTACATCCGGAGCTTATGCGCTGATATCGGAAGAATGCTGGGCTGCGGAGCCTACCTGTCGTTTCTGATCAGAACCGCCAGCGGCCCTTTCGCAATTAAAGATTCTTATACCCTGGAAAAGATCAGGGAACTATTGGATGTGGGAGATCGATCTTTTCTGCTTCCGATTGATTACGGTCTATCGGAGATCCCGGTCCTGACCGTTAAAGAAAAGGCTGTGGCCACAGTCAGAAACGGCCTCCCGCTTTCACCTTCGGGTATCTGCGGAGGAATCGGCATCAGCAACTTGCCTCCCTTTGTACGCCTCTACGGGCCGGAAGGTATACTTTTGGCCTTGGGTAAGTTTCAGGGACAGACGAACGGCGCCTGGTCATATAAAATGATCAAAGTGTTTAACCTTCAAACGAAGCGAAGCGAAGTTATAAAGTAGGAGTTCTGAAATGGAAGTTTGGCATAGCTTGGAGGCCGTTCCGTACCCAGAAAAGCAACTGGTTTTGGCCCTGGGAAATTTTGACGGATTACACTGCGGTCACCGAAATCTCCTAAATAATATGGTTAAGTATGCCAGGCAGGAAGGGAAGACCCCCGGAGTCTTTCTTTTTAATCCCCACCCCCAGCACTATTTAAACCCTGCCGGAAGTCCCAAGATGCTGCTGGATCTGGAAAAAAAACTGGAAATCATGGCTCTGCTGGGAATTGAAGCGGCTTTTGTGATTGATTTTGACAGGAACATGGCATCACTCAGCGCCGAAGAGTTTGCTAAAACGATTCTGGCTGAGAAGTTTAGTGTTGCCGGTGTCTTTGTGGGTTTCAATTACAGGTTTGGGCGCCAGGCTTTGGGAACGACGGAACAACTAACATCCTACGGAGAACGGTATGGTTTTTTGGTTGCCGTGACCCCACCGGTCTTCGTCAACGGTGTCTTGGCAAGCAGCACAACCATCAGGACGGCCCTCGAATCTGGTGATGTTGACCTGGCGCAGCAACTGTTGGGTTACTGGCCTCTCATCAGGGGGATGGTGGTACCGGGAGACAGCCGCGGCAGGCTGCTCGGATTTCCCACCGCCAACGTCGCTACCGCCGGGGAACTGATCATCCCCTGTCCAGGTGTTTATGCGGGTTCAGCAAAAGTTGCCGGCGGTCGTTACACCACGGTGGTTAACATCGGTTCCCGTCCTACTTTTGTAGATAGCCGGGAAATAGTTATTGAGGCCCACCTCCTGAAATTTAGCAGGTCTGCATATGGGGAGCGCATTGAGATCGAACTCTTTAAAAGATTGCGACTGGAAAAGCGTTTTAAGTCTGCAGGGGCACTGGCGCTGCAGATCGAGAAGGATATTCAGGAAACTGTTATTATTGAGAAGCAGGAATTTTGCAAACTTCATAATGGTTGATTTTTAATAGGATAATATGTAATAATTAGCTTATAGTAAAAGGAAGAGGGAACCAACCCCTGTTCTGACGGCTAATAACTTAAAAGCGACTGCTAGGAGGAATCGAGGATGGCATTTAGCGCCACCGCAAAAAAGGGGATCATCGAAAAATTTAAAATCCATGAACGGGATACGGGCTCTCCGGAGGTTCAAATCGCGCTCCTCACTGAAAGGATTACCTATCTGAACGAACACTTGAAGATACACCGGAAGGATCACCACTCAAGAAGAGGCCTCCTGAAGATGGTCGGCCAGAGGCGGGCGCTTTTGAATTACCTGAAAACGAATGATCCCCTCCGCTACAGGGTGATCCTCGATAAACTGGGATTGCGGCGCTAGGTTTAATCCGCCGGGCAGCCGCCAACAGGCCGGGTGTCCGTCTAACCGGGTGCCCGCTTGGTGAGCACGGCGCTTAACGGGTACCACTCCCAGCATGTGAGGGCCATTCAGTAAATGGTAAATGAGTAATCTTCCCTGGTGGATTGAGTGCCGGGTGGGTTGAAACAAAAACAAGGTAGAGTTGTGCGGGGAGAGCGGTTTGCCGCTCTTTCCGACTTTAGGGAAGGGGACTAACCTCTTCGAGAAATGTCCCTATATACGGGAATATTTTGTGGCTAGTGGTCGATGATCAGGGAAAGATCTAGTGTTGGTCGTTAATAATTACATGCAAGCAGCATGCATCCAAAGCCAAAGAATTGGGAAGTGAGATGCTCTCACCTCACACATCCCAAAATTAGGAGGTAGATCATGCAAGTTTTCCGTACGACTCTAGGAGGTAAAAATCTGATAGCTGAGATTGGTAAAGTGGCCAAACAGGCCAATGGTTCGGTTATGGTTCGTTATGGTGATACCGTTATCCTGGTAACAGCAACAGTATCCAAGGAGCCGCGCCAGGGAATCGACTTTTTCCCGCTGCTGGTTGACTATGAAGAACGCCTCTATGCGGTTGGAAAAATTCCCGGTGGGTTTATTAAGCGGGAGGGTAGACCCAGTGAAAAGGCAATACTCTCTATGAGGCTGATCGACAGGGCAATCCGCCCGCTGTTCCCTTATGGGTTCAGAAATGACGTTCAGGTTGTAGCCACCGTCCTCTCCGTAGATCAGGATTGCTCTCCGGATGTGACGGCTATGATTGGCGCCTCGATCGCTCTCTCGGTATCGGACATTCCCTTTTCAGGCCCCATTGCCGGTCTGATCGTAGGCCGGGTTAACGGGGAGTATATCATCAATCCGAATCTGGCGCTGACTGAGCAGAGCGAGATGAACCTGGTAGTGGCCGGAACCAGGGATGCCGTGATGATGGTGGAGGCCGGGGCCAAAGAAGTGCCTGAAGAGGTCATGCTGGAAGCTATTACTTTCGGCCACCCGGTGATTCAGGATCTAATCGCCTTTCAGGATGAGATCGTTGCCCAATTGGGAAAACCGAAACTGGAGATCCCGTTTTATCAGATCGATCCGGAGCTGGACCGGTTGGTCGCGTGAATATGTCAGCGATAAAGTGGCAGCGGATGTTCGCAATCCGGACAAGCTAGCCAGGCAGGAGGCCATCGACCGCTTGGAAGCAGAGACCGTGGAGCATTTCCTGGAAGCTTACCCGGAGCATGGGAAGGACTTCAAGGAAGTCTTCCATGGCATTCTAAAAGAGACGGTCAGGCAGATGATCCTGGATGAGCAGGAGCGTCCGGATGGCAGAAAGCTAAACGAAATCAGGCCGATTACCTGTGAGGTCGGGATACTGCCGCGCGCCCATGGCAGCGGGTTGTTTACCAGGGGCCAGACGCAGGCTTTGACCGTAGCCACCCTGGGAGCGGTCAGCGAGGAGCAGATCCTGGACGGACTCGGTGTCGAGGAGTCCAAGAGATATATGCACCAGTATAATATGCCGCCATATAGCGTCGGTGAGACCAGGCCGATGCGCGGCCCAGGACGGCGGGAGATCGGACATGGCGCTCTGGCGGAACGAGCCTTGCTGAACGTGCTGCCAAAGGAAGAGGTCTTTCCTTACACTATCCGCCTGGTTTCAGAGATACTGGAATCCAACGGCTCCAGTTCAATGGCCAGCGTCTGCGGCAGCACCATGGCCCTGATGGATGCCGGGGTGCCGATCCTGGCCCCGGTGGCCGGTATCGCCATGGGATTGGTGACCGGCGAGAACAAGTTCGCTGTCTTGAGCGATATTCAGGGTATTGAAGACGCCTTGGGCGACATGGACTTCAAGGTTGCCGGGACTGCCAAGGGAGTCACCGCCCTGCAGATGGATATCAAGGTCAGGGGCGTTTCTTTGGAAGTCTTGAAAAAAGCACTGGAACAGGCAAAAGAGGGCCGGATGTTCATCCTGTCCAAGATCCTGGAGACGCTTCCCGCGCCGCGCCCGGAACTTTCGCAGTATGCGCCCCGTATCATCAGCATCACCATCGACCAGGAAAAGATCCGCGATGTGATCGGGCCTGGCGGCAAGATTATCCGCAAGATCATTGAAGAGACCGGCGTGCAGATCGACATCGAAGATGACGGCAGGGCCTATATAGCGGCCACCGATGCCGAGGCAGCTCAAAAAGCGCTGCATATCATCGAGTGCCTGACTCAGGATGTGGAAATCGGCAAGATCTATATGGGCAAGGTGACCAGGCTGATGGATTTCGGGGCCTTCGTGGAGATCATTCCCGGCGTATTGGGTCTCCCCGGCAAGGAAGGCCTGGTGCATATCTCCCAGTTGGATGAACACCGGGTCGGCCGGGTACGCGACGTGCTCAAAGAGGGAGACGAGATCATCGTCAAGGTCACGGAAATCGACAGGCAGGGACGCGTCAACCTGTCACGCAAGGAAGCATTGCGCAGCGTGCAGAAGAAAAACGAACAATAGACCAACCTGATGATTGTTCAAATATCTTCCTTCCCCCGGGAATATTCAGTAATAAATAAATAGGGGGTAAGGAAGTGTTT
>CAVYEE010000037.1:0-36770 GCA_963767365.1 uncultured Peptococcaceae bacterium
TGTTCGAACCGGGCCCTGCCCACCATTGTGATGGATCGGGGGAATCGCACCAGAGACAATACGACCTCTTAAAGGCCAGGGAATACCCGTACATCGTGATCGAGCGGCGCCCGGTCGAGAAGGACTACATCGAGGAGTTCGAATCAGTCCGGGAGACCTTAAAACGGATCGTTCTCTCCCCTAAAGCCTGCGCCTCCGGCCAAGACCTCCGGGCGGCTCAGGCGGTGTACGTCAAAAAACTTCCTTTCGAGGAAGGCTGCCGCGTGCTTTGCTACAGCGAAGGCCGGGAGCAAAAGGAACGGGCGATCAGCGCTCTGAAAGAGCGGCGTTTTCTCGATGACTTTCACCGGCTGCAGCAGTCGGTGGCCAAGGGAAACATCCGCCGGGTGGAGAAGGTTGCCGTGCGGGCAGGACATCTGGAAGGAAAGACACCCTGCGGCTGCCCGCCGTTATGATATCATCGCCAACACCGACGACTCGGGGAAGAAGGTTCAGGGCCTGACGATTGTCAAAAAACCGGTGGCAGAAGAACGGGCCACCATCAACGGGTGCTACGTCATTGAAACCAGCCACCAGGACCCTGACCGCCGTGGAGATCTGGCGGTGTTACATGACCCTCACCCACGTGGAGGGAGCGTTCAGATCGCTGAAGACAGACCTCGGGGTGCGGCCGGTCCATCATCAAATTGCCCGGAGGACCAGATCCCACCTGTTTGTCTCGGTTCTGGCCTATCATCTGCTCATCGGTATTGAGCACAGCCTGCGCTCCAGCGGGGACCACCGCAGTTGGTCCACGATTCGGGAGCAGTTGTCGACTCACCAGCGGAGCACGGTTATGTTTACGGATGCGGACAATAAAATCCATCACGTACGGGTCTCCGGGATGCCGGAGAAGGAGCACCAGGAGATCTACCGCCTGCTCGGGGTGAAAAACCCCTTGAAGAGGACGCATCGCCTGATGGGTTCCAGGTTGTAGTGACCGAATAAAATCAAAGATCCCAGACACAGCAAGCTTTTTACTTATCTAAAATCGAAAGTTGGGCTGTAGCTTTTCATCAGACTTTCCCTCCAACTCACAGTAATTCCGAGTGCCTGCCGGGCCTCAAGAGCAGTATAAGAAGCACTGTATATGGTTGTCAAGAATCGTCGTCCAAGACAGGGGGGGGTTAGTTCCATGGCTGTAAAAAAACATACTACTGACCAATTGAGCCGCCCTCATGGGACACATGCCTAGCTGAACACCTCTATACATAAGTAAAAGGCCTGACTCGCTTTAAGTCAGGCTGCTCGACATATTTGGTGGAGGCGAGGGGAATCGAACCCCTGTCCGAAAGAAAGGCCACAAAGGTTTCTCCGAGCGCAGCCGGTGTTTAGGATTCGCCCCGAATACGACGCCCTCCGGCAGGCTTCGCTGGCGCTATCTCGATGCGGTTCCCGTCAGGGCCTCCGAGAATTGGCCTTGCGGTATCCTGCTAGTCGACGCCCTATCCCAGGCCGCAGGACATCCCGGGTAGAACGGGCTGCCCGTTTAGGCAGCCAGTGCTAAGTTATCGTTGGCAGTTATTGTTTTTCCACCGTATCATACGGGCAGGTGGGACCCCAGCTCGCTTCCTTTGCTCCTAGTTCCCCCGTCGAAGCCAATACGCCCCCATATCTTTGACGTCATTCTTTCCGGCCGGGCCACACCCGGCGCCGAACCAGTTTCTGCACTGATTATACCATGAATATCCGATCAAGAAAAGTGGTTCAAGAAATCTTTTCCAGTAGCAACTGGCTTTCCCTGGTTACCTCTATTCCCGGCCGCGGCCGCGCAACTCCCGGGCGATCTCCCGGCCGGCATCCCGCCTGGCGATCTCCTCCCGCTTGTCGTACAGCTTCTTGCCCCGGGCCAGGGCTATCTCCACCTTCGCCCGGCCACGCTTGAAGTAGACCCGCAGGGGGATCAGGGTATAGCCCTTTTGGGTCGTCTGCCCCAGCAGCCTCCTGATCTCCTGCCTGTGCAGCAGCAGCTTGCGTGGCCGCTCGGGGTCGTGGTTGAAACGGTTCCCCTTGTCGTAGGGACTGATGTGCATGTTGCGAACGAACACCTCGTTGTTGGCCACGTCGGCGTAGCTGTCTCTCAAATTCACCTTGCCGGCCCGCATCGATTTGACCTCCGTCCCCACCAGGGAGATGCCGGCCTCGTAGGTCTCATCTATGAAGTAGTCGTGGCGAGCCTTGCGGTTCTCGGCCACGATCTTGATCGGTTCCCGTTGTGCATCTCCCACTCCGCTCACCTCTTTCAACTTCGCTCAGTTCAGTGCTCGACTTCGCGAACCTCGGATCTACGCCCACGAAACCCTCCATCTGGGCCTGGGCATGATCATGAACTTGCTCCTGGCGGTGGCGATCAGCCTCCCCTCCTGGTCCCGGATCTCCCCCTCGGCTTCAATGAGGCGTCCGCGGCGGCGCCCCCCGACCTTGGCCTCGCAGTAGAGGCGGGAGTCGAGCGGGCCGGGTGGCGGAAACGCACCTCCATGGAGGCGGTGACCATCGGCTGCCTGATCACGGCGTGGATGGCGTGGAACATCAGATCGTCGAGCAGGGCGCTGAGCACACCGCCGTGCACCACTCCGGGATAGCCCTCCCAGCGGGCGTCAGGCTGGAATTCTGTCCTGGCCCCTTCATCGCCGGAGACGATGGAGAGCTGCAGGCCCGCCTCGTTCTTGCTGCCGCAGACGAAACAGTGATCAAAAGCTCTTTCCTCCATTAGACCATCTCATCCCCTCGTCATTGGTCGTCAGATCAGCTCGAAGTCGATCTGCCGGTCCTCCAGGCTTGCCCGCACCAACTGCACCCGCACCTTGTCGCCGATCTTGAAGGTCTTCCTGGTGTGTTCACCGGTCAGGGTGTAGTTCTTGTCATCAAACAGGTAGTAGTCGTCGGCCATGGAGGAGACGTGCACCAGGCCCTCGATCCCGTTGGGCAGGGCTACGAACATCCCGAAGTTGGTCACGCTGGAGACAAATCCGTCAAAGATCTCCCCCAGGAATTGCCTGATGTACTCCACCTTCTTGAGGTCAACCGTCTCCCGCTCCGCCTCTTCAGCTACCAGTTCCCGCTTGGAAGCTCTGTATGGCATTGTCCGGCATCTGCTGCTCCAGGATCTCCCGGCGCTTGGCGGTGAGTGACCGGTGGGCCATGAACTCCCGCAGGACCCGGTGCACGATCAGGTCCGGGTAGCGGCGGATCGGAGAGGTGAAGTGGGTGTAAAGCTGTACCGCCAGCCCGAAGTGTCCCAGGGGCGCCGGGTCATAGCGGGCATGCTGCAGGGAGCGCAGCATCACCGTATGCACCACCATCTGCTCCGGCTTGCCTTCCACTTTCTCTAAGACTTCCTGGAAGAACCGGGGGTGCACCCCGCCCGCCGCTGGAATGTGGTAGCCAAAGCCGTGCAAGAACTCGTTCAGGGCGGTGAGCTTCTCCTGTTTCGGCTCCTCGTGTACCCGGTAGAGCAACGGGGCATCGAGGTGGAAGAGGTGCCCGGCCACGGTCTCGTTGGCCATCAGCATGAATTCCTCGATGATCTGGTTGGCGATGGACTGCTCCATCAAGCAGACATCCTGGGGCCGGCCGCTCTCGTCCAGGTACACCTTGCATTCCGGAAAATCGAAGTCCAGCGCTCCGCGCTTATGCCGCCGCTGGCCCAGGATCAGGCAGAGGTCCCGCATCTGCTTGAAGGTCTCCACGAAGTCGGCATAGCGCTGGCAGAGCATCTCCTCGCCCTCGTCCAGAATGCGCCGCACGTTGGTGTAGGTCATCCGCTCGTCGACGCGGATCACGGCAGGGCCGATCTCGTAGCGGATCACGTGCCCCTCTTTGTTGATCTCCATGAACACCGAGAGCGCCAACCGGTCAACTCCGGCGTTAAGGCTGCAGATCCCGTTGGAAAGCCGTTGAGGCAGCATGGGTATGACCCGGTCCACCAGGTAGACGCTGGTGCCCCGCTGAAACGCCTCCTTGTCCAGTTGGCTGCCTTCCCTGACGTAAAAGGAGACGTCGGCGATATGCACTCCCAGCCGGTAGTTGCCGTTGTCCAGCAACTCCAGCGAGACCGCGTCGTCCAGGTCCTTGGCGTCTTCCCCGTCGATGGTGACCATCGGCAACTCCCGCAGGTCCCAGCGCCCAACCTCGTCCTCCGCTGTGGCCTCCTGGGGAATGGCGTCTGCCTCCCGCAGCACCCGCCGGGGGAAATCCTCGGGCAGCCCATGCTTCTTGACGATGGACAGGATATCCACGCCGGGCTCCCCGGTCGCCCCGAAGGCCTCCACGATCCTGCCCTCCGGGTTGCGCCGGGCCTCGGGCCAGCGGGTGATCTCCACCACAACCTTGTCGCCGTTGCGGGCGCCTTTCTGATGGCTCTTGGGGACAAAGATGTCCCAACACAGTTTCTTCTCGTCCGGTACCACGAAGCCGATCTGGCTGCCGGTGGATTCGAACCTCCCCACCACCCGGTCGTTCGCCCGTTCCAGGACGCGGATCACCTCGCCCTCGGCACGCCGGCCTCTGAGGCCGAAACCCAGGGGCCGCACCATTACCCGGTCGCCGTGCATGGCGCCGCCCAGGTTCTCCTTGGAGATGTAGATATCATCACCCTTGTCATCTGGAACCAGGAAAGCAAAGCCCTTCGGGTGCCCCTGCAGCAATCCTACTGCCAGGTTCATCTTCTTGGAAACGCCATACCGGTTCTTGCGGGTCCGGACCAATTCCCCCGCCCGTTCCAGGTCTTTTAAAACCAGCAGCAACCCATCCGGATCGGCATAACCGAGTTGCCGGGCCAACTCATCCACATCCAGCGGGCGGTTCACAACCTTCAACTGGGCTAAAACCTGCTCCTTGCCCAGAAGCTGCTTTCTGTCCAGGACTCGTTCCTGCTTCCGCTGCGGCTTGCTGTGCACCCGTCCGGTAGTGTCGGAGTGGTCCTTGCCGGCTTGAGGTTTTGCCGCAGCGCCGGCTACAACAGCACTTGTCTTGCTTCCTGCGCCGGTCTGGCCGGTAACTACCTTAACCCCGGCGCTGGCTCCTGCTCTTGTTGTAACCCTGTCTCCTGCCCTTGTTTGAGCCATTGCCCCAGCATTCGCCCGCCGCCTCCCGGCCCCGGGTGCAGCATTAGCGCCCGGAGCAGTTTTCGTTGCCTCGCTTGCCGGGGCACCCGAACTGGGCAGGGCGCCGGCCTTTGTCCGGGAGCCAGGTCGCCCTCCGGCGCGGGGTGCTGTCTTGTAACCGGTTTTTTCACTGGTACTTGCTTCCTTAATGTTGCCGGTATTACCGTTCTTCCTCGTTGGTAGTCTGTTCCGTGCCATATCTCACCTTTCCCATCACTGCCCAGGTATTCAGAATTCAGTAGTCAGAATTCAGAATGCCCCGAGAATGTACTTCCAACAATCCTCTTACAAAAGAGATTCTTTTTCGAAAAATCACCGTATCCATCAAATGGCCGACCCAAAGGGTACCCCGGCACATTCGATGCCGCTGCCCAGAGGGCACCCGGTTCGCTTCGCTCACCATTAAGGTGGCAAGACCCTTCGTAAGTCCGGTTCTCTCATTCTGACCCCTGTCGCCTGACTCCTGACTCCTGAGTACATTCATCTTATCATGCCCACCTTCCATAAACAACGCATGCACAACCATGCTGCCCTGCAATCCCCCATTTTCTACTATATATGGCGAAGATGACTGAAAACTCGCATTATGGTTGACAGCACTAGAAGAATTTGTTACGCTTTACGTTGTGCTAGGGGTGTTGATCAAACAGAATACGTTTATTGATGAAGGGAGTGAAAGCCCGTAGAAGCCCTTCACGCCATGCAAATAAGATAATCCAGCCAAACAGTAGATTAAGAGAATTTTATTCAAATTATTTAGGGAAAAGGTGGTTTATTTAAAATGAAGAGGTTAGTGCTTGGCGTAATGTTCAGCCTACCCCTGGCGTTGCTCTCGCCGATGATGGCCTTTGCCAGCGAGGCCAACCTGAAGATTCCCAGCCTGAGCCAGGGGCAAAATCATTTGCTGCTCACCGGTTTCGCCGTATGTATCCTGGGTATGTTGTTCGGCCTATACCAGTTCGCCAAGGTCAAGAAATTTCCGGCCCACCAATCCATGCTGGTTGTGTCGGACACCATCTACGAGACCTGCAAGACCTACCTCATCCAACAGGGGAAGCTGCTCCTCGTCCTGTTTGTATTTATCGCCGTCTGTGTAGCCTTCTATTTCGGCGTCCTGCAGCAAACCCCCGTGGGTGGCGTGTTGCTCATCCTGAGTCTGGACCGTGATCGGTATTCTCGGTTCATACAGCGTGGCCTGGTATGGCATCCGCATGAATACCCTGTCCAACAGCCGGACGGCATTTTCCGCTCTGAGATAAAATCCCCTCAAGGTCTTAAATATTGCCCTCGACGCCGGGATGAGCATCGGTGTGCTTTTGGTCTGCGTCGAGCTGATCATGATGCTGATCATCCTGCTGTTTGTTCCCCGGGAACTGGCCGGAGCCAGCTTTATCGGCTTTGCCATCGGTGAATCCCTCGGCGCCAGCGCCCTGCGTATCGCCGGCGGGATATTCACCAAGATCGCCGATATCGGTTCCGACCTGATGAAAATCGACTTTGGCATCAAAGAAGACGACCCGCGCAACCCGGGCGTGATCGCCGACTGTACAGGGGACAATGCCGGTGACAGCGTGGGGCCGACGGCGGATGGGTTCGAGACATACGGCGTTACCGGCGTGGCGCTGATCTCGTTTATTGTCCTGGCCGTAAATACGGTGGCGCTGCAAACCAGCCTCCTGGTCTGGATCTTTGTCATGCGTATCCTGATGATCATCACCTCCATAGCCGCATTTTACATCAACAAGGGGCTCAGCCAGGTCAAGTATGGCAACAAGGACGAGTTCGATGTGGAACAGCCCCTGACCAACCTGGTGTGGATCACGTCCATCCTGTCGATTATTGTCACCTTCGCCGTCAGTTACATCATGCTGGGGCCCGGTTCAGCGGAAGCGGCCCAGCTTCAGAACCTCTGGCTGGTGCTGGCGATCATCATCAGTTGCGGCACCCTCGGGGCGGCCCTGATCCCCGAATTCACCAAGATCTTTACCAGCACCAATTCAGCCCACGTGGCTGAAGTTGTCAAGGCCTCCCGGGAAGGCGGCGCCTCTCTGAACATCCTGTCCGGTCTGGTGGCGGGCAACTTCAGCGCCTTTTGGGAGGGCATGGTGTTTCTGGCGCTCATGTTCATCGCCTATATTGCCAGCACACACGGCCTGAGCGGGATCATGATCTATCCCTCCATCTTCGCCTTCGGCCTGGTGGCCTTCGGATTCCTCGGCATGGGCCCGGTGACCATAGCCGTCGACAGTTACGGCCCGGTTACCGATAACGCCCAGTCCATCTACGAGCTGTCGCTGATCGAGTCCATCCCCGATATTGAAAAGGAAATCCGGCGTGACTTTGGTTTTGACCCGGATTTTGAAAAAGCCAAGCACTGCCTGGAAGCCAACGATGGGGCGGGGAACACCTTCAAGGCAACTGCCAAGCCGGTATTGATCGGGACGGCAGTGGTGGGAGCCACAACCATGATTTTCTCCCTGATCCTGGTTATTAAGGAAGTGCTGGGGGTGCAACCGGAATCGATCCTCAACATGCTCAATCCGTATACCATCATGGGACTATTGGCCGGCGGCGCCGTGATCTACTGGTTTACCGGAGCCTCCATGCAGGCCGTCACCACCGGGGCTTACCGGGCCGTCGAATATATCAAGAAGAATATCCAGCTCGACGCCAATGCCAGCCAGAAAGCGGCCACCGAAAAGTCCAAAGAAGTGGTGAAGATCTGCACCCAGTACGCCCAGAGCGGCATGATCAACATCTTTATCGTCATCTTCTCCTTTGCGCTGGCCTATGCCTGTCTCTCATCCCCCAGGGCCGGCAACGACGAATCGGTTGCCCTGTTTATCTCTTACCTGATCTCGATCGCCATGTTCGGCCTGTTCCAGGCCATCTTCATGGCCAACGCCGGTGGCTGCTGGGATAACGCCAAGAAAGTGGTCGAGGTGGACCTGAAGGAAAAGGGCACCGCATTACACGATGCCACAGTGGTGGGCGATACCGTCGGCGATCCCTTTAAGGACACCTCTTCGGTGGCCTTGAACCCGATCATCAAGTTCACGACGCTGTTCGGCCTGCTGGCGATGGAGATCGCCATCTATCCGTCGTTCAGAAGCGTGTCTCCCATTGTCGGTGTTGTCTTCCTCGTCATTGCCCTCTTCTTCGTATGGCGTTCGTTCTACGGGATGAGGATCCCAGAAAGCAAATAGGCCATCACGCCAGGTGTAATCCTGAACAGACATCAATAGCCGCTCTCCTTTCTTGGAGAGCGGCTTTGTTCATGCCCAATTCAAACGAAGCGAAGCGAAAGAGGAGCCCTACGATGCCCAGGGCATAGCCAGCAGCAGGGTCAGCAGCAGGAAGCCGGCAGCGAACACCATGGACAATCTGTTCAGGAACTCGTCGACCCCCTTCTTCTTTCCCAGCAGCGACTGAGCACCGCCGGCGATGGCTCCGGACAGACCGGACGCATGACCGGACTGCAGCAGGATGGTAGTAACGACCCCGACGCTGAACAGCACTTGCAATACGATCAAGATGATTTTAAGAGCGCTCAAGCCGCTGCCCCCTATCCGATGTTCAATTCTAACCTCGAAGATTATTCTAGCACCACCAGCACGCAAAGTAAAGCACCATATAGCCGGCACAGCCACCCAACGCACTAACGACCAGAATTATCGGAGCATGCCGGCGTAGGAGGCGGCGCTTCCAAGCTCCTCCTCGATCCGCAGCAACTGGTTGTACTTGGCCACCCGGTCGGTCCGTGAAGGGGCTCCGGTCTTGATCTGGCCGGCGTTGAGGGCCACGGCCAGATCGGCGATGGTGGTGTCTTCGGTCTCCCCGGATCGGTGCGAGACAATCGCCTTGTAGCCGGCGCGCCTGGCCTCCTCCACGGTCTCCAGGGTCTCGGTCAGGGTGCCGATCTGGTTGACCTTGACCAGGATGGCGTTGGCCACTCCCTGCTCGATTCCCCTCCTCAGCCGCTCCAGATTGGTGGCGAAGATATCGTCCCCCACCAACTGGATCTTCTTGCCCAGGCGCTGGGTCAGCCGCTGCCAGCCATCCCAGTCATCCTCGGCCAGTCCGTCCTCGATGGAAACGATCGGGTAGCGGTCGATCAGCTCCCCGTAAAAATCGATCATCTCGTCGGAGGTGCGGGTGATCTCGCCGCTGCGGAAGTGGTACCTGCCGTCCTGGAACAGATCGGTGGCTGCCACGTCCAGCCCGAGGAAGACCTCCTTGCCCGGCTTGTAACCAGCCTTGCGGATCGCCTCCACGATCACGTCCAGGGCCTCCTCATTCGATTTGAGGTTGGGGGCGAAGCCGCCCTCATCTCCTACTGAGGTGTTGTAATCCCGCTCTTTCAATACCGAGCGCAGGGTATGAAAGATCTCGACCCCCATGCGCAGGGCGCTGCGGAAACTGTCCGCCCCCAGGGGAATGATCATGAACTCCTGGATATCCACGTTGTTATCGGCGTGCTTGCCTCCATTCAGGATGTTCATCAGGGGCGCTGGCAGCAGGCGCGCCCAGACGCCGCCGATGTAGCGGTAAAAGGGCAGTCCCATGCTCTCGGCCGCCGCCTTGGACGCCGCCAGGGAGACTCCCAGGATGGCGTTGGCTCCCAGCTTATCCTTGTTGGGCGTGCCGTCCAGGTCAATCATCGTCTGGTCGATCAGCACCTGGTCGGTGGCCTCCATGCCGGTAACCTGGGGAGCGATGACATCCATGATGTTGTCGACGGCATTCAGGACCCCCTTGCCCAGGTAGCGGCTCTCGTCCCCGTCCCGGAGCTCCATGGCCTCGTGAGACCCGGTGGATGCTCCCGACGGCACCGCCGCCCGGCCCACGCTGCCGTCATCCAGGTAGACGTCCACCTCCACGGTAGGATTGCCCCGGGAATCCAGGATTTCTCTCGCCAGCACATCTATAATCAAAGGCATTGTCAACACCCATTTCAGAAGTCGGATGTCAGATGCAAGACTCGCATGTCTTTCCAACTCCTGTGTCCTTTCAAGTTTTTCTGGTCTGGCCTCTCGGAAGCGGTATGTCGGCTGAAAGATTGCATAATTTCAGGCTGTTCTTCAATCTTTTCTCCGACCTCTGGCACTCTGGTCTCCGGACCTCGAGAAGCGTGCGCCCGGTCATCTCCGGCGGCTGGGGAATCCCCAGGATCTCCAGCATGGTCGGAGCAATGTCCTCCAGAGCGCCCTCCTGGCGCAGGGAACTGCCCCGGTACTTCTCTCCCGGCCAGGATCAGCGGCACGCGGTTGGTGGTGTGGGCGGTGTGGGGCTCATGTCCGTCCGATTCCAGCATCTGCTCGACATTGCCGTGGTCGGCGGTGACCAGGGCGGTTCCGTCCCGGCTCAGGATTGCCCCTACCACCTGGCCGAGGCAGTCGTCCAGCGCTTCCAGGGCCTTGACCGCGGCTTCGATGATGCCGGTGTGCCCGACCATATCGGCATTGGCATAATTCAACACGATTACATCATACTTATCCTTGGCGATTTCCGCAAGCACCGCCGCTGTCACCTCCCGGGCGCTCATCTCCGGTTTCAGGTCATAGGTGGCCACTTTCGACGAGGGGATCAGGATCCGGTCTTCTCCTGGATTCGGAGTCTCCACCCCGCCATTGAAGAAGAAGGTGACGTGGGCGTACTTCTCGGTCTCGGCGATCCGCAGTTGCTTCAGTCCCCTGGCTGATAGCACCTCGCCCAGGGTATGGTTCAGGCTCTGGGGCGGGAAGGCCACCGGGGCCTGAATGGTGGCGTCATACTGGGTCATGCAGGTGTAGTTGACATCCGGGTAGCCGCCTGGCCGCTCGAAGCCGGAGAAATCCCGGTCGACGAATGCCCTGGTGATCTCCCGGGCACGGTCGGCCCTGAAGTTGTAAAAGATGACCACATCCCCGGGCCTGACCCGGCCCCTGGGATGGCCCTGATCGTCCAGGATCACCGTGGGGAGCACAAACTCATCGGTGACGTCCCTGGCGTAGGAGCGGGCCACCGCCTCATCCGCTGAAGAGGCCGTCTCGCCCTGGCCGTAGACCAGGGCGTCGAAGGCCTTCTGCAACCGGTCCCAGCGTTTGTCCCGGTCCATGGCGTAATACCGCCCCATCACCGTGGCAATCATCCCGGTACCCAGGAGGCGGCATTTTTCCTCTACCGCCTGGATGTAAGACCGGGCGCTGGCCGGCGGTACGTCCCTGCCATCCAGGAAGGCATGGATGAAGACCTGGGGCAACTGGGCCTGGCGGGCCATCTCCAGCAGGGCGAACAGGTGGGTGAGGTGGCTGTGCACGCCGCCGTCCGACAGCAGTCCGAACAGGTGCAGGGCGGACTGGCGCTTGGCGGCCTCCTGCAGGGCCTGCAGCAGCACCTGGTTGCTGAAGAACTCCCCGTCGCGGATCGCCCGGCTGATCCGGGTGATGTCCTGGTAGACCACACGCCCGGCGCCGATGTTCAGGTGACCGACCTCGGAGTTGCCCATCTGCCCCTCGGGCAGCCCCACCGCCTCCCCGGAGGCGTCCAGGGTGGTATGCGGGAAGGACTCCAGCAACTGGTCGAAGTTCGGGGTCTGCGCCAGGGAGATGGCGTTACCCTTGCCCTCCGCCGCACAGCCCCAACCGTCAAGAATAATCAATGCCAGCGGGTGGCCCGAGCCACTGCGCCCGCTTGCAGGTTCTTTGTCTGTTCCGGTGGTATTCGATACGTAGATCATCTCCACGCTCAAGAATTCATAGTCTGCAATAGGACCTGCTTAGCAATTGAATTCTCTGTTTGACCTCCGCTGTCGTGCGGATAATCTCGATGAACGAATCCAGCTTCAGGCTGGCTCCTCCTACCAGCACCCCGTCGATCTGCTCTTCCTTCATAAAACCGGCGATAGAGTCCGGGCCCACACTGCCCCCATAAAGGATGCGCACCTGTTCGGCAAAATCCTTTCCGTGCCAGGAGGCGATCTTTTCCCGCAGCAGCCTGATCACCGTCACCACGTCTGCCGGCAGGGCGGTGCGGCCGGTGCCGATCGCCCAGACCGGTTCGTAGGAGATCACCAGGGTCTCCGGGTCTTTCCAGTGCAAACCCTCCAGGCCGTCGGCCAACTGGTGCAGGCAAAAGAATTCGGCATCACCGGCATCCCTGATCGCCAACTCCTCGCCCAGGCAATAGATCGGCCTCAGGCCAAAGGAGAGGGCGGCTTTCATCTTCTTCCGGATCTGCTCGTCCGTCTCCTCAAAGTGTGCTCTTCGTCTCCGAATGTCCCAGGATCACGTAACGGCAGCCCAGGGCCTGCAGCATCGGCGCCGACACCTCTCCGGTATAGGCCCCTTCGGCTTCCCAGTGCATATTCTGGGCGCCCCAGCAAATCCAGCTTCCCGCCAGCTTGATGAGCTACTGCTGGGATCGCCGGAAAGGGCGGACAGACGACCACATTCACGTTAAGGTTGGCGGTCATCTTTTCCAGCAGGTTGCGGGCAAAGGTCCCTGCTTCTGCGGGAGTCTTGTGCATCTTCCAATTTCCAGCGACTAAAGGAATCCTGCTTGCCATCCTTCACGTTCTCCTCTCCAGATCTGTCAGTCATGCATCAATACCGCAACCCCGGGCAACTCCCGGCCTTCGAGAAATTCCAGGGAAGCGCCGCCCCCCGTAGAGGCATGCGTGACCTGCCCGGCCACACCGGCCTTCTCCAGCAAGGCCAGGGAATCGCCGCCGCCCACCACTGAGACCAGCCCCGGGCGGGTTATCGCCCGGGCAATCGCCTCACTACCGCAGGCGAAGGCAGGCTCCTCGAACAACCCCAGGGGCCCGTTCCAGAAGACCGTTTTCGACTTGGCAATTGCCTCTTGGAAACGTTCGATAGTTTTGGGGCCGATATCCAGGGCCTGCCAGCCGGCGGGCACCGCGCCGGTTGCCACCACCCGGGTTTCCGGCTGGCTGCCGCTGCGGGATGCCGGGGCGATCACCAGGTCCACCGGCAGGTCTACAGTCGACACCACGACCACGGGCACGCAGGAGAAAATCCCTGGCAAACTCCAGGTGGCCTTCGTCGACCAGGGAGTCGCCCATGGCGCTGCCCCCGGCCTGCAGGAAGGTGTTGGCCATACCGCCTCCCAGCAGCAACCGGTCGACCTTCTCCACCAGCTTCTCCAGCACCCCGATCTTGTCGGCGATCTTGGCGCCGCCCAGCACTGCGGTGAAGGGGCGGTCCGGATCCGTCAGGATCCGCCCCAGCATGGTTACCTCCTTCTCCATCAGGAACCCGGCAGCCGATGGCAGGAATTCGGCCACCCCGGCAGTGGAAGCATGCGCCCGGTGAGCGGTGCCGAAGGCATCGTCCACGTAAACGTCAGCCAGCGAGGCCAGTTGCCGGGCAAACTCCCGGTCGTTGGCCTCCTCCTCCGGGTGGAAGCGCAGGTTCTCCAGGAGCAGCACCTCGCCCGGCTGCAGTTGATTTGCTGCTGCAACCACAGCCGGCCCCACGCAGTCGTCAACCTTGATGACAGGCCTGCCCAGCAACTCTCCAAGCCGCCGGGCGACACCGGTAAGGCGCAGCTTATCATTGATTTTACCGTTCGGCCGGCCCAGGTGGCTCATCAGGATCACCCTGGCCCCCTGCTCCAGGAGGTACCGGATCGTGGGCAGGGTGGCCACCAGGCGGGAATCGTCGGCTACCTCTCCCTGGCTGTCCAGCGGAACATTGAAGTCTACCCGGGTTAGCACCCTTTTCCCCTTGACGTCGATCTCCCTGAGCGTCCTCAGGCTCTCGATCTTCAGGTTCAATGACCCCATCCTTTCTTTAACTCAGCCAGCCTCTCGCATTCTCGTTTCTTGCTGGTGATACTTAGGCCCTGTGAAGGACTGACCTGAGTAGTCGCATCTTCCTAAGCTTCTCCGACTTCCGGCTCTTGCCGCGCCCGCTCTGACCACCCGCTTCTGTTATAGCAGGCCCTTGGAGGCCACGAAGACGGCGCAGTCCACCACCCGGCAGGAATAGGCCCACTCATTGTCATACCAGGCAAAGACCTTGACCATCGTCTCTTCCATCACCAGGGTGCAGGGGCCATCCACGATGGCGGAGTGCTCATCCCCGTTGTAGTCGTGAGACACCAGCGGTTCCTCGGTGTAGGCCAGGATCCCCTTCAGGCTCCCCTCGGCGGCTGACTTGAAGGCGCCGTTGACCGCCTCCACGCTCGACGGCCTCTCCACATCGGCCACAAAATCCACCAGAGAGACATTGGGGGTCGGAACGCGGACGGAGATGCCGGTCAGCTTCCCTTTGAGTTCGGGCAACACCAGGGTAACGACCTTGGCCGCCCCGGTAGTGGTGGGGATTATGGACAGGGCTGCCGCCCGCGCCCGGCGCAGGTCCTTGTGAGCGAGGTCGAGTACCTGCTGATCGTTGGTGTAGGAGTGGGTCGTGGTCATCAGGCCGCGCTTCACCCCGAAGTTCTCGTGAAGCACCTTGACCACCGGCGCCAGGCAGTTGGTGGTGCAGGAAGCGTTGGAGATGATGTGGTCTTTGGCGGGATTGTAGCGCTGCTCGTTGACGCCCATCACCACGGTGATGTCCTCGTTCTTGGCGGGAGCGGTGATGATCACCTTTTTAGCTCCGGCCTGCAGGTGGGCGGCGGCCTTCTCCGCCTCGGTGAACCTTCCGGTCCCTTCGATCACGATCTGAACCCCCAGATCGCCCCAGGGCAAGTGGCTGGGGTCTTTTTCGGAGAATATTTTGATCTCCCTGCCGTTGACGATGATCGCTCCATCCACGGCCTGCACCGCGCCCCGGAAAGTTCCGTGGACGGAATCATACTTGAACAGGTGGGCGTTGGTGGCGGCGTCTACCAGGTCGTTGACGGCCACCACTTCAATCTCCGGGTTTTCCAGCGCCTTGCGCAGGACCAGCCTTCCGATGCGTCCAAAACCGTTGAGCCCAATTCTCACTGGCATTACGAAACCTCCCCTTAGCATTATCGACTATAATATTTACTATTTTACCGAGGGCTACCCGCTCTAATGCCCCCGCTTCTCTAAAGCGGTGGGATAAGAGCGGCTACGCCTCTAGTTAACTATTTCTAAGCTTCAGTGGGGGAAAGACAATCCCCCTCTGAAGCCAAGAACTAGTTGAACTGCAATATTATCTTCAATACCTGTATTAGCTGCCGGCTGTGGTTGAACAGATCCTTATCTCCCAAACTGACTGATCAAAAAGCCGTAGGCGACCAATTAAGACATCACAATCCAAGTAATATTATATCTCATTTCCCTGGCGATGCAATCCGGAATCCCGGCAAAATTCCCAGTTCCGCCCGGTACCCTTCTTTTATTCCGCCTTCTGACTTCTTGCTTCCGACTTCTGATTTCGATAGGACGGTGAGGAAGTGATGATGCCAGCCGACAGCACCAGTTTCAGGCCCTCTTCCACGCTCATGTCCAGAATCCTAACGTCCTGGCGAGGCACGATGAGGAAATATCCATGCCCCGGTGGAGTAACAGGAACGAAGACATTCAACAGATCCTTCTCCACCCGCTGTTTGACCGTGACCGGGGCCTCGCCGGTCAGGAAGCCCAGCATGTAGATGCGGCGCCGCGGAAACTCCACCAGCACCACCTTCTGGAACGCCTCACTACGGTCTGAGGCGAAGACCTCCATCACCTGCTTGCTGGCCGAGTAGATGCTTTTAACAACGGGAATGCGGCGCAGGACGGCCTCACCCCAGCTTAAGAGCTTCCTGCCCACCACGTTCTGCCCGAACACGCCGGCCAGGAAGATCAGCAGGAGAAACGTCAACAACCCCGCGCCCGGTATACTGTGACCAGTGTAGTGAGAGATCAGGTTTCTCAGGCTTCTGTCCACCAAATTGAAGGCAAAGACCAGGATGTATCCGGTGATGATCAGCGGCAGCAACACCAAGATGCCGGTAACAAAATAATTGCGTAAGAACTTCCAGATCAAGTTGAACTACCTTCTTTTCTCGCTTCTCGCTTCTCAATTGAGATGTGGGAGGTACGTCCCACTTCTCGCTTCTCTCTTCTGATCTGCTCGGCAATCAGGCACAGCCGGCGAAAGCGGTGATTGACACCAGACTTGCCCAGGGGCGGGTCGAGCAACCGGCCTAACTCTTGCAAGCTGGCCTCCGGATGCGACAGACGCAGCAGGGCCAGGGTCCGCAGCCGTGACGGCAGCAACTCCAACCCCGCCCGGCGCTGGATCTGGCTGATTATCTCCACCTGGCGCAGTCCGGCATTCACTGCCTTGCCCACATTGGCGGTCTCGCAATTGACCAGCCGGTTGACCTGGTTGCGCATGTCTTTCAGGATGCGCCCGTTTTCGAAAGCCAGCACTCCCTGGGTTGCCCCGATCAACCGCAGGAATTCCCCTACCCGGTCTGCCTCCTTGAGGTAGACCAGGCAGTTCTCCTTTCGCTGCCGGCAACTCGGGTTCAGTCCGAACTGGGCCAGGATCTCTTTCAGTTCCTCGGCCGCCTCATTGCTGTCAAAGACGAACTCCAGGTGATAGCCGTGGCCGGGCCGGTTCAGGAAACCGCTGCCCAGGAAACAGCCCCGCAGGTATGCCCGACGGCAGCAGTTCCGGCCCAGCAATCGCGTCTCCAGCCGGTCCTTGAGCCGGCCCTTCCGGTCAGCCAGGCCTAACTCCTGAAGCAGAAAGATGCCCTTCTGCCGGAGGGGCGCCTGGACAACGAACAGGTTCCGGCGACGCGGCTTGGTGCAGAGCCGCACCAGGATGTTCGCCTGCCAGCCCAACTGTCGGGCCAGCTTGTAAATCCGGCGGGCCACTGCAGAATTCTCGCTGGTAAACAGCAGTGCCGCACCGCCGTTCCCGATCTTCATGCTGCCCAGAGTGCGGGCGCAGGCTGCCAGTTCCGCCCTCAGGCAGCAGGAGCGGGCCTCGGCCTGGCGGGCTACCTCGCTTTTAACCTGAACACAAAAGGATGGTTCTTTAGCCAACCAGCTTCACCTTTTTTCTAATACGTTCATGATCGCCAGCGCCAGCTTCTGGGGGTCATGGCGCACCAACTCGTCGGCCTCCAGCACGTCCGCCTTGATCAGCCGGACCCCCATCCGTTGTAGAGCCTGGTCGTCAACCAGCACCGGGGATGACCCCTGCCGGGCGTACTTCTCCTGCTTCTCCGGGCTGATCCTCCTGCTGTTGACCAGGATGTAATCGATCCAGCTCCACCCGGAGTGCTCGTAGATCGCCTGCAGGTGATCAGAAGCTTTGAATCCCGTTGTCTCTCCGGGCTGAGTCATGATGTTGCAAAGGTAGCACTTCAATGCCGGAGACCGCTTGACCGCGGCAACGATCTCCCCCACCAGCAGGATCGGCAGTACACTGGTGTACAGGCTGCCAGGCCCCAAAAGGATCAGGTCGGCGGCAGCGATCGCCTCCAGGGCCTCGGGCACCGGGGCACACTCTTCGGGCGTCAGGAATACCCGCCTGATCGGCTCCCGGGTCTGGGAGATCCTGCTCTCGCCACTGACCACTGTTCCGTCCTTCAGCTCGGCGTGAAGGACCACCTGTTTCAGGGTGGATGGAAGCACCAGCCCGCGCACCTTCAAGACCTTGCTGGCCTCCCGGATGGCGGTCTGAAAGTCCCCGGCGATATCGCTCAGAGCCGTCAGCAACAGGTTGCCCAAGTTGTGGCCGGCCAGCCCCTCGCCTTGTCCAAAGCGGTAGTGGAATAACTGGTCCATCAGGGTTTCGGTCTCCGCCAGGGCGACCAGGCAGTTGCGGATATCCCCCGGCGGCAAGATGCCGAATTCCCCCCGCAGCCGGCCGGAACTGCCGCCGTCATCGGCCACTGTGACGATGGCGGTGATGTTTTCTGTATGTTGCTTGAGGCCGCGTAACAGCACCGGAAGTCCGGTGCCTCCCCCGATGGCCACGATCCGCGGGCCACGCTTCAGGGACCGGCGGCGGTACTGCTGTCCCAGCCACCGCAGCATCTCCGCCATGTTCATGCCAGATCCACCGCCCCGGTGCGGGAGATATCCCGGTGGTGCAGGTTGACCTGGCAGCGTCGTTTCAGCGAATGGGCCAGGCGCTCGGCCACCGCCACCGAGCGGTGCTGCCCCCCGGTGCATCCGACCGCCACCACCAGGTGACTCTTGCCCTCCTGCACGTAGCAAGGCAGCAGGAAGCGCAGCAGTCCGGAAAAACGGCGCATGAAGCTCTTAGTGACGTCATTGCTGAAAATGTACTCCACCACAGCCGGGTCAAGGCCGGTCAGGTGCTTCAGCCCCTCCACGTAGTTGGGGTTGGGCAGAAAGCGGACATCAAACACCAGGTCGGCGTCCATGGGAATGCCGTACTTGTAGCCGAACGAGAGCAGGGTGACAGAGAGACTGGCCTTCACCGGCTTGCCAAAGAGTCGGGTCAGGCTCTCCTTCAGATCGCGGGCGCTCATGCCGGTGGTGTCCAAGATGATGCTGGCCTTGCCCCGGAGTTCCCGCAGCCGCTCACGCTCGGCCTGGATCGCATCCAGCACGGAGACGTCTTCTCCCAGCGGGTGTTGCCGGCGTGATTCCTTGTAGCGCCGCACCAGGACCTCATCTGAGGCCTCCAGAAACAGGACCTCGTACTTGATCCCCTGCTGCTCGAAGTTGTTCAGTTCCTCACTCAGAGCGTCGAAAAACAACCCGCCACGCACATCGATCACCAGGGCCACCAGCCGCACCCGCTCCCCGGATTGCTGGCAGAGTTCGACGATCTTGGAGATCAGCATGGGCGGCAGGTTATCGACGCAAAAAAAGCCCAGGTCCTCCAGGCACCTGATCGCCTGGGTCTTGCCAGCACCGGACAGGCCGGTGACGATCACCAGGCGGATCGATCTCGTTTCCTCCATATTCACTCCTCCTCAAAACGGAGGTCCTTTTCGATGACCTCGAGGAATGGGCTACCCGCCTCTTGCCCGATGGCTACCCGCTCTAATGCCCCGCTTCTAAAGCGGTGGTATAAGAGCGGCTACGCCCCTGATTCAATTGCGATAATTCCTGCTTCAGGTAGTCGATCACCTGCACCGGCCTGGGGTTGATCCCGCAGAGCAGGGCCAGGTAGACGCTGGTGAAGTCGCCCAGGTAGATCAGCGAGAACAACCGGGCGAGCAGGGTCTCACCCTGGCCGCTGAATTCGGCCAGGCCACCGACTCTTTTCGTCAGCAACCGCTTGACGATCTCCATCCGGGCCTGAATGTGGGGGTGGTCCGTGGCGTCCCGCAAATGGACCAGGAACAGGGAGCGCAACAGGTCCGGGGGCGCCTCGAAACCGACCAGTTCGTTGTGGTTCATTTCCGGATAGACGTTCCAGTAAGCCAAGCTCTTGGCGTTCTCGTTGAACTGTCCCTTCCAGCGGGTAGCCACCACCTCGGTGGCGCCGGCCGTTCCGTAAATGACCGGAATCTTTCCAAGTAAACGAATGGCCAGGTCCTTGGCCCGGTTGCGGGAGACCGGCGAGGAGTGGCCGAACTCCTCCCGGTGGGAGCGCAGTATTGCCAGGAGTTCGCCGTAGCCCTCCTGGTGGCCGATCACGCCCAGTCGCTCCAGCATGACCAGAGCCACAAGGAACAGGTAGCCGATGGCGGAGCGGGGAGGCAGTCCCTGGGGCACGCGGACTACCGGTACTCCATCGCTGTTCGCCAACTCGGCCAACCGCCCGCCTGTGGTCACGGCGATGCGCAGGGCGCCCCGCTCGCCTGCCGACCGGTAGGCGCTGAGGGTCTCCTCGGTATTGCCCGAATAGCTGGTTAAAAAGACCAGGGTCTGCTTATTCACGTAGGCCGGCAGGGTGTAATCGCGGCAGACCGCAAAGGGCACACCGGACTGCCGGGCCACCAGTACCCGGATCAGGTCGCTGCCGATGGCAGAGCCGCCCATGCCGGCCATCACCACTTGCCGCAGTTCTCCCGGCAGTCCGGGCAGAGCGGCATCCTGGCCAATTTTCAGCGCCGTCTCGCACTGGTCAGGCAGACCGGACCAGCGTCGCCAGCATTCCCTCCGGGTCTCTCTCTGAAATGAAGTGATTGTCGTCCAGAACTGCTTTCAGGTCATGCTCCCGGCTCACTCGCACAACCCCCTTTTTTCAGAAGTCAGATCATTATTCTTCTCCCAGTTTTCATCTTCCGAACGTTAAGACAGCTTTTTCAAATGGTCTTTGTATTTTTCTGACCTCTGATTTCTTGCCTCAGACATCTAGTTTACGGTGGGCATAGGCCGCCGCTCCCAACACCCCGGCCCTGACCCGCAGGGCAGCGGGGACTATTTTTAAAAAGCAGCGCAGGGCGGGAAACACCCGTTGCTCCGCTGCGGCCTCGGCCGCCTCCAGCAGCAGCCCGCCGGCCGCGGTGGCCACCCCCCCGCCGATGATGAACAGGGACGGATTGAGCAGGTTGGCGATGTTCCCGATCGCCTGCCCCAGGTAGCGCCCTGCCGATGCCAGCAATTCCCGCGCCTCAGAGTCGCCATCGTGGGCCACCTGGACGATTGCCGGAGATCCCACCGCCTCGGCCTCACCGCCTGCTGCAGCCAGGATGCGCCTCCCCTGACCGGCCGCGATCAGGTCCTGGGCCTGGCGTCTGATCGCCCATCCCGAGGCCAGGGCCTCCAGGCAGCCTCTCCCGCCGCAGGAACAGGGCGGCCCGTCCGGCATTACCGACAGGTGGCCGATCTCGCCGGCGCCACCGAATGCCCCGTCATAGATCTCCCCCCTGAGGATCAGGCCACCCCCAATGCCGGTGCTGACGGTAATGAAGACCATGTCGTCGTTGCCCTGCCCGGCTCCATAGAGTATACTCCCCCAGGGCTGCCAGGTTGGCGTCGTTCTCCAGGAAGACAGGAATCCCCAGCCGGTCCTGCAGGATGTCCCTCAGGTTGAAGTCCCGCCAGCGCAGGTTGGGAGCATAGCAGATCTTGCCGGTGCGCGGGTCCAGCGGCCCCGGGGCGCCGATGCCCAGGCCGAGGATCTTGCCGCCGCACAGGACATCCTGCGGCATCACGGCTGCGATTCCCGCCATGATGTTGTCGAGCACCCGCTCCTGGCCCAGGTCCGCTTCCGTCGGCCGAATGTTACTCCTGACGATCAGGTCGCCGGGGCCGACCAGAGCGGAATAGATCTTGGTGCCTCCCAGGTCCACAGCCAGGACATAGTCCATGCCAATTGCTCCTTCAAAAAAGATCAAGGGGGGTGCTTATAACTTCGCTTCGTTTGAATATTGCGCGCCAATTTTCGTTCTCTTATGTCACTGTTATGTTTAAAAAAGCGGGTTAATCACACCCGGCACGGCTCTATTTTATCCTTCCCGCAATCAAGAAGCAATATCAGCTTAACCGAGGGCTACCCGCTCTAATGCCCCCGCTTCTTTGAAGCGGTGGGATAAGAGCGGCTACGCCTCTTTTTCAACTAAGGTGGCAGCGCTCAACAATGACCGCTGCGTTGTGTAGGCGAGACTTATGGGGTGTTATAAGGTACTAATACTGAAGCCGCGGCGCCAGCGGGCGCTTCAGGACTTACGGCGCTATAAACTGAAGCGGCGGTGCCAGCGGGAGGCCCGGACGGGAGCGGTGGCTTTGGCAGTCCGAGCAGTTCGGACACGGTACCGATCTCGTAACCCTGTTTCTTAATGTCATCGATGAGCTCCGGCAAGGCTTTGAGAGTCTGCGGTTTGCCTTCATGCATGAGGATGATGGCGCCAGGCCGGATGTTGGTCATCACGTTATTGATGATCTCCTCAGGGGTGGCCCCTGTTCTCCAGTCCTGCGGGTCTATGTTCCAGTATATAATGGTATAGCCCAGTTGTTGTATTTTCTTAATTACAGGCACATTAAGCGCCCCACCCGGAGGGCGAAGGAGGGACGGTCTCTGATGCGAGTCCTGTTCGATCACTTCCTGGCCTCTCAAAATATCACTGACATCATCAGGGAGAGGTGATTTCTCCAAATTCAGGTGTGAGTACGTATGATTTCCGATCTCATTGCCGCTGTCGGCGATCATTGCCGCCAGGCCAGGATGGCGTACGACCTGCAGGCCGATATTGAAGAACGTGGCGTGCACCCCTTTTGACCGCAGCACCGCCAGGTATGCAGGCGTCAAGTCGGACGGGCCGTCGTCGAACGTCAGCGCCACCATTTTGTGCGGATCATGAGGAACATCGCAGATAACGCCAAGTTTTTCCAGCGGCAGTCCCAGCGGCGGTACCGGCTTTTCGGAGGGAGCCTCGTAGACCTTTACAGCCACGCTTTCAACGGTGGGTTGTTCCAGCTGTTCCGCGGCGGGATTGGACGGACCGACTTTAACCGCTGCCTGCTGGTTGTAGCTAATGGTGGCCAGGACAAAAATGATAAATGCAAATGCAATAAAATAAAGATGGTGCTTCTTGGCTTTACGGCTAGACAACACCACAGGACACCCCTTGCTTTGAAGTCATGATAGTTTGGGATCTTTCCCATGGTATTTCTATACCAGGCGGCACAGATCCTGCTAGGCGACCTCAGCGCCATGCTGAAATAAAATGGGGGCTACTCCCATAATGGTAAGCTGTTTACCGAGGGCTACCCGCTCTAATGCCCCCGCTTCTTTGAAGCGGTGGGATAAGAGCGGCTACGCCTCTAGTTAACTATTTCTATTTATCTGCTTCGAATATTTTTGTAGATAGACAAACCTCATCAAGCTGCATTCCAGGCGGTTGATGGGCTTGATTCTTCCAAAAAGAGAGGCGCCGATCAGAGCTTTACTGTTCTTTTCCGTCACCATACCCACAGCCGTAGCGTCTCCCCTGGAGCTGCCGCAGCATAATGCCCCATGATTTCTGATCAGGACTGCCGAAGAACATTTAAGCGCAGAAGCGATTTTGCCTGGATCCCTCTCCACGCTTTTTACCAAAGTGCCCACAAGCTGCGCAAAGTCGTCAAGAAGCGGCCGGACCCCAATACCGGCGGCTGATGCGGCGGCGATATTCGGAGTAGTGGCCTGGATAATATAATTGATCTTTTTATTCTTTTTAAAAATGGCGTCATAGATCGCCGCCTCCGGTGGCAATGAATCATCCGACCGGTCCCTTGCCACATCGATGATCCCTGTGCCGGCATGCAGCCTGAAGCCTTTTTCGGTCCGCTCGCCTTCACCGTAAGATGTTGTTGCACAACCACAAGCCTTTGCCTTTTCGCCGGTTATCCGGGCGAGGGCGAAGCCCCTCATCTGACCCGGATCAAAACTGTTTTGCCGGCTGATTTTCAGGTACTGCTCTCTGATAAAGTGTTCACAGGCATCTTCAAGATCCGAAGCCACCATAAATGCCTCATCATCGCTTTTTCCAAAACAGAGCACTCCATGGTTGGCCATAATCACTGCCTTGCCCTGGGAACGCTTCAGGGCGGCAGCAACGTTCCGGCGCAGCTTTTTGGTTCCGGGCAGTGCGTATGCAGCACAGATCACTTCATCGCCAAGACCGGGATGACCGTCAGTTACCTTTATGGAACCCAGACCGGAGGCACTGATCACGGAGGCATTCTCCTGGTGTGTGTGGATCACGAAAGTAATTTCCGGATATAGCCTATAAGCCTCGGCATGAATGCCTTTTTCAGTGGAGGGCCTGGATATTTCCGCCATAACTGCAATCCGATATTGCAACTGTAACTATTTCATCGGGCGTCATAGTTAAATAATCCCTGCCGCTGGGGGTGATCACAAACTGATGGGCGCTGATCCGGCAACTGACATTTCCCCAGGTCCGGGCAATGAGCCCGGACTCCACGAGCTTTTTCCCCGCCTTGACAACCAATCCCCTGGCCTCATCAACAGTCATAAAAACCTCCATATCACTCTTTTACGTCAACATTTTTGAACACATTGTCGAATCTTTGCAACACGTCGCCGATCATCTCTTCGTTATAAGCCGCGCTGGTATACAGCCTGCTGCCAGCCAGGGTAACAATTCCCTCGGCCATATAGGCGGCGCCCATGTGTTCCATTTCCGTTTTGCGCATGGAGGTTGCCTTCAAAACGCCCGGTATTTGCCACGGCCGGGACCAGTTTATCGAATAATGCATGGTACCGACAGTTTCCAGGTGACAGATCGAGCCCTGGTTAAAAGCGACAAACGGAAGATTGTACTTGTCAATCAGCGCTTGCAAGCCTTTCACCAGCATGTCGCCAATCTGTCCCGCTTTTTGCGCCGCATTAGTCCTTTCAATCTCACAGAGGGTATAGTAGCCGGCAACACAACTCAGCGGCGTTGCAGCCATGGTGCCGCCGATCAGGGCTTTCTTATGCTTGTCGCCCGACTGGAGCCCTGCTGCCAGGTACTTCATGTACTCTTTTTTCCCTCCCAGGCCGCCTGCGCCAGGATAGCCGCCGGCAATCACCTTTCCGAATACGGTCAGATCCGGAGAGACTCCAAAATAGCCCTGTGCTCCGGCCATGCCCATTCTAAAGGCGGTGACAACCTCGTCGAACACCAGGATGGCGCCATATTTTCGGCAGAGTGCTTCCACTCCCTTGTTAAAATCTCTATCCAGCGGTCTGGTTCCACTTTCGGGACCTACCGGTTCGATCAGCACTGCAGCAGTACCACCGCGTATGCTGTTCCAGCGCAGTTTTTTTTCCAGGTCGTGCAAATCATTCGGAAAGAACTCCTGTGTATGCTTGAAACAAAAACGAGGCACCCCAGGGGCTTGCGTCCATTTGGAACCCGGAATGCGGATGCCGTAAGCGAGTTGGTCGCTCCAACCGTGATAGGCGCCGCCCATCTTGATAATATTTTTCTTCTTGGTGGCCAGGCGCGCCACTCTGATGGCAGCCATGCAGGCTTCGGTGCCCGATCCCAGCATTCTGAACATCTCGACCGATTCCATATGATCAGAGACTTTTTTTGCCAGTTTATACTCGAATTCATGAAAAAGTCCCGTCGATGGGCCGCACTCATTCAACAGTTCAATAACCTTACTGCGTACTGACACGGGGTTGCTGCCCAAGACAGTGGGTCCCCCCGCCTGCAGAAAATCATAGTATCTATTGCCGTCAAGGTCATAGAGGTATGCCCCCTCGGCTTTGGTGAACACCAGGGGAAAAGGATAGTTAAAAGCCAGGTTATGCTGGACACCCCCGGGGATGATGTTTGCAGCCTCTTCGATCATCTGCTTCGATCTGGCACATTTCTTGCCAAAATACTCTTCTTCATAGGCTTTTAAGACTGCAGGCCTAATGGTGTAAACCGGCATCCTGATCAGGTCGTCGAGTTGTTTTACCACCGCAGCGGCATCAAGATATTCGGAAATAGCAAACCTATTATCCATGTGCCCCTCCCCCCAAAAATGCAACCCTCTTATCCATATGAACAGTGGCTGGATATTATGAGTGAAGGTTCACTCATTTGCTTAAGTATAACATCCTGCTGGAAAAAGTCAACAATGATCACAGATATTTCAGGAGGATCGCGCCTTTGCTGCGTAATGCCTCCTTGCGGGAAACGAGGAAATCAATCCCGCTAATCACACAGGTGAAGCGGTATTGCCCGACCTGGCATATTGTGCATCCTCATCCCTATCCACCCATGGCGGGTGGTATGATCTGAACTTGATCTCCCTCTGTGAGTCTTGTGCTGTAACCCCGGATCAAGGCAGCATTGGTTCCGTTAATCGTTATTACCGACGTTCTGGCGATTCCTTTTGCCTTCGGGCCATGCAGTTCGCTTATTTGTTGCACCACTTCCTTGAGCCGGGTAGCCTTCAGATACTCCTCGCGAACCCCTGTTACAGAACGTAACAGTCCAAAGTATTGAACATGAATCACAAGGTCACCTCCAGCTGCTTTAACTTCTTACGAGACGGAATTCCATCGACGGTCCAACCACGTACCGAATAATACTCGGGCAACATCTCATCGAGTTTTACTATGGTGTCCCGGTTTTTCGGATCCAGGGGCTCCTTAGTAAGACGTGCCGGCAGCGAATCGTCTAATTTATTAAGGCCCTCTCTGATATTAAACATCCGTTCAAGATTGTAACCCCGTTCCCCAAGGCGAAGGAACCGTCCTAGGGTCATCTTCAATCCTGTAGCCAATTCTAAGGCTTTTGAATGGGGGAACAGGTACATTGTGTTAAACGGTAGTACCCAGGGTAGCATACTACCTAAATGATTCAATATGAAGCGACTGGCGATCAAGGATTTCCCCATCAAACCGACGAGTCGACCTGATACCGTCAGCCGGTAAAATGGCTTAGGGATGAGGTTTAAGGTCGAGAAGAGGCAAGATCCTCCTGCCGAGACGGCTTCCAAACCATTCTGAAAGAGAACTGTCAACGCTGCCTTCCCCTTAGGAGTAACCGGATCGATCGGAAGTGGTCCGATCGCCTCCATGAAAACAAGGTAACCGCCATTCAGATGACAACCACCACGGTTGGCGGTTGCATATCCGAGTCCTTGCCCGGTTGATTTACGGGGCTCATAACTAGCCAGTTCCAGTCCTTTGGAGTTGATGGCGAAATCTTTTCCTCCGTACTTCTCTGCCAGCACTTTGCTGCCGTCCGCAAGCTCACTAAATTCACCTTCACGGCGGGCTATCTTTTCAATCACTTCAGTAATGTTCGAAAAATCACCGAATCGTAAGCCATAATCCTTGATTCCTCGCTCCGCGAGCTCCATGACAAATGCCAGCGTACCAGCCAGGGACATCGTATCAATGCCCATCATGTCGGCCACATAATTCCATTCACTGATCAATGTCAGGTCCGAATTTTCTATGTTGGAGCCCAAGAGGCCAATGGTCTCAAACTCAGGCCCTTTGGCCTCTTTACCTTTCACCATAACACGGCGTCCACAGCGTATCGGACAGCTCACACAGCCGAAATTACGAGTCAGGTGCTCTTCCGCCAGGGTCTCCCCCGAGATTAAATCAGCACCTTCGAAACTGCCCCGTTGAAAGTTGCGTGTCGGTAAAATGCCTGATGCGTTGGCCTTGTTGACAAAACTGGCCGTGCCATAACGCGGCATCGCATCTCCGGTCCCCGGATGATCTTGCAAAAAACGAACCCAACGTTGGGAATATTGTTTCAAACCCGCCCGGTCATAAACAGGAATGGGCTGTGTCCCGTATGCCACGAGCGCTTTCAGGTTCTTGCCGCCCATTACGGCGCCAGTGCCACAACGTCCAAAAACACGTTCACCAGAGACGATACTTGCGTAATGAACCAGATTCTCGCCGGCCGGTCCAATGACTAACGTCCCATAACGCTGATCGAAGCGGTGCTGTGTTTCTTCGGTGTCAAGTCCCCAGAGTTCGGTAGCATCTTTGATCGTAATGTTACCGTCGATGATCTCAATTAGAGACGGTACATTTGCACGTCCACGGATGACCAGCCCATCGAATCCCGCTCTTCGCAGCTTGGCCCCAAAAGTTCCGCCACAGTTAGAAGAAGCGATCCCACCGGTCAGAACGTTTTTAGTACTGGTATTAAATCGCGATGAAGCTGGTGCTCCGGTCCCGGTCAGCGGGCCGGTGTTAATGACCATGACGGATTCGGGAGAAAGCGGGTCAATACCGGGCGGCATCTCATCGTAAACGATTCTGGCGCCCAGGATTTTACCCCCTACGTACAGTCGGCAGTATTCTTCGGATATTGGATAATTTTGTACCAGGCCGGTCGAAAGGTCAATGAGAGCGTAGCGTGGCTTGATCATGCAGGCGCCTCCATCTTGATAGCATCCATCGGGCACTCGGAAGCACATACTCCGCAGCCAACGCAAGCTTTGGCTTCAATCAGCATCGCAAACACCTTTAGATCTCCTTTGTAAATTGGTTTTGAGATCGCGAGGGCGTTCTTCCCGCAGGCATCTACACAAATCGCACATGCGGAGCAAACCGTATGATCAAACATTGGCACCTTCCATTGTTTTCGTGGTACTTTTGCCACTGCCCGCCCCTGTGCATCGAAAACAGCCCCTTGATTACATGCACGACCACAGACTCCGCAATCGACGCAGCGCCGTTCGTTGATCACGTGCATACTCTTGATTTCCCCGCTGACGGCGGACACAGGACAGAGCCGGGTACACATTCCGCAGCCATTACACTGTTCACCTATTCGATGAGCCATTTTACCCGCCTCGATCTATCTGTATTTGAAACATCCGGATTCCGAGGCTATGCGGATCACAAGACTAAAAAAGAGCTCTCTCCTTTTCAAGATAAATGTCGTACTTGAGGATCTGTTCAACTAGTTCTTGGCTTCAGTGGGGGATTGTCTTACCCCCACTGAAGCTTAGAAATAGTTAACTAGAGGCGTAGCCGCTCTTATCCCACCGCTTCAAGGAAGCGGGGGCATTAGAGCGGGTAGCCCTCGGTAAAGGAAGGACAGAAAAAATCTCAGCAGCTATTACAGAGGAATTTTCATACTGTTGAGTAGTATTTTTTAAACTTACTCCTGGACATAAGTTTTCCGGCGATTCCTGCGAAATATTTTACAGCGAAGTAATTCGCCTTCATGTCTATAAGTTCAATCAGGTTGCCGTCCGGATCCTCCATGAAAACCCATTCGGTGTTTCCTGTTTTTTGGGGCTCCGAAAAGAAATGTACCCCTTTTGCTTGAAGTAGCCTGCACCATTTGCCTACATTCTTTACGTCGAGAGTGAAGTGAGTGAGCCCGGGCTTGTTCCATACAGTCCTGCCTGCCGGAAGAGAGGGCAGGATTTCAAAAATCTCGAGGACTCCTCCTTTGGGAACCTGGAGGAATCCCAGGCGGATATCGACATCATGCAATCCATATAACCCGGAAAGGTTGTTCACCTGCTCTTTGTCTATGATCTGTTCTTCGATCAGTCTGAATCCGAACATGTCGTAATACCATTTTACGGCTTTCCCAAAATCGGAAACTGTCAGGCCGACATGACTGAATGATCTTATTTTCATATCCTGGCCTCCACCTATTCATCTTAACCGTTTGCAGTTCCTTGGGCATAAGAGCCTACGAGCATCATATATTCACCGATCTGTGCTCCATACTCAGGAGCGCCCTCCATGATGATCCTGCCCTTGATGGTTGCATCGATCATGTCGTCCGTTTGAAGAAGAATGCCAAGTGCGCTGTCTACCGAATCAAAGCGCATGGTAAAGAATGGCTTTGAGCGTGTGTATTGTCCCCGTGCGGATTTCGTATTGCCTGCCTTGACCCTTATGTATGCGGCTAATTCGGGTTTTCCGCTCACAGCCCATGCGTACACCCGGTCCGGACTTGCTCCAGCCCAGTTTGCAACATCAGGGTGCCCTGCTTTGTTCAACTGGCTGATGCCTGAAGAAAGCAGATAAAAATCAAGCTTTACGAGCAGTTCCTTATCCCCTGCACCGGCAGGTGGCTTTTTCGAGCCCAGCAGTCCTGCCATTGCCATGAGAGCTGTGAATGTTCCCAGCAGTAGGCTTACGTGGTGCAGCCCTATTATTTTGGGGAACTTTTTACTTTTTCCCGCAAAAAAGGCGTTCAGATGGGGGATGCTTTTGAATTCAAGTTCAAGGTCGGGTTTTTCAACTGTGCCCCCTACCACAGTCCAGGAGCCATCCCGGATATCAAAATAGGTGCCGACCTTGCCTTCAGGATCTTTGGCGCTGATCTGAACTTTGGCTGTTTTACCTTTAAATTTATTTGAAAGGCTTTCCCTCTCCTCCACGATTACTTTCAGCAAAGGCAGCACCGAATTCAGGAAAATCCTGTTTGCATAGATATCTTCTTTGGAAGCCATGGCTACACCTCGTCATCCCAGTTTTCCTCTTCTTCAAAGTCCCTGCCCATAAGCTCCCTGGCATTCTCCACAATACCGTTCGTATCGATTTTGTAGTACGCCATCAGGTCTTCATGCAGTCCGATGATCGAATAGGTGTCGGGGACCCCAAGCCTCACAAAAGCGCATGCTTTTCCGCTCCCGGCCAATACCTCGGCAACCGCGCTTCCCAATCCTCCGATCACATTATGGTCTTCCACCGTGATAATTCTCCTGGTTTCATGAAGGGCTTTTAAAATTGCATCACTGTCGACAGGCTTGATCGTATGCATATTTAACACACCCGCCTTGATTCCATCCGCAGAATTCAAGATTTTTGCGGCTTCCAGCGCCTGAAAGGCGCAGGAGCCGCATGCGATAATCGTCAAGTCGGTCCCTTCAGCCAGTTGCACGGCTTTTCCTATTTCAAAGCCGTATTCGCCGCTGTCATACAACCTCTGGTCAAAGCCGCGGTTTATTCTTATATATATGGGCCCGGGGGTTTCATAAGCTGCCACTACTGCGTTTGCTGTCTCGAGACCGTCTGCCGGCACAATTACTTTACAGTTGGCCATAGAACGCATGATTGACAAATCCTCGGTGCAATGATGAGTAGTCCCGGCCTGCCCGAACGAGAGTCCCGCATGGGTCGCAATAATTTTTACATTGAGCTTCTGGTAGCAAATATCCGTACGAACCTGTTCTAGCGCCCGCATCGAGGCAAAAACGGCAAATGTGGAGACAAAAGGGACAAGTCCTGCCTTTGCCATGCCTGCTGAGACGCTGAACATATTTTGTTCGGCAATTCCCAGGTTGAAAAAGCGTTCAGGAAACTTCTCCTGAAACAATCCTATCTTTGTAGACTTTGCCAGGTCGGCTGAAAGACCGACAATTTCCGGATGCCTTTCTCCCAACTCGCACAAAGCCTTGCCGTATACCTCCGCTGTCGACAGGCTGGCAGTATCGATGATCGTAAATGTCAAGCCGGACATTTTTCTACCTCCCCTCTTCTTTTCTCATAATGCCTCTTCAGGCTCTCCTTGCTCTCCCTGATCTTTTCAGAGTCCAGTCCGCCATAATGCCACCTGTAATCACCCTCCATAAAGTCGACTCCACAGCCTTTTACCGTGTGAGCAATGATAACGACAGGCGCGGATTTCTCGGCCAATGCAAAGTCGATCGCCTCCGAAAGCTGTTTGAAGCTGTGTCCGTCAACTTCTTTCACAATAAACCCGAACGCCTTCCATTTGTCTGCAAACGGCTCAAGCTTCATCACTTCTTCGGTGGGGCCGTCAATCATGCATTTGTTCCTGTCGACCAGGGTGACTAGGTTTGACACCTTGTAATGGGAGGCGGACATCGCCGCTTCCCAGACCGAACCCTCGTCACATTCCCCATCTCCAAGGAGACAGTAAGTCAAATACGACTTACCCAGGACGCGTGCTGCAAGCGCAGTGCCTACGGCGATGGAAAGCCCATGGCCCAGGGACCCGGTTGAAGCGTCCACTCCCGGGACTTTTAAAGAGTCCAGGTGCATTCCCAAAGGTGAGCCGGTATGGTTGAATTCTTTCAGCAGTTCCCTGTCGAAATACCCCTTGTCGGCCAAAACCGGTGCATACCCTATGCCCGCATGGCCCTTGCTCAGGATGAACCTGTCCCTGTCCGCCCACTCGGGGTTTTCAGGGTTGATCTTCAAATATTTGTAATACAGGATTGCAAAAATATCCATGGCGCTCAATGAACCGCCGATATGACCGCTTCCTGCCCACATGACCGTGTCAACACACAGGCTGCGGAGTTCAAAAGCTTTTTGTTCAAGCATTTCAATTTCCTGACCAGTGATCGGCATAGTATTCTCCTTTCCTTGATTGTTCCCCAGCATTCATGGAGGATATCTGACCGCAGCTTACCCCGCGCCCTGCTTGCATTGCGCGGGGTTTCTCAAACCATTTCGGGATGACGCGCTTTTACTGCCTTGAAAGCTTCCTCTGCAATTTCCAGGGTTAACCGGATATCTTCATCCGATACGGCACAGTTCATAAACTGGTTGTGATGGTTGGTAAAAAATGCCCCTCTGCACACACATTCCGCAACCCATTCCTGGTGCAGCAGCAGGGAGTCGTCATTCGCAATCCTCATGTACCACATGGAAGGAACCCCGGTCACTTTCAAGTCAAAGCCGTAGTTTTTCCCGACGGCTGCCAGCCCCTCGGTCAGCTTCCTGCCCTTTTCCTGAATAATTCCAGGCACGTTCAGCTTCCTGAGCTTGTTTACGCAGGCAATACCGGCAGCAAAGGGCACTGCGGAAAGCCAGTAGCTTCCGGTGTACATGACGGAGGCCGCGGCATCCTTCAATGCCTCGATGCCGCATAGGGCGGAAACACTCCATCCATTTGCGATTGCTTTACAAAAGCACATCAGGTCCGCCTTAAAGCCGAAATAATGATCCGACCCGGCTGTGTCCAGCCTGAAGCCGCATCGTACATCATCAATTGCAAGCACTATCCCATTGTCCGTGCATAACTTCCTTATTTTCTGCCAGTACCCCGCCTCAGGCAGCACACTGTCTTCGAAGACGGGATGGTGGTATGGGGTGGACATGAAGCAGGCTATTTCCCCAGGGTGTTCCTTTACTACCTTCTCAACCTGTTCGTAGTTGTTCCAGTCGACATAGATGTTGTTGGCAACATCTTCCTCCGTGATCCCAAGATAGCCTAGCTTTTGGGTCCAGGGCGCCACTCCGTGGTATCCGCCCTTGACAAGGATTATTTTTTTCCTGCCTGTAGCAGCCCTGGCAACCATAAGGGCAAAGCCTGTAACGTCCCCGCCGTTTTTTGCAAAAAAGGCCCAGCCCGCCATGTTCACCGTGTCTACCATGAGTTCCGCGAAATCGACCATGGTGTGTGAAGGAAGGGTCGTGCAGTTTCCGAGCTTTACCTGGGCAAGTGCAGCGGCATCAACATCCTCGTCGTTATATCCGAGCACATTTGGCCCGTAAGCGCACATATAATCGATAAACCGGTTTCCGTCCACATCCCAGAAGTAGGCGCCTTGTGCATGTTCGGCGAAGAAAGGGAAGGCGCTTACAGGAATAAAGCACCCTTCTGCCGGTCCAAGGTGTCCGTAAACTCCCGCAGGAATAACCTTCACAGCTCTTTGGAAAAGTTCCCGGCTTTTGACATACCCGTAAGTATCCATGAGCGTCACTCCTTTCCCATTATTTTAAGTAGGCCGGCACCTGTGCCAGAAGTTTATTCATATTGTCAAGCATCGGTATGTAGCCCTTGACCTGGAAATCACCCGACCCGACTGCAGCGTAGGCATCAAGTTTTCCATTGAACATTTTAGAGAGGACATCAACGTTTGAAAAAATCATATACGATCGGGGCGGCAGCTCGGAAACCTTACCTGCCTTCAGGCGGCCGTCCTTTGCCGTCAGGTTTATCGATGGTCCACCGTCCAGTACTGATACTGAAATAACTCCGTCCGGGATCCTCGCGGCATTTATCCTGCCTAATTGATCTGTATTGCCGATCTGCACCAGTGCATGAAATGCCGCATAAGCGGTAAGAGACGTATTTATCCTGAAATAGGACGGATCTTGAAGCAGTTCCTCCGTTGGCCTCAGGTAGTATTCCAGCCTGCCTGTAAGCTTTGTGAATTCATTTGTCAGGAATTTGATTTTTGTGAAGCCTTTTAACGGTATCGGTTTTGCCTTCCCCTCAAACATTGCATTCAGATGGGCGGGAGAGGTGAAATACAGTTTGATGTTACATTTCCCCCTGCCCTCTTTCACGGTGCACTTCCCGCCTTCAATAATCAGAAGAGCATTGGGGCCTTTTCTGACCGAAAACTGGACCGTGATTTTTTTATCTTTGATCAGGAGTTTTGACTCCTGGTCCATTTCACATAGGTCCTCAAGGCATCCGAGCACTGCAAACAGGTTTATGCAGGCTTTCGTCAACTCGTCCGTCATTTGATTCCCCCCCCTTTTTTCGTTTGGGAATTTCAAGCATGTGAAGTCACTGTACGCCTGTTATCAACTCCGATTCTTTCAGCCGGACAACGATAAAGAATGTTGCCAGCATTAAGAACAGGAGTATAACAAGGGATGTCGTCATAGCTCCGGATACCGGAGACCTCAAGGCGTCCATGCCGTAAATAAACAGGATTCCGGATATTTGCCCCATAAGCATCAATAGTCCGTAAGAAGTGCCTTCAGGGACAGGGTAGGCAATTTCAGCCCCGTATTGGAAGGCGATCGGTCCCATTCCCATTATGCAAAATCCCATCCAGGCGGCTGAGATTAAAATCAAGGGATAATTCGCAAAGAAGATCATACCTGCAAACCCCGGAATTGCGGCAAGAAAAGCCCATACCAGGAAGGGGCGCCTTTTTCGCGCCTTGTCGGATAAGACGGGAAGGATAATGGAGCCGATCAGTCCGACTACCACTATAATTCCCCCAATCAGGCCGGCCTGGTCGGGCGATATGCCCCTGGGTTTCAGGATGTCTTCTATCCATGTCATCACGGCATTAAAGATGCCCAGGCCAACGAAAATGGCGATCATCAAATACTTGAAATCCTTATTGATAATGACCTGTTTCACATCTCCGAAATTCAACTTGTTTACCAGTTCCTCGCCGGGGCCGGGAGAAGTGGCGGGGCGTTCCCTCGACAATACGAGGAAAATGAGTGCGCAGGCAACCGCGGCGTAGCCGTACATCATGAGCATTTTTTCGATCCCGTATTGACTGGCAAGCAGCGGAGTCAAGACCATGGCGATAATCATTCCTATGTATCCTGCCATGAAGGCAATCCCGGATGCTGTAGCTCTTTCATTGACAGGGAACCACCTGGCAGCGATTTTTGTAATCGAATTCATGAGAAACGGCTGCCCTATCGCCACTCCGATCTGGGCTGCGGTGACCACCGCAAAATTGGAGGCATAAAGCCCCCGGGCCATCCCAAAAACTGCCGTCACCACCGCACCGATGCCCATAGCCACCCGGAAGCCTTTTGTATCCACAAACCAAGATGCAGGAAGTGTTACAAGGATGTAGATGATCATGTAGCTCATCGATAAAAAAGCGATACTGAGCGGCGAAACATGGTAATAACTCGTGGCCTCCACCGTTATCGGGGCAAAAGTAAGCCAGAATACCTGGGTCACAGCCAGAACCGGGATGATCGACAGCAGGATCACCCAACGGTATGGATATACTTTGTAATTATCCAAGCGTCCCACCTCCATAGAATCAATAACGCAGGTAGTGATTTCATCATAAGGTTTTTTTGAGTCGGCTCTCGTGAGGTGCTCCCGGGTGTGGGTGTGACTGATGCTGAGAAGAGTGGTCCTGATTGTGGTGGAACTTACAGGACAGCGTTACGCGATCATCCAGGGGGTGCAAACAAGTAGTATCACCTCGCAAAAATCAAATTTACCGATGCTACCCGCTCTAATGCCCCCGCTTCTCAAAGCGGCGGATAAGAGCGGATACGCCCCTAATTAACTGGCTCCCCAGGGGCTAACCGCCACTAAACTCCCAATGAAACGGAAGCCAAGTGGCGCTAACCCCTGGATCAGTGCAACTACGGCTTCTGCCTTCGCCGCTGGCTCGGCACAAGCCAAGTTTTACCGATAATTTAGTGGGGGCGGCAATCCCCCCTCTGAAGCCAAGACCCAGTTGAATGAACTAACGGAATTGCCATTTACTACTTATTATTGACTATAATTAGTATACTATGGTATGATATTGTAGTCAAGTATAATATTTAAGCAGAGTATAAATACTATGATTATCCGCGTAGTTAATATTCCATAGCAGTTGAGGAGAACAACATGGAACCCAACAATTCATCCAGAAGAGAGAGAAAGAAGCTGGAAACAAGAGACGGCATATTAAGGGCCACACGACACCTCTTTGAAGACAAGGGTTTTGAAACACCTCCATCGAAGACATCACCGAGAGGGCGGATGTATCCAAAGGTACTTTTTTCAACCACTTTACAAACAAAGAGGGTCTGTTGGCAGGCATAACGGAAAAAGAAGTGGAGGATATCCTTTCCTATGTGGAAGAAGAACTGGAAGATGCTTCCGGTTCCGTAAAAAAAATCAGGCTTGTAATGAAACAGTTGCTGGATGATTCCATTTCATACCTTCATCTTACAGGGAGATTGCTATTTTCGTCAATTATCAATACCAGTGAATGCCCATCTCCTTTTTTTAAGATAAATGTCTTACTGGAGGGTCTGGTGGAGGAAGGACAGAAAAGCGGGGAGATAACAGACCGGTTTGCCTCCGAAGATATTGTCACTTCCATTCTCGGCAGCTATTTTGGAGTGATTTTCAAATGGTACGAACTCGGGTGTAAACCGGGGATGTATTCAGAGCTTGAGTGTGTATTAAACATGATATTTCAAGGGATTAAAGGGCCCGAATACAATGAATGACCATATTGCGCCACTCCAGAGGCAGCAGGATTCGAACCACCGGACGGGGTACCACCTGTGCATTACTTGAAAAATGCGGAACAGGCCGGAACTAACGCCGGGCCAAAATTAGGACCTATTGCGGGCTGCACATCACCTTCTGAATGCACAAATGGAATGGCGACAGCTTCCTTCAACTGGGTCTTGGCTTCAGTGGGGGATTGCTTTCCCCCACTGAAGCTTAGAGCCATTCAACTGGGTCTTGGCTTCAGCGGAGGCTGAAGGTTAGAGCCAGTTAATACAGTGCTTAACCGCTCTTATCAACCGTAGGTGATTAGAGCGGGTTGGCATCTGTGGATAATATTGTGGTGTAGCCACCCTTATCCCGCCGCTTTGAAGCGGGGGCATTAGGGCGGGTAGTCATCTGTGGTAAAAAATA
>CAVYEE010000038.1:0-12404 GCA_963767365.1 uncultured Peptococcaceae bacterium
GCCGCTGTTTTGACGGGGGATGTAGATGGTATTGCCTTGACAGGTGGCTTGGCATTTTCACAGCGACTCACCGAGGCGATTATTAAAAGAGTGAAATTTATCGCTCCGGTTTATGTTTATCCGGGCGAAATGGAAATGGAAGCGCTGGCCGAAGGCGCATTGAGGGTTTTGATGGGACTGGAGAAACCAAAAAATTATTCTGCCAACTAATTCCCGGCGAATGAACGCGGTTCCGGACAGAAGAGTAGCGAAGGGAGAAAGAAGCAGAAGAAGGATGCATGCGAGTCCGGTATGCCCAAATTCAAAGCAGGTGTTTTTATGAGAGGTAAAAGCATATCCTGCATATTCGAGAAAGCTGTTGTTATTACTGTGAAGGAGAACCTCACTTGAAACGTATCGGTGTTTTAACCAGTGGAGGAACGCCCCGGGCATGAATGCCGCCATCAGGGCGGTGGTGCGCAGGGCAATCTACGATAGCATAGAGGTCATCGGTATCAAGCGGGGGTACTCCGGCCTGATCGGTGGAGATGTGGAACCTCTGATTATTAGCTCCGTTGCGGATATCGTACAACGTGGCGGCACATTCCTGCGAACGGGGCGGTCTGAAGAATTTTATACGACTCAAGGCAGACTCATGGCCTGGGAGACCATAAAAAACAATAATATTGAAGGCCTTGTAGTTATTGGAGGGGATGGGACATTTCGCGGGGCGAGAGAGTTTGCACTGGAGCATCCTGTAGGTGTGATCGGAATTCCTGCCACTATCGATAATGATATTCCGGGAACAGATTTTGCGGTTGGTTTTGATACTGCGGTCAATAACGTCGTGGATGCCGTAAACAAAATACGTGATACGGCGATCTCTGTGGAAAGAATCGTCGTTGTCGAGGTGATGGGTCATAATACAGGCTTTATCGCCCTTGAAGCAGGTCTTGCCGGGGGTGCGGAATCGATCCTGATTCCCGAAGTGCCTTTCAGCATCGAGGATGTCTGCGAGAAAATACAATTAACTTATAAGAGAGGCAAGCTGTATAGTATTATCATTGTTGCAGAAGGCGCTGCAAGCGGCCTGAAGATCGGAGAGCAGATCAAGAGCGGAACTGGCCTTGATACGAGGGTGACTATTCTTGGACATATCCAGCGTGGGGGGTCGCCAACTGCCTTTGACAGGAATCTTGCCAGCAGAATGGGCTCTCGGGCGGTTGAACTGTTGACTGCGGGCTGTACAAGGAAAATGATCGCGATGGAGTTCGGCAAGATTACTGCTGTTGATCTGGACGATATCATCGGGCAGAAGAAAAATATCGATCTCGAATCATACCAGTTGGCCAATATCTTATCTTTCTAGCGGCGAGAGTTAAAATCGGCGGGTCATTCTTCAAGCAAAAGCTCGTATCTCCTTCGTCCATACATGATGCGGCGTATTTCCACCGTCGTGCCGTTTACGACATAAAAAACAAGATAGTTTTTCACGGCCAGCAGACGGTAACCATTTGCCCGGAACTCGGGGATTTTAATCAACGGACAGCGCAGGGGCAGGTGCTCAAGTGATCCTATGCCATCCACGATTGCATCATACAGTTTGATTGCAGCATCCGGGGAGAGCTCATTGACATACTCTACGATATCCCGCAAATCCTGCCGGGCTGAAGGGAAAATCAGCAATCTATACTTTTCCATGGACATACGCCCTCAGCTTCTTTGCAAACTGGAAGAAGTCCTCGCCCTCCGCCCCGTTGGCAATCTCCCCTTCAGCTTCCGATAGCTTGCCATAAAGCTCGAGAAGCGCCTGCTGCCGTTCATAGGTCTCCATGCTCATGACTACCATGTCACCCACACCGTTCTTGGTGATAAATACCGGCTCACGTTCCCGGCGGCACAACTCGGAAATCTCATTGGCGTTGTTCCTTAAATCTGAAATAGGTCGGATATTCGGCACGATCAACCCTCCCAATATTTATGCACTTAATATATCATAATATTGAGAGGTGGGGAAGCGCAGTATAGGGAAATAAATTGTTGACAGAAAGGTGGCTGGTGTTATAATTACACTTAGAATCCTTTAAGGCTGGCCCTGTGAGACCGGGAAGGAGGATGGCGTTTTGATAAATTTCAATAAGTGTCCTGACAAAATGAAGCCTGTTTGCAAGGGTGTCCTTGTGAGCAGGCTTTTTTGTTACCGAGGAGGCTATCGAGGTGCTGGAAAAGGAGATGCAGGAAAAGACTCAGATTTTGGATGCTGACGGTATCCGGCGGGCGCTGACCAGGATCGCCCACGAAATCCTGGAGCGGAATAAAGGAACCGGGGACCTCGTCCTGATCGGCGTCAGGAGGCGGGGGGTGCCGCTGGCCCAGCGGCTGGCGGCGCTCATCAAGGAGATCGAAGGCACCGCTGTCCCCCTGGGGATCGTCGATATCACCCTTTACCGCGACGACCTCAGCAAGCTTGACTTCAACCCCGTGCTCAGGACGACGGAAGTACCCTTCGATATCAACGGCAAGAGGGTGGTGCTGGTCGATGACGTTCTCTATACCGGGAGGACGGTGCGGGCCGCCCTTGACGCCCTGATGGACCTGGGTCGTCCGCAACTGGTGCAGTTGGCGGTGATGGTGGACCGGGGGCACCGGGAGTTGCCCATCCGGGCTGACTTTGTGGGCAAGAACGTGCCCACCTCGCAGCGGGAGATCGTTGCGGTGCAGATGCTGGAAGTCGATGGCAGGGACCAGGTGTTGATTATGGAGCCCGGTGATTCAGCTAGTTCTTAGCCTCAGTGGGGGCATTAGAGCGGTCAGCCATCTGTGGAAGACCTGAAGGAGTGAACAGGCTCATGAAGCAATTCGGACATAAGGATCTCCTGGGGTTGCAAGACCTCTGCGCAGAGGAGATCGACCTGATCCTGGACACGGCCGTGCCCATGAAGGAGATCCTGGGCCGGGAGATCAAGAAGGTGCCCACCCTGCGTGGCCGGGTGGTCGCCACCCTCTTTTACGAGAACAGCACCCGGACTCGCACCTCCTTTGAGCTGGCGGCCAAGTACATGGGAGCGGACACGGTCAGCCTCTCGGCGGCTACGAGCAGCGTGCAGAAGGGTGAAAGCCTGGGCGACACTGCCAAGACCATCGAGGTGATGGGCGCCGATGTCATCGTCATCAGGCACGCGGCCACGGGGGCGCCGCACCTGCTGGCCCGCCATCCTGGACGCCAGGGTGATCAACGCCGGGGACGGCTTGCACGAGCACCCCACCCAGGCCCTGCTCGACCTGTTCACCATCAAGGAGAAGAAGGGCGGCCTCGCCGGGCTCAAGGTGGCCATCCTGGGGGATATCGCCCACAGCCGGGTCGCCCGGTCCAACATCTGGGGCCTCACCAAGCTGGGGGCCGAGGTGCGGGTGATCGGCCCGCCAACCCTGATGCCGCCCTGCATTGACCGGCTCGGAGTGGCCGTTTTCCATGACTGGCGTCAGGGGCTCCGGGACGTGGACGTGATCAACGTGCTGCGCATCCAGTTGGAACGCCAGGAGAGGAGCCTGTTCCCCAGCATCAGGGAGTATCACCGGCTGTTCGGACTCGATGAGGAGAAACTCCGGGTGGCCAGGCCGGATGTACTGGTGCTGCACCCGGGCCCGGTCAACCGGGGGGTGGAGATCAGCCCGGGGGTGCAGAACGGCAGCCATTCGGCGATCAACGAGCAGGTAACCAACGGGGTGGCCGTCAGAATGGCGCTCCTCTACCTGATGCTGAGCGGAGGTGATCTCAGTGCCATATCTGCTTAAGGGTGGGCTGGTAGTAGATCCCCGGCAGTCAACCACGCTGCAGTTGGACTTGCTGGTCGAGGAAGGCCGGGTGGCACAACTGGCCGCGGGCCTGAAGGCGCCGGAGGCGTCAGTGATCGATGTCACCGGCTGCTATATCCTGCCGGGTCTGATCGACCTGCACTGCCACCTGCGGGAACCCGGGGAGGAACTCAAGGAAACGGTGCTGACCGGGACCCGGGCGGCAGTCCGGGGCGGTTTTACAGCGGTGGTGGCCATGGGTAACACCAAACCGCCGGCGGACAACCGGTCGGTGATCGAATTCGTCAAGCGCCGGGCAGAGGCCGGGAGCGTTCCGGTCTACCCGGTGGGATGCGCTACCAAGGAGCGAAAGGGCGAAGAGATGGCAGAGATCGGCGACCTGTTCGAGGCGGGGGCGGTGGCCCTGTCCGACGATGGCAGCTCGATCATGAACAGCGAGGTGCTGCGGCGGGTTTTGGAGTATAGCCGCATGTTCGACCTGGTGGTGATCAGCCACTGCGAGGACCAGCACCTGAGCGCCGGCGGCTTGATGCATGAAGGTTTCTATTCCACCCTGCTGGGTCTGAGGGGTATTCCGGCGGCGGCGGAGGAGGCTCATGTGGCCCGGGACTTGATCCTGGCGGAGATGACCGCAGCCAGGCTGCACATCGCCCACGTGAGCACTGCCGGTTCGGTGCGCCTGATCCGGGATGCCAAACGGCGGGGCGTCCGGGTGACGGCGGAGGTCACTCCGCATCACCTGTGCCTGACCGATGATGCGGTCAGTAATTACGACACCAACACCAAGGTCAATCCGCCCCTGCGCTCCAGGCAGGATGTGGAGGCCTTGTTCGAGGGGCTGCAGGATGGCACCATCGATGCCATTGCTACCGACCACGCCCCCCATACCCAGGAGGAAAAAGAGGTGGAGTACAGCCTTGCCCCCTTCGGGATCTCCGGGTTGGAGACAGCGGTGCCCCTGGTCTGGGAGTACCTGGTGGAGACAGGAGTCTTGACCCCGGCACAGGTGGCGCAGAAGATGGCGTTCAATCCGGCCCGGATCATCGGGCTGCCCGAGCGCCTGATCAGGGTCGGCGCCGAAGCCAACCTGACAGTGATTGACCCCCGGCAAAAACGCCGGGTACAGGCGGAGCAGTTTGCGTCCCTGGGCAAGAACACGCCCTTTGACGGCTGGGAACTGCGGGGCTGGCCAATCATGACCGTGGTGAGCGGCACGGCCTACGAGCCATCTCAGGGGGCGGGCCAAACTCGAATTCGATTCGAAGTTCGAAGAACACTCGCACCTCGCACCTCGAAAAGAGAGGAGCATACACAGGATGATTGCTTATCTGGCCTTGGAGGACGGCACTGTGTTGCAGGGAACGGCCTTCGGCAGCGAGGGGCGCCAGTTCGGCGAGGTGGTTTTCAATACCAGCATGACCGGATACCAGAAGATCCTCACGGATCCCTCCTACTGCGGGCAGATCGTGGCGCTCACCTACCCGCTGGTGGGCAACTACGGGGTGAACCGGGAGGACTATGAATCTGCCAGGCCGTGGGTGCGGGGCTTCGTGATCAAGGAGCTGTGCGAATACCCGAGCAACTGGCGCTGTCTGAACAAGCTTGAGGAATTCTTGAACGAGCATGAGATCATCGGCCTGGCGGGAATCGATACCAGGGCACTGACCAAGCGCCTGCGCAATTATGGGACGATGCGCGGGCAGATCGCCACCGGGGAACAGGATCCTGTCAAGCTGGTGCAGGAGGCCCGGTCGTCCCCCCCGATCTCCGGCCAGGACCTGGTCACGGCCTGTACCACCAAAGAGGTGCAGACCTGGGGGGACGGTCTCCTGCGGGTGGTGGTGATGGACTTCGGAACCAAGCGAAACATCGTCCGTTCCCTGGTGCAGCGAGGCTGCACCGTTTACCTGGCGCCTCCGGCAGCGACTGCCGAGGAGATCATGAGCTACCGCCCGCACGGGGTGGTACTGAGCAATGGCCCCGGGGACCCCAAGGATGTCTGGTACGCGGTGGAGACGACCCGCAGCCTGATCGGCAGGTGCCCGGTGATGGGGATCTGCCTGGGTCACCAGATCCTCGGCCTGGCTTTTGGCGGGGACACCTACAAGCTCAAGTTCGGGCACCGGGGTTCCAACCATCCGGTCAAGGACCTGGCCACCGGCAGGGTGGCCATCACCTCGCAGAATCATGGTTTTGCGGTGGACGACACGAGCTTGCCGGGAGACGAAGTGCTCATCAGCCACCGGAATCTGAACGACGGCACCGTGGAAGGATTGCAGCACAAAACCCTGCCCGTCTTTTCGGTGCAGTACCATCCGGAGGGATCGCCGGGCCCCATGGATTCAACCTATCTGTTCGATCGCTTCCTGGAGATGATTTCAGAAGTCTGAGGCGAAGAGGTCGGAAGATCGGATAAGGGTTCCGCATCTGACCTCTGAGTTGCTAGGAGGAACGAATATGCCCCGCAATCAGGATCTGAAAAAAGTGCTGGTTATCGGATCGGGCCCTATCATCATCGGCCAGGCGGCTGAATTTGACTACGCCGGAACCCAGGCCTGCCGCGCTCTCAGGGAGGAGGGCCTGGAGGTTGTGCTGGTCAACAGCAACCCGGCCACGATCATGACCGATCAGGAGATGGCCGATAAGATCTATATCGAACCGCTGACCCCGGATTTTGTGGCCCGGGTCATCGAGCGGGAGAGACCGCAGGGCCTGATCCCCACCCTTGGCGGCCAGGTTGGCCTGAACCTGGCGGTTCAGTTGGCAGAATCCGGGGTGCTGCAGCAGTATGGGGTGCTGTTGCTGGGCACACCCCTGGAGGCGATCAAGAAAGCCGAAGACCGGCAGTTGTTCAAGGAGATGCTGCAGCAGATCGGCGAGCCCGTGCCGGACAGCAGGGTGGTGGAGTCGGTCGAGGATGCCGTGGCCTTTGCCAAGGACAGCGGCTATCCGGTGGTGGTGCGCCCGGCCTATACCCTGGGCGGGACCGGGGGTGGACTGGTCTACGACGAGGCCGAGCTGCGGGATATCATGAGCCGCGGCCTGGCCATGAGCATGATCGGCCAGGTCCTGATCGAGCGCAGTGTGGCCGGCTGGAAGGAGATCGAGTACGAGGTGATGCGGGACGGGGGAGACAACTGCATCACCATCTGCAACATGGAAAACATCGACCCGATGGGGGTGCACACCGGCGACAGCATCGTGGTGGCGCCCTCCCAGACCCTGACCGACCATGAATACCAGATGCTCAGGACGGCATCGTTGAAGATCATCAGGGCGCTGGGGGTGGAGGGCGGCTGCAACATCCAGTATGCTCTCGACCCGCACAGCTTCCAGTATTACGTCATCGAGGTCAACCCCCGGGTCAGCCGGTCCAGCGCCCTGGCGTCCAAGGCCACCGGCTACCCGATCGCCCGGGTGGCCTCCAAGATCGCTCTCGGCCTGCGCCTCGACGAGATCGAGAACTTCGTCACCCGGAAGACCCGGGCCTGCTTTGAACCGGCCCTGGACTACTGCGTGGTGAAGATCCCCCGCTGGCCGTTTGACAAGTTCCGCAGCGCAGACCGCACCCTGGGCACCCAGATGAAGGCCACCGGGGAAGTGATGGCGATCGACCGCACCTTCGAGGGCGCCCTGATGAAGGCGATGCGGTCTCTGGAACTCCAGAACGTCGGGCTCTTATACCCGGGCCTGAACAGCATGGACGACCGGCAACTGCTGGATAAGCTGGCCGTCCCTACGGACGAGAGGCTGTTCCTGGTGGCGGAAGCCTTCCGACGGCGATTAGCACCAGAGATGCTTTCCGAAGCTTCGGAAAGCAGGGAGGGTGCCGGGCGCCCTCTGGGCGCGGCACCCGATGCAGCGCCCGCGCCTGCCAAAGCGGGCACCGGGCAGATATCCCGCGAACCCGGCGCCGCCAGTTTAGCGGGCGCTTCAGAAGTTGGAGAAAAACAGAGGCAGGGCTCGGAAGCTGGGAAAGAGAATCCGGCATCCGGCATCCTGCACCTGATCACTAATTTGACCAGCATCGACCCATTCTTCCTGCGCAAGATCCAGGCGATCGTAGACCTGGAAAAGATACTGGGTGGTGTTCACGAGGCCCGCGGGCTGGATGTGGAAACAGTGCGGAGGGCCAAGCAGTTTGGCTTCAGCGACCGGCTGCTCTGCCGCCTGACCGGGATCGCCATTCCGGAGCTCAGGCAGTGGCGTTACAGCAACGGGATCAGGCCGGTGTACAAGATGGTGGATACCTGTGCCGCCGAATTCGAAGCGGCAACGCCCTACTTCTACTCGACCTACGACCTGGAGAACGAGGCCCTGCCCACACCCAGGCGTAAGGTGCTGGTGATCGGCGCCGGTCCCATCCGTATCGGGCAGGGGATCGAGTTCGATTACTGCTCGGTGCACTCATGCTTGGCCTTGAAGCAGGAGCAGGTCGAGGCCCTGATCATCAATAACAACCCGGAAACGGTCAGCACCGATTTTGACACTGCCGACCGGCTCTACTTCGAGCCCCTGACCCTGGAGGATGTGCTGAACGTGGTGGAGCTGGAGCGCCCGGACGGGGTGATCGTGCAGTTCGGCGGGCAAACCGCCATCAACCTGGCCGGCCCCCTGGCAGCAGCGGGCGTGCCGGTCTTGGGAACCGCCGTCGACAAGATCGACGAGGCCGAGGACCGGGAGCGGTTTGATAAGTTGTTGACCGACCTGGGGATCCGGAAACCGCCCGGCAGGGGCGCCGCCAATATGTGGGAGGCCCTGGCGATCGCCTGTCAGATCGGCTTCCCGGTCCTGGTGCGGCCGTCTTACGTGCTGGGCGGCAGGGCGATGGAGATCGCCTACGGCGAGGAGGACCTGGAGGATTATGTGGCCAATGCCGTGGAGGTCTCACCCGACCACCCGGTGCTGATCGACAAGTACTTCCAGGGTCAGGAGATCGAGGTCGACGCCATCTGCGACGGGGAACAGGTGCTGATCCCCGGGATCATGGAGCACGTGGAGCGGGCGGGGGTGCACTCCGGAGACAGTATTGCGGTGTATCCGGCACGACTGTCACAGAGCGTCGTCGACCGGATTGTCGGCTACACCACAAGGCTTGCCCTGGCCCTGCAGGTCAGGGGTATCCTCAACATCCAGTTCGTCTATTACCAGGGCGAGGTTTACGTGCTCGAGGTCAACCCCCGGGCCAGCCGCACGGTGCCCTACCTGAGCAAGATCACCGGAATCCCCATGGTGAACCTGGCCACCAGGATCATGCTGGGCAAGACGCTGCGCGACCTGGGCTTTGGCGGCGGGCTGGTCAAGGCCGGCGACCTGGTGGCGGTCAAAGTGCCTGTCTTCTCCTTTGGCAAACTCACCCGGGTGGATACCTGCCTGGGGCCGGAGATGAAGTCCACCGGCGAGGTCATGGGTGTCGAACGCACTGTTTCCTGCGCCCTGTACAAGGGGCTGATCGCCGCCGGTTGTTCCGTCCCGCGCTCCGGTTCGGTGCTGATCACCATCGCCGACCGCGATAAGCTCGATGCCCTGCCCCTGGTGGAGGGGCTGTCCAGGCTGGGACTGGATTTTTACGCCACCCGGGGCACCGCCGCCTTTCTCCGGGAACGGGGGCTGACAGTCAGGCACATCAACAAGATCGAGGATGGCTCTCCCCACGTGGTCGACCTGATCACGGCCGGGCGGGTGAACTTCGTGATCAACACGTACAGTGGGGGGCAGAACCCGGTCCGGGACGGGTTCCAGATCAGAAGAGCGGCGGTGGAGCACGGGATTCCCTGCCTGACTTCCCTGGACACCGCCTGCGCCCTGCTGGATGTGATCGCTTTTCTCCAGGGCGGCGGCGAGAGCTCCCTGATTCCCCTGGACGAATATGCCCAGGCATCTCGAGGTTCGAGATTAGAGGTTCGAGGTTAGACAAGCATCGAGCTTCGAACATCGAACTTCAAAAAGAATCGAACATCGTGTTTGGAACATCGAACTTCGAGGATGGGGTGGTAGTCATGGTTTTTCCGGGAGAATATCTGACAACGGTGGCCGGTCAGTCGGCTCTGGCCGGCGGTGTCTTCCGGTTGACCCTGGAGGCGCCGGAATTGGCTGCGGCTGCCCGGCCCGGTCAGTTCGTGATGTTGGGCTGCGGCTCCAGCTACGACCCTTTCCTGAGACGCCCCCTGAGTATCCACCAGGTGCAGGGCGCAGCAGGGGCGGTAAGCTTCCTGTACCAGGTGCGGGGCCGGGGAACGGAGTGGTTGTCTGCCAGGCGGCGGGGTGACGCCGTGTCTTTACTGGGCCCCCTCGGCCGGGGGTTCCGCTATGAGGGAAATGGCAAGCGAGCGCTGTTGGTTGGGGCCGGCATCGGGGTGGCCCCGCTGCTTTTTCTGGCCGAGACCCTGATGGGATTAAACTGGGCAATGACCATTCTAATCGGCGCCAGAACGCGGAACGGCATTCTCTGCCGGTCAGACTTCGATCGCTACGGCTCCGTGCTGGTCAGTACCGACGAAGGCGGCACAGGCCGGCGCGGCCCTGTTACCGATCTGTTCCCTGGTGTGTTTGGAAAGAGTTCCTATGCGCAGATCTATGCCTGTGGGCCGCGGCCGGTGCTCCGGGCGGTGCAGCAGGTTAGCGCGGAAAAAGGCATTCCGGCGCAGGTCTCCCTGGAAGAGAGGATGGCCTGCGGCCTGGGGGCCTGCATGGGCTGTACCTGCCAGGGATCGGGTCCGTCCCGGATGGTGCGGGTGTGCAGCGAGGGGCCGGTATTCGACGCCGCGGAGGTGATCCTCGATGGCTGACCTGTCTGCAGCGATCGCCGGGATCAGCATGAAGAATCCGGTCATGGTCGCCTCCGGCACCTTCGGGTACGGAGCGGAATACCGGCCGGTCTTCGATGTCAGCAGGCTGGGGGCGCTGGTCACCAAGGGGCTGACCCTGAAGCCTTGTGCAGGCAACCCTGCGCCCCGGATCTGGGAGACCCCGGCGGGGCTGCTCAACGCCATCGGCCTGCAGAACCCCGGAGTGGACGCTTTTATCAGTGATATCCTGCCGGTGATGCTATCCTACGGCGTGCCCGTGATCGCCAACATCGCCGGGTTCACCGGGGAGGAGTTCGTGGCCCTGGCCGAACGCCTTGACGGCTCGGGTGTGGCCGGCCTGGAACTGAACATCTCCTGCCCCAATGTCAAAGCGGGAGGCATGGCCCTGGGCACCGACTCCTGCCTGGCGGCGTCTGTGGTGGCCGCCGTGGTGCGGGCGACCACGCTGCCGGTGATCGTCAAGCTCACCCCCAACGTGACCGATATTGCCTCCCTGGCGAGGGCGGTGGTCGATGCCGGGGCGGCTGCCCTGTCGCTGATCAACACCCTGTTGGGCATGGCCATCGACGTGGAGGCCGGTAGACCGGCCCTGGGGAATATCACCGGCGGCCTGTCCGGCCCGGCGATCCGGCCGGTGGCGGTGCGGGCGGTGTGGCAGGTGGCCCAGGCTGTCGACGTGCCGATCATCGGCATGGGAGGCATCTGCACCGGGCGTGACGCCCTGGAGTTCATCCTGGCCGGGGCATCGGCGGTGGCGGTGGGCTCCGCCCTCTTCCACGACCCCCTGGCTGCCGTCAAGGTCATCGGGGAGTTGGAGCAATACTGTGACCGGAAGGGGATCGCCGACTGGCGGTCGTTGATCGGCGCCGCCTGGAAGCAGGCAACCGTGAGAGGAGGAAATATGACCGCTTCGTTGAAATGAGAAGTTAGATTTTAGGAGGGGGTTCCCATGGAAGCCGGAGAGAGGCTGATCGTCGCTCTTGATGTCAGCACGCTGGAGCAGGCCAGGAGCCTGGTGGCAGAACTGCGTGACCTGGTCGGCATGTTCAAGGTCGGCCTGGAGCTGTTCTGCAGCCACGGCCCCCGGGCGGTGGAGGCGGTGTCGCGAGCAGGGCGGGCGAGTTTTTCTCGACCTCAAGTACCACGACATCCCCAATACTGTTGCCGGCGCGGCCCGGGCGGCAGTCCGCCTGGGCGTGTCCATGTTCAACCTCCATATCGCCGGCGGGGCGGAAATGATGAAGGCGGCGCTGGATGCGGCCCGGGAGGAGGCCGGCCCGGGGAGGGGCCGAAGGTCCTGGGGGTCACCGTGCTCACCAGCCTGGGGGCCGGTCAGTTGCGGGACGAGCTTGGCCTGGTGCGCCCTCCGCAAGAGCAGGTGGTGTTCTGGGCGGAACAGGCCAGGGACTGCGGGCTGTCGGGGGTGGTGGCCTCTCCCCAGGAGATCCGCCAGATCCGCCAGCACTGCGGAAGCGGCTTTTTAATCGTGACGCCTGGAATTCGCCCGGCGGGTTCCGGGCCGGACGACCAGAAGCGGATCAGCACGCCCGGTGCGGCGCTGCGTGCCGGCGCCGACTACCTGGTGGTGGGGCGCCCGATCACCGAGGCGCCCGACCCGCGCCAGGCGGCGCTAGCTATTATCGAAGAAATGGAGGCGGCAGTCTATGACCGAAGAGCAAGTCCTGGATACTTTTCAGCGTTACGGGGCGCTCCTGGATGGGCACTTCCTGCTGACCTCGGGGCTGCACAGCAATCGCTACGTCCAGTGCGCCCTGGTGCTGCAGCACCCCGAGGTGGCCA
>CAVYEE010000039.1:0-16582 GCA_963767365.1 uncultured Peptococcaceae bacterium
GCAATCAGTTCCCGCATTTCGTCCATGATCTCGAGCGGGGTGAGCAATTCGAAGTCTCCCTGCCGGACACGTCTGGCAGTGACTGTTCCGGCACGACCATCAAAGTCAGCGCCGCCAGGTAATCGGGGTTGATGGCGTTGCATACCTCGGCCGTTGCCCGGGCGTGGGCCAGGGAGCACTCCTTTTTCCCGGCCAAACCCAATAATACCGTCACGGAGAGTTGGATTCCAGATTTGACGGTCTTCTGACCGGCTTCGATCATCTCGCTGCGGGTCACACCCTTGTTGATTTCCTTTAACAGCCGCTCGTCGCCGGTCTCCACTCCAAGGTAGGCCATGGTGATTCCTGCCTCCTGCAAAGCCTGCAGTTCGCCGGCGGTTTTATTCAAAATGGAGCGTGGCCCGGCATAGATGCCCACATGCCTCAGCCTGGGGAAGTTTTGGTATAAATGACGGGTTATTTCGATCAGATCTGAGGTTTCGATGGCCATAGCGTCGCCGTCAGCCAGGAATACTTTCTCCACATTGCCGTAATATTGGGCGGCCATGGTCGATATCTTCTCTGATCTCCTCCAGGGTTCTGACCCGGAATCGTTTATCCTTATACATGCCGCAGAAGGTACAGGCATTATGCGAACAGCCGACGGTGCACTGCAGGATATAGCTATGGGCCTCACTTGGCGGGCGGTAGATATCGCCTTCATATCTCATCGGTGCGCTCCCCACTCCAGTTAGCACCTCCATGATGATGGGCAGGATCATCGGTCTCCTCCTGGTCCGTTCATAAAGGAACTTGCCGACCACTTCCCGGATATTGGATTTGATCCCGGCCCATTCCGTAATCTGCTCGCACTCGCACTGCCTAAGAATGGAGCGCAGTTTCTCCTTGGTTTCTTCCAACAGCTCCTCGGATTCCTTCACGTAGACAAAGCCCCGGGACACAATGTCCGGCCCGGCAATGACGGTTCCGGTCTCCTTGCTCACCGTGATCACGATGATGAAGATCCCGTCCTGGGATAAATGCTTCCGGTCACGCAGCACGATGTTCCCCACATCTCCCACTCCCAGGCCGTCAACCAGTACCATGCCTGCCGTGACCCGGCCGGAAATAACCCCCCGCTTCTCGCTGAACTCCAGCACATGGCCGTTTTCCGCCAAAAGATGTTGTCCGGGCTGATCCCCACGCTCTCGGCCAGTTGGGCATGCTTGATCAGATGCCGGTACTCACCATGGATGGGGATAAAAAACTTCGGTTTGACCAGGTTCAGCATCAGCTTGAGTTCTTCCTGGCTGGCGTGGCCGGAAACGTGAACACCCGAGAAGGATTCGTAGATCACCTCGGCACCCTGGCGGAACAACTGGTCGATCGTCCGGTGCACCAACTTCTCGTTGCCTGGTATCGGGCTGGCCGAAATAATAATGGTATCGCCGGGGATGATTTCCACCCGGTTGTGGTCAGACATCGCCATTCTCGAAAGAGCCGACATCGGCTCACCCTGGCTGCCGGTAGTCAGGATCACCGTCTCATTCTTGGGCAGAAGCCGGATCTCATCCAGGTCTACCAATACACCCGGTGGGATATCGAGGTACCCCAGGTCCATGGCGATGTTGACGACATTGACCATGCTCCTCCCCACTACCGCCACCTTCCGGCCATATTTATCGGCTGCGATGATCGCCTGCTGGATGCGGGGAATATTGGAGGCAAAACTGGTGATGATAATGCGCTCACCGGCGCTGCGGAAGGTTTCTTCGAACTTCTCCCCGACCAGCCGTTCAGACAGTGTATAGCCAGGCCTGTCCGCGTTGGTGCTGTCCGACATCAGAACCAGCACGCCCTCATTGCCAAATTCGGCAATTTTATGATAATCGATGATCTGGCCGTCGACAGGGGTCTGGTCGAGCTTGAAATCCCCGGTGTGCAAGATATTCCCCACCGGTGTCCTGATGCCAAGGGCCACGGCATCCGCAATGCTGTGGCTGACCCGGATGAAATTCACCTCGAAGGGCCCAATGTGCACCATCTCGCCGGCTTTGACACACCTGGTCTTAACAGGCTCCGGGCAGTTGCCCTCCTTGAGCTTGGCTTCCAACAGGCCTAGGGTCAGCTTGGTGCCATACACCGGAACATGGAGTTCCCTGAGAATATAGGGCAACGCTCCAATGTGGTCCTCGTGTCCGTGGGTGAGCACGATTCCCCTCACTATCTCCTTGTTTTCTATCAGGTAGGAGATATCCGGAATCACCATGTCAATGCCGAGCATCTCATCATCCGGAAACATCAGCCCGGCGTCGATTACCATGATGTTTTGCTTGTATTTGATGGCCATGATATTTTTTCCGATCTCCCCCAGGCCACCTAAAGGAATGATGCTGACGATGTCTTCTTTCATGATCTGGCCCTCTTTAACTCGTTTTTATTGAACGATAATAGAAAACCTACCCCCAAAACAACTGAAAGGTAGGTTGACTACTATTATGCCGTTCCTTTCCTTTTTATTATAAATGAAGCACCGCCAGAATACAAGGTGTTTTCCTGCTAGCCTTGCCTCCAAAAGCGGCCCTGGTCAGCCGATGAGATTCAACTCCGTCATCACTTTGCGCACCGCCTCCGCTTCCTGGGGGGTGGCCGCCACCAGGGGCAACCGGGGACGCCCCGACTCGATGCCGATCATGTTCACGGCAGCCTTGACCGGCACCGGGTTGGTCGTGATGAACAGCACCTTGAAGAGCGGGAATAGCTTCAGGTGCAGTTCCCTGGCCCGGTCTACCCGTCCTGAGAAGTAGGAGTCGATCATCTCTTTGATCAGCAGCCCGGCCACGTGAGAAGCCACGCTGATCACACCATGCCCGCCCACGGCCAGGATCGGCATGGTCAGGGAATCATCGCCGCTGTAAATGAGAAAGTCGTCCGGTGTGGAGCGGCGGATCTCCGACACCTGGTCGAGACTGCCGCTGGCCTCCTTCACCGCCATGATATTATCAATCTCTGACAGCCTGCTCACCGTCGGCGGCAGCAGGTTGACCGAGGTGCGCCCGGGCACGTTGTACATTATAACCGGAAGAGATGTAGCCTCGGCGATGGTTTTGAAGTGCTGGTAGAGGCCCTCCTGGCTTGGTTTGTTGTAGTAAGGGGTGACCAGCAGGATCCCGTCAGCGCCGGCTTTTTCTGCTATCCTCGTCAGGGCCAGGCTCTCTGCCGTGTTGTACGAGCCTGTGCCGGCGATCACCGCGGCCTTGCCGGCAACCGCCTCTTTGACAGTCACGAACAGTCTTTCCTTTTCATCCCTGGTGAGCACTGGCGCCTCCCCGGTCGTTCCTGAAACCACAATGCTGTCGGTGCCGGTCTTTACCAGGTGGCGCGCCAGTTCCGCAGCCTTCTCGTAGGCCACCTCGCCGCTCTCCGTAAAAGGAGTGATCATTGCCGTCAAGACCCGTCCGAAATCCTTTTTCATCTCGCCACCTCCATTTCGTTTCGTTTTTTTGACCACGTTACTTCAGCAACTCGGCAATCTGCACCGCATTGGTTGCGGCTCCCTTGCGCAACTGGTCACCGGAAAGCCAGAAATTCAATCCCAGGTCGTACGACAGGTCCTCCCGGATCCGTCCTACAAACACCTCGTCACGGTTTGAAGTGAACAGGGGCATCGGATACTTCAGTTCCGCCGGGTTATCTTCAACCACTACTCCAGGAGCGCCGGCCAGGATACTGCGGGCCTCGTCGGGTGTCAGCTTGCGCCCGGTTTCGATATTCACAGACTCCGAATGACTCCTGAACACCGGCACCCGTACGGTGGTGGCGGAGATCTTCATGTCCGGGGCGTGGAGTATCTTCCTCGTCTCCAGGAGCATCTTCATCTCCTCCCGGGTATAGCCATTGTCGCCGAAGACGTCAATGTGCGGGATCAGGTTAAAAGCGATCTGGTATTGAAACACCCCAGGCTGGATAGGATCCCCCGCCAGCGCCTGCCGCGTCTCGTTGGAGCAAGGTGTCGATCCCTGCGCTGCCGGCACCTGAAACAGCCTGGTACGTGGAAACCACCGCTCTCTTGATGCAGGCGGCGTCGTGCAACGGCTTGATCGGCACCACGAAAAGGATGGTCGAACAGTTGGGGTTGGCAATGATGCCCTTATGCCAGCCCACATCCTGGGGGTTGACCTCGGGAACGACCAGCGGCGCATCGGGATCCAGCCTGAAGGCGCTGCTGTTGTCTATTGCCACAGCGCCTCGCTTGACCGCTTCAGGAACCAGCGCCTCGCTGACGGGGTTGGCAGTGGCAAAGAAAGCGATCTCGATTCCCCGGAACGACTCCGGCACTGCCGTGTGCACAGTCAACCGGTCAGCGCCAAAACTGACCTGCGTCCCCTCCCATGACTCGTCCGCCAGCACCACCAGTTCGGCTATGGGAAAGCCGCGCTCTTCCAGGATCAATAGGATCTCCCGTCCTACAGCTCCCGTAGCGCCGACAACCGCAACCCGGTATCCTGCTGCCATCTCTTAGTCCTCCCGTGATCATGCTGCATACGTTTCATAATTATTGCGAATCCAGTTGCGGAGCAATTTGCAGAGCAACAGCAATTCCCTTACATAATACTTGTTTTGAAACTTGTTTTAAAGAAGTATTTTTAAGGAAATGTTTTTTAGATAAGTACGGGTTGGATCTGCTTTCCTTCGAGAGCGCAACAGATCGTGTCCAGCAGCCGGTCCAGGCCGGCGGCCAGTGAGTTGGGCTTGACGGCAGGGTTGTCCTGCCCGAAGGGCACCATGAAAATATGCTTGGTATTGAGCAGGGTGGCGATATTCTTAGCGTTTAGACCCAAACCGTCATTGGTGGAGACGGCAATCACCACCGGGCGCTGATTTCTCAAATGAGCCTTGATTGCCATCAGGGCCGGCGTATCTGTGATCCCGTTCGCCAGCTTTGCCAGCGTGTTGCCCGTACACGGGGCGACCACTAAAAGATCGAACAGCTTGCCGGGGCCAATCGGCTCTGCGGCATCTATGGTTCTAATCGGCTCCCTGTTCGTGATCTCATAGAGCTTGAGCACCAGTCCGCTGCTTTGCCAAACCTGGTGTCCGTAGTGCTGACCGCATAGGAAACCACCGGCGTGATCTCTGCTCCTTCTGCGACCAGCTTTTCCATCTCGTCAAGCACTTCCTTCAAAGTACAATGAGAGCCGGTAACGACAAAACCCAAACGTATCCCTTTCAGTCGCACTCCAAGCACCTCCCTCGGCTCATCCTCGTAAAGAGCATTGTGGCAATTCACGGAGAATAAGCGGGGGAATTACCCGGGCCAGGATCCGGCCGCTGGTCGTCGGCGCCACCTTTCCCGGCAGCCCTGAGGCCAGTAGTGCATCGATCCCATGTTCTTGTGCAGCTTTAAAGTCCGTTCCACCAGGGTTGGCTGCCAGATCGACGATCAGGGCGTCTTTCCTGATCAGGTACAGCATTTTCTCATCCAATACCAGTTGCGGCACCGTATTGAAAATGATCTCCGCTTCCTGTATGTAGTCCTGCAACTGGTTAAACAGGAACAGGGCGGTAACCCAACTCGTAGATCCGGGCCAGGTCCGCGCTTTTTCTGGCAGCTACCGTTGTGATGGCGCCAATCCCGGCCAGCATTCGCGCCAACGTCTTGCCCAGCCTTCCAAAACCCAGCACAAAGGACTTGCTGCCGTGGATAGTGATTGGCAGTATGCTCCATGGCGATCTGGATCGCCCCTTCTGCTGAAGGGATGGAATTCAGGATCGCCACATCATCCATTTCGGCTGATCTCCAGCAGCTTCCAGCCATAGGCCGTTGCCCACCGGTGTAAAAATTCCCTGGCAGCGCCAATGATAAAGACAGTGCCGCTGGGGATAGCATTGGCAATCGTCCGCGTCAGCCGGGGCAAGACATTATTGTCCAGGGTTTTGACATTGCCATCCAGGTCCGTTCCCTGCATCGGCAGGATCAGCACCTGGGCGCCGCTCACGGCAGTTCCAAGATCAGTTACCAGTTCAACCTGCTTTAATTCCTCACAGGCGAGAAATCCCACTGCCTTGACCCTGGCGCCAAGGCTTACGAGTTCCTGCATCAAGATCAGGCTGCGCCTGTCTCCCCCAATAACGGAGATCACGATTCCGGTCAGATCTATACCCAAATAGTCCCCCTCCTTTCCCTGATTATTGGCATTAACAATATATGAGAGAGGAAAGGAGTAGGTGATTCGGGGGCATTAGAGCGGTTAGCATCGGTCAGGGCAGGACCTTTTCCAGGCCGATGTTAACCCCCTGGATCTGGTGCACTTTTTTGATGGCCAGAATGACACCGGGCATGAATGATTCCCTGCTGAGGGAGTCATGACGAATGGTCAACATCTGTCCTGGCCCTCCAAAAATAACCTCATGGTGCGCTACCAGTCCTGGCAGTCGAACGCTGTGCATCCTGATGCCATTCCAGTCTCCACCCCTGACCCCGGCCAGTTTCTCATACTCTTGCGGGTGACCCTGATGAAAGGGCTTTCTCTCCGAGCTGATGCTCTGCGCCATGAGCAGGGCGGTGCCGGAAGGAGCGTCGATCTTCTGGTCGTGGTGCAGTTCGATGATTTCCACATTCGGAAAGTAGCGGGCAGCCTGACGGGCAAAACTCATCATCAAGACGGCGCCCAGGGTAAAGTTGGGAACGATCAGCACGCCAGTCTTGGCCTTTTTCGCAGCTTTGCGCAACTCCTCGATCTCTGCTTCATCCAGGCCGGTAGTGCCGATAATCGGCGCCACTCCTGCTTTCAGGGCGAGTTTGGCATTTTTTGCCGCCGCCTGTGCATTAGTGAAGTCTACCAGTACGGTCTCTCCGGGTTTTACCTCTTTGCCCTGGAGCAACTGCCTGCAAGTTGTCGCTGATGAGAATCCCGCAATCCGGCAACCCGACCAGTCTACCCGCATCGCTCCCGGTCTGTTTGATATCGATGGCGCCAACCAGGGCCAGATCGGGATCATTCAAAACCGCCCTGGTTACTTCCTGCCCCATCCTCCCCGCCGCACCGGATATAATCACATTGATGATCTCGCCCATCCGCGCCATCCCTTCGCCAACCCATTTGGGAGTACAAAAAATGATCTACCGAGGGCTACCCGCTCTAATGCGCCCGCTTCTTTGAAGCGGTGGGATAAGAGCGGCTACGCCTCTAGTTAACTATTTCTAAGCTTCAGTGGGGGATTGTCTTCCCCCACTGAAGCCAAGAACTAGTTGAATCGTAATCTGCCCCTATTTTCATATAAATATCGCCCTCTGTCAATAAAAAACCCGGTTTCACCGGGTCTGCATACATGGTCTTTTGTTTTCTTGCTTCTGGCATCTCTTACGTATACTGTTTATAGATCGAATAGGTCTGATCCAGGTCGACGATGATCACCTCGCTGCCGATCTTTTTCACGGTTTTCCAGGGAACAATCATCTCCTGACGGTCTGTCCAGAGGTTGAAAAAGTTCGAGCGGCGGGGGATGATGACAGACTCGATCTCTCCGCATTCGGGGTCGATGATCATGTCTGATTCCGCAACAGTTCCCAGGCGTCCGCCATCGTAAAGATTGATCATCTCTTTTCCTTCAAGTTCGCTAAGTCTCATATCCCGGTGCTCCCCTCCATTTTGGGAGGCGAGAAGTGTCCTCACTGCTCTCACCTCTCAAGTGCCTGTCCTTCGCAATATTATGCTCGTTCCGGCGCAATTATGCTTCTTACCGGTTCCAGGGCAAGCGCTCAGGTTCTTCCTGGAGGGCGCCGATCATGGTTATCGAGAATCGGTCCGGCGACAGTAACTCCCGCGCCAGAGACAGCACATCCTCCCTGGTGACGGCCGCGATCTTCTGCAGCACTTCTTCCGGGCTGATCAACCGGTTGTAGGTGATTTCCGACTTACCCAGCCGGTGCATTCTATGGGTAACGCTTTCCGAGGCCAGGAGCAGGCTTCCCTTGATCTGCTCCTTGGTTCTGGCTAGTTCCTCCAGGGTGATCCCGTCATCCAGCAGTTGATCGATCTCCCGCCAGGTAAGCTCCAGCACGTCTCTCAGGTTGTCAGCGTTGGTGCCGGCATAAACGGTGAACAGACCGGTGTCATTGAACGCTGTAAAGTAGCTGTAAATAGCATAGACCAGGCCCCGCTCCTCACGGATTTTTTGAAACAGCCGTGGAACTCGAACCCCCTCCGAGGATGTTGTTGATGATCTGCAGGGTGTAGATCCGGTCATCGTGCTGGGACAAGCCGGGCACACCCATGCAGAAATGCACCTGCTCCAGGGGTTTGGCGATGCTTTTCACGGCCGCCCTGGTTTCTGGAATCCGGGTCCGGTTCTCCGGAGAAACTGCACTTGCGCCCTCGAAAAGCGGCCGCAAAGCCGCTACGGCATGCATTGGCAGTCAGATTGCCAGCCAGCGCCAGGACCAGGTTGCCGGGGCAATATTGCCTCTGGTAGTAGTCCAGTATTGCCTCCCGGGAAAGTCCGGCCACCGAATCCATGGTCCCGATCACCGGGCGCCCTAGCGGGTGGCCTGACCAGACCATCTGCGCAAAAAGGTCGTGGACGATCTCGTCCGGGGTATCCTCGTACATCCGGATCTCCTCCTGGACGACCTTCTTTTCCCGTTCGATGTCATCTTCTTTGAAAAGGGATGAGAAGAACATGTCCGCCAGGACATCAATAGCAATGGAGAGGTGCTCATCAACCACCCTGGCATAAAAGCAGGTGTATTCCTTGCCGGTGAAGGCGTTCATCTGGCCTCCCACCGATTCGATCGCCTCCGCGATCTGCCTGGCGCTTCTCCTGGCAGTACCTTTGAAGATCATGTGTTCGATCAGGTGGGAGATCCCTGCTTCGGCAGGGTTCTCATATCGTGAACCTGTTCCCACCCAGATCCCCAAAGCCACCGAGCGAACGCCGGGCATCTCCTCCACGGCAATCCGGGTACCGTTTTCAAGCACCACCTTCTGATACATCCTTTTCCTCCTGCAGTATTGTCAGCAATCGTTAGTAGTCAGAATCTTATCTATACGTCTCCTGACTCCTGAGTGTTTACGATTTCTTTATTAGGATGGACTTTTTTGTAACCGGTGTCAAGGTTAAGAGGTTGGTTCCGAAGAGAAAATGGTCGCCCAAGTAAAAATCGATCTTGCCGACCATGGCTCCTGAAGGAAGTGGTGCTTTGAGCGGCCGCCGATCGCCACCTCTTTTTCCAGCAGGGGATCCTCTTGCGGGCTTACCGCAAAGCAAACATCTTCGCTCGGGGCAACCATTGCCAAGTGTCGATCGCCACCCGTCACCGGCGCCGCAAATAGACCCTTGCCCTTAGGGAATTTGTACCAATGACACTGCTCATAACCGAAGCGCAATAGTTGCCGGGTGTCTGTATAGCGGTCGGCGCTGTCCAGAACCACGGTTATCAGCACCTGGCCATTTTTTTCGGCAGCTGCTACCAGACACTGTCCGGCGCTGCTTGTAGTGCCCGTTTTCACGCCGATAATCCTGAACCCGGTGTTCTTGTCACTCCCGAGCAGCCGGTTGGTATTGCTCAGATACACAGGGGTATTGGTCTTTTTCTCGTAGATCACATCGTCCCTGGTCTGGACAAACTGCTTGAAGAGATGGTCGCTCAGAGCATAGCGGGTGATCAGCGCTAGATCATAAGCCGTACAATAATGCCGGGGGTTATCGAGGCCGTGGGGGTTCACAAAATTACTCCGGACGGCGCCGAGAGTCTCGGCCTTGTACGTCATCAGGGACGCAAACATGTCTTCGCTTCCTGCCAGGTGTTCTCCGATGGCCACTGCGGCGTCATTACCCGAATTGACCAGCGCCCCCTCGATCAGGTCCCGCAGGTCAAAGCTCGATCCTGGGCTCAGGTACAGGCTGGTGCCCTCAGTTCCTGATGCATACGGGCTAACGGTTACGACCTCGCCAGGCCGACCGAGTTCCAACCCCAGCAATGCCGTAAGCACCTTGGTGGTGCTGGCCGGCGCCAGCCTTGCAGATGCCATACGGCTGTAGAGCACGCCTCCAGTTTGATAATCCATTAACACGGCAGCCCTGGCCGAAAGGCCGGGCATCTCCGGCGACTGAGCCGATGCCGGGTACACGCCGGCGCCTAGAGTGGCAAATACCGCACAGAAAACCAAAAAAAGCCGCAGCAGTTAACACGGCCGCTGGCCGTCTCTGCATCTCTTTCTTACGAAACCTCCGGCTTGAACATTATTTGATTCGCTGATTACTAGTGCAGCAAGTCCAATAAATTGTTATTAATCACTCAGTATAGTAGTTTCTCCAAAGGTACAATTTCATACCCCTGTTCCTCCAGGGTCGTGAGAAGATCGGGCATCGCCTTGACGGTCACCAGAGTGGGATGCATCAGAATAATCGCCCCGCTCCGAGTCATCTTTTCGACGCGATCGATAATCCATTGGGGAGTGGGATTTTGCCAGTCTACGGTGTCAATGCTCCACAGCACCGTGCGCAGGTTTGATCTGGCGGCGGCGTCGAGCACCGTATCGTTATACTCCCCGTAGGGAGGAGCGTAGAACTTGGCGTGTTTTTTGGTGAGTTGGTAGAGCACGTCCTCGGTCTGCCTGATCTCCTCCATGTTTTCATCCAGTGTCAGGTCGTTGACGTGTTGATGTGAGAATCCGTGGTTGCCGATGTCTTGCCCCGCCGAGGTCGATCTGCTGGACCAGTTGGCCGTTTGTCTCTGCCCAGCGTCCGGTAATGAAGAACGTCGCCTGCACATGGTGTTGACGAAGGATCTCCAGCATATCGGGTATATACTCCTGCCCCCAGTCGACGTTAACCGAAATGGATACGCATTTTTTAGCCGTATTACCCTGTGTGATGGGAACTTCTGCCTTAAAGACCTGCCGGCTTTGATGGAAGGCGAGACCGATGCCAAGGACGCCAAGGGTGATGATGGAACCCATAAAGATGAGGATTGACATTTTTCGGGTATAAAAAACAAACACTTCCTTACCCCCTATTGTTTGTCTCCTTTAATTAATATTCTCAGGGGAAGGAAGATATTTGGTTTGTTAATTTGGTTTGTTGCTATTGTTCGTTTTTCTTTTGCATGCTGCGCAATGCCTCTTTACGGGACAGGTTGATGCGCCCTTGTTTGTCGATCTCGGTGACCTTGACGATGATCTCGTCTCCTTCTTTGAGCACGTCGCGTACCCGGCCGACCCTTTGCTCATCTAACTGAGAGATATGCACCAGGCCTTCCTTGCCCGGGAGGCCCAGCACGCCAGGAATGATCTCCACGAAGGCACCGAAATCCATCAGCCGGGTAACCTTGCCCATATAGATCTTACCTATTTCCACGTCCTGAATCAGACACTCGATGATATGCAGCGCTTTCTTACCTGCCTCGACATCGTTGGCTGCTATATAAGCCCTGCCATCATCCTCGATGTCGATCTGGACGCCGGTGTCTTCAATGATCTTGCGGATGATCTTGCCACCGGGCCCGATCACATCCCGAATCTTATCCTGGTCAATGGTGATCGTGATAATCCTGGGCGCATATTGAGAGAGTTCCGGGCGCGGCTCTGGAAGAGTTTCCAATATTTTAGACAGAATGAACATCCGTCCCTCTCTTGCCTGATCCAGCGCTTTTTTCAAGACTTCCACAGAGACACCCTTGACCTTGATGTCCATCTGGAGGGCAGTGACTCCCTTGGCGGTGCCGGCCACCTTGAAGTCCATGTCCCCCAAGGCGTCTTCAATACCCTGAATGTCGCTCAAGACTGCGAACCTATTCTCGCCGGTTACCAGCCCCATGGCGATCCCAGCCACCGGGGCCGAGATTGGCACCCCGGCGTCCATCAAGGCCAGGGTGCTCCCGCAGACGCTGGCCATAGAGGAGGAGCCGTTGGATTCAAGGATCTCTGAAACCAGGCGGATAGTATACGGAAAAACCTCTTCCTTTGGCAGCACGTGCAATAGGGCGCGTTCCGCCAAGGCGCCGTGTCCGATCTCCCGCCGCCCGGGCCCCCGCATCGGTCTGGTCTCACCGACGCTGTATGGCGGCATGTTATACTGGTGCATATATCTCTTGGATTCCTCCACACCGAGACCGTCCAGAATCTGCTCCTCGCTGACCGCTCCCAGGGTGGCTACGGTCAAAGCCTGAGTCTGGCCCCTGGTAAACAATCCGCTACCGTGGGCGCGTGGCAGGATCCCCACCTCACAGGTAATCAGCCTGATTTCGTTTAGTCTTCTGCCATCCGGCCGCTCCTGCTCATCCAGAATCATCTGTCTGACCGTCTCTTTTAGAACATTATGGAAGATCTCCTTGACGTCCTTCCCCTGCTCCGGGTAAGCTTCCAGGAAATGCTCCCCGGTCTCCCCTTCCAGCCGGTCGATGGCCTCCTGCCTGGTGAGCTTGTCCGGATTGCGTACGGCCACAACCACCTTATCGCTGACATAGTCACGGACCAACCGGTCCAGGTCCGCTTCGATCTGATAAAACGGGATCTCCAGTTTCGGTTTTCCCAATTGGGCAACGATCTCATCCTGGAAAGCGATGATATCCTTTATCACCTGGTGGCCGAAGGCAATACCTTCCAGCATGACCTCTTCAGGCACTTCTTTGGCCCCGGCCTCCACCATCATCACCGCATCCCTGGTTCCGGCAACTACCAGGTGCATCTCGCTCTGCTCGGCCTGTTCCAGATTCGGGTTAATGACATACTCTCCGTTAACCCGGCCCACGATCAGGCCGGCAATGGGGCCGAGAAGGGGATGTCCGATACCGAGAGAGCAATTGAGGCGCCAATCATTGCCGTCACGTCCGGAGAGCAATCCTGATCCACGGAGAGGACAGTGGCTACAACCTGAACGTCATTCCTGAACCCATAAGGGAACAGCGGCCGGATTGTCCTGTCGATCAGCCTCATAGAGAGATTGCCTTTTCACTGGGCCTGCCCTCCCGCTTGATAAACCCACCGGGAATTTTTCCAACTGCATAGAGACGCTCTTCATAGTCAACCAGCAGCGGGAAAAAGTCGATTCCCTGGCGCGGCTCCCTGGAGACCGTTGCCGTCACCAGGATAACGGTATCACCGTAGCGAACCATAACCGAGCCATTGGCCTGCTTGGCCACTTTTCCAATTTCGGCTGTCAGATTTTTACCTCCCAGAGTCGTACGGAAAACTTGCATGATCTACCTCCTAATTTTGGGATGTGTGAGGTGTGGCATCTCACTTCCCAATTCTTTGGCCTTTGGATGCATGCTGCTCTGCATGTAATTATTAACGACCAACACTATTGATCTTTTCCCTAATGGTTGACCACTAGCCACAAAATATTCCCGTATATAGGGACATTTCTCGAAGAGGTTAGTCCCCTTACCTAACAGTCGGAAAGAGCGGCAAACCGCTCTCCCCGCACAACTCCGCCTTGCTTGTGTGTTTCAACCCACCCAGCACTCAATCCACCTGGGAAGGCATTGCTCATATTACCAATTTACTGAATGATCCTCACATGCTGGGAGTGGTACCCGTTAAGCGCTGTGCTCACCAAGCGGGCACCCGGTTAAACGGATACCCGGCCTGTTGGTGGCTGCCCGGCGGATTAAACCTAGCGCCGCAAGCCCAGTTTATCGATGATCACCCTGTACCGGAGGGGATCATTCGTTTTCAGGTAGTTCAAAAGCGCCCGCCTTTGGCCGACCATTTTCAGGAGGCCTCTTCTTGAATGGTGATCCTTCCGGTGTATCTTCAAGTGTTCGTTCAGATAGGTAATCCTTTCAGTGAGGAGCGCAATTTGAACCTCCGGAGAGCCCGTATCCCGTTCATGGATTTTAAATTTTTCGATGATCCCTTTTTTTGCGGTGGCGCTAAAAGCCATCCTCGATTCCTCCTAGCAGTCGCTTTTAAGTTATCAGCCGTCAGAACAGGGGTCGGTTCCCTCTTCCTTTTGCTATAAGCTAATTATTACATATTATCCTATTAAAAATCAACCATTATGAAGTTTGCAAAATTCCTGCTTCTCAATAATAACAGTTTCCTGAATATCCTTCTCGATCTGCAGCGCCAGTTCCTCCGCAGACTTAAAACGCTTTTCCACGCGCAATCTTTTAAAGAGTTCGATCTCAATGCGCTCCCCATATGCAGACCCGCTAAATTTCAGGAGGTGGGCTTCAATAACTATTTCCCGGCTATCTACAAAAGTAGGACGGGAACCGATGTTAACCACCGTGGTGTAACGACCGCCGGCGATTTTTGCTGAACCCGCATAAACACCTGGACAGGGGATGATCAGTTCCCCGGCGGTAGCGACATTGGCGGTGGGAAATCCGAGCAGCCTGCCGCGGCTGTCTCCCGGCACCACCATCCCCCTGATGATAGGCCAGTAACCCAACAGTTGCTGCGCCAGGTCAATATCACCAGCTTCCAGGGCCGTCCTGATGGTTGTGCTGCTTGCCAAGACACCGTTGACGAAGACCGGTGGGGTCACGGCAACCAAAAAACCATACCGTTCTCCGTAAGATGTTAGTTGTTCCGTCGTTCCCGAAGCCTGATGCCCAAACCTATAATTGAAACCCACAAAGACACCGGCAACCTTAAACTTTTCAACCAGAATCGTCTTAGCAAACTCTTCGGCGCTGAGTGATGCCATGTTACTGTCAAAAGCAATCACAAAAGCCGCTTCAATTCCCAGCAGAGCCATGATTTCCAGTTTTTTTTCCAGATCCAGCAGCATCTTGGGACTTCCGGCAGGGTTTAAATAGTGCTGGGGGTGGGGATTAAAAAGAAAGACTCCGGGGGTCTTTCCTTCCTGCCTGGCATACTTAACCATATTATTTAAGAGGTTCCGGTGACCGCGGTGTAATCCGTCAAAATTGCCCAGGGCCAAAACCAATTGCTTTTCTGGGATACGGAACAGTCTCCAGGCTATGCCATACTTCCATTTCAGAACTCCTACTTTATAACTTTCTTCGCTTGTTAAGGTTAAATACTTTGGTCATTTTATATGACCAGGCGCCGTTCGTCTGTCCCTGAAACTTACCCAGGGCTAAAAGTATACCTTCCGGCCCATAGAGGCGTACAAAGGGAGGCAGGTTGCTGTTGCCGACTCCTCCGCAGATACCCGAAGGTGAGAGCGGGAGGCCGTTTCTGACGGTGGCTACAGCCTTTTCTTTAACGGTCAGGACCGGGATCTCCGATAGACCGTAATCAATCGGAAGCAGAAAAGATCGATCTCCCAAATCCAATAGTTCCCTGATCTTTTCCAGGGTATAAGATCTTTAATTGCGAAAGGGCCGCTGGCGGTTCTGATCAGAAACGACAGGTAGGCTCCGCAGCCCAGCATTCTTCCGATATCAGCGCATAAGCTCCGGATGTAGGTTCCCTTGGAACAGGTTACATCCAGCAGCAGACGCGGGCAAGGCCCGGTATCGCAGAAACGCACGGGCTTCAGTTCGTAAAGAGTAACACGCCGCGGCTTGCGTTCCACGGTTCTTCCCTGCCTGGCCAACTGGTAGAGCCGCATTCCCTTTGAGTGCAGGGCAGAGACCATAGGCGGGATCTGCTTGATCTCGCCGACAAAGCCGTTCAGCACATCGATCATCCGGTCATATGACAGGGAAACAGGTCCTGCCTGTTGACGACCTTTCCCCCGGCATCATAAGTATCAGTTTCTATACCGAAGGTAATCTCGGTCCGGTAGGTTTTTTTCTTGTCGATCAGATATTCGACCATCCTGGTGCCCTGTCCGACACAAACCGGCAGTACTCCTGCCGCCCCGGGTCCAGGGTGCCTGTGTGGCCGATCTTCTGGGTCTTGAATAACTTGCGCAAGTATGCAACCACATCGTGGGACGTTGACCCCGGTGGTTTTAAGATGTTAATCAGCCCGTCCATGAGCCCTCACCTCTGGGATGTGGGAGGTGCGAGGCCCACTTCCCGCATCTCATCAAGGATTCCTGGTAGTTCTGACTACGAGAGCCTCCACGTCCGCCAGGGTACCCCTGACGGTACATCCCGCAGCTCTCTCGTGCCTCCCCCTCCAAAGCGCCCGGCTAGGAGATTGACGTCCGCAAAACTCTTGGAACGGAACCCGACACGGATCTCGTGATCTTCGATCTCCTTGAAGAGGATCCCTACCTCTACACCAGCGATGGACTTCGGGTAATTGATGAAATTACTGTCCTCCAAACCACAGCCAGTCTCCTCGAAAAAGCGCCTCGTCATCGCTATCCAGGCGATCTGGCCATCCTGTTCCAGCGCCAGGGTGGACAGCCCTTTTTCCAAAAGGCGAAGGCTGGATAGGGTTTTCTGTTCGTTGAGACAATTGCGCGCCAGCGAAGGTCGGCGCCCGAGTTCAAGAAGCATCAAGGCCATAAGATGGCATCGGGAAGTAGTATTCTCGGCCTGAAAGAAGCCGGAGTCGGTGACAATGGCAGTATACAGATTGGTTGCCACCTCGTGAGAGATCCCGATATCCAGGCCGGACATTATCAGGTAAAGGACTTCTCCTGTAGCGGAGGCCTCGGCATCAACAACATTGACCGCGCCGAAGCGGGTATTGCTGATATGATGGTCAATATTGATCAGCGACTC
>CAVYEE010000040.1:0-30816 GCA_963767365.1 uncultured Peptococcaceae bacterium
AATAACCATTTCCAGGGCAAAGCCATCGCTAACGCGCTGCAGCTAATCAGGCTGATCAGGAACCAGCCGGTGCGCGTGCCTGAAACTTTGCGGGAGTCCTACCCGGAATTGGAAAAAATCACAGGCCCAGAGCCATTCGCCCCGGTGCCCAGGCAGTCCGACCTTCTTTTTGCAGCGGGCAGCGGCACGGAAGATTAATTGACAGTGTTGGAGCGCCACTGGTAGCATGTTGTTAGCCAACAGTCCGAGCGGCGCTGCGGCCATGCCGCCGACAGTTATTGCGGGAAGATTGGTTATGAGACCGTCAACAGGAGATTTTAAAACGAGAACCGGAGGCTGGGTATCAAGCCTTATCGTTCGGACAATTGAACTTGTATTTCCGGCTGCATCGACTGCGGCAATTGTGATCGTATTCAATCCTTCGGACATCGACAGAGTATCGATAAAACTTCCATCGATATTTACAGCATGGACAATCCCATTGATTGTAAGCATCATCGCTGTCGAATCTTTGGCTGTTCCCGAAACAATGACGGATGGGGAATTGGTAACAGTGAAGCCGGGAGGCTGTGAGACAACAACCGGACCTGGATAACCTGATCATCATCGCGGGCGGCTGCAAGTCCTATTTTGAGGCACTGATCGAGGCGGGGGCAAATTTCGCCAGCGCCCCGAAGCGGGTGTTGATCCATGCCCTGGACCCGTTGCTGGTCGCTCAGAACATTGCCTTTACCTCGATTTACGAGAAAATTTCATTGCCCAAATTCTTGTCCGATACCATGACAACGGGCCCTGGGGAATCGGCGGCGTGCAAACCTCGAAGAAGCTTCCGGCTTGGACATCCTCGCATCCAGCAGGCACGTTATAGCAAGAGGAAGAGAGTAGAGAGAACCCACCCCACCCTGCTGACGAGGCCTGAAACAGCCCAAAAACAACAATTGACTGGAAGCTTAAAAAATGTTATAATTTCAAGATGGTTTTTGTAGGGCTGTTTATGACAAATTGATATAAGAAGGTGGGTTCATGGCTACTAAACAGGTGCTTGCAAGCATCAAGCAAGACATCGATTCTTTTGTCGGTAATCGTGTCAGGCTGAAGTCATTTAAAGGGCGAAACAAGGTTGTAGAAAAGAAGGCGTCCTGGAGTGCACCTACCCAAACATTTTTATCATCAAACTGGAAGAGAAGAGGCTTCAGCGCCGCGTTTCCTTCAGCTATACCGATGTACTGACCGAGAGTGTGGAACTGACGGTATGCCACAGGGCGGAGATATCAAGATCGCCTTGGCACGCGGGTAAATCTGCCAAGATAAGTATAGGAAGCAAGACCGGAAACCCTCCGTAAAAGAGGGTTTCTTTTTTTATCTACACCTCGTCGCTAACCATAGAAATCCCCTCTTGCATATATTAACCAAGGGCTACCCGCTCCGGTGCCCCTGCTTCTTTGAAGCGGGATAAGAGCGCTTCAGCGGGGGTAAGACAATCCCCCACTGAAGCCAAGAACTAGTTGAACAGTGTGATGGATCAAATGAACGCCTGGAATGGCGCCAGTCTTCAAGGGAGGATTTCGTAATGGCGACAAGCATCATGGAGCAGCTTCAACGGACACTGGCCTACGAGAGGGCGATCCTGCAATTTTACAAGGAGTTGGGCGACAGGCTGGCCGCAGCGACATGGGCCATGTCTGCAGGGAGGCCGCGGCCTCGGCGCAGAACCGGGTCGATCAACTGGTTGCCTGGTTGGACTGCCGGGACTGAGTGATCAAAAAATAAACCTGCAGTTTGCAGGCAAATTTATCACAGATGACCACCCGCCGTAATACCCACCCCCACTTGGGGAATGTCCCCATGCGGCGGGATGACAGCGGCTACCACCCGGTTGAATGGCCGGCCGGCTGCCGCTTTGATCATGCAGTCACGCAACAGCGGCCGCTATTGGCACCAACCAGCCACACTGCCGAATATACTACAATGGTGCATTACCCCGCTGCAAAAGCGCCGGCATCCTGATTCGTCGAACCTTGCCCCGGCTTGCGAAGCTCTTGCGACGATCCCCTGCCTTGGAGGGAGGGGAAATCTCGTTGATGATATTTAAATTTTTGGAGGGAGATTTAATGAAAAACATGTTCAGGTCCCTGGAGGTGGCCGAGAGCCGTTTCACAGGGCTGCCCAACGTTATCGGTGTGGGTATTGGCTATAAGAAGCGTGGCCGGCTGGAGACGGAAGAGCCGGCCGTTATTTTTTTCGTGGATAAGAAGGTTCCGGCTCGAGGCGCTGGGAATTGACGATATCATCCCAAAGCGGATTGCCGGCAAGGCCACGGACGTCATCGAGGTGGGGGAGATCCAATTGCTGGGACGGACCGAAAAGCTGCGCCCGGCGGTTCCCGGGGTGAGCATCGGCCACTACAAGGTGACTGCCGGGACCTTCGGGGCGGTGGTCAAGGACCGGAAGACCGATGAATTGCTGATTCTCTCCAACAACCACGTGTTGGCCAATGCTACCGACGGGCACGACGGCAAATCCAAGGTCGGCGACCCGGTGTACCAGCCGGGCAGCTATGACGGGGGCTCCGGCGACGACCTGATCGGGCACCTGGTACGGTATGTTCCCTTCTCCCGCTACAACAAGGACGTGGACTGCAAGATTGCGTCCATGGGAGTCAAGGCGGCCAATGCGGTGATCAAGACGGTGCGCCCCAGCTACAACCTGCGCCTGGAAACCCTGGGGCATACCAACCTGGTGGACTGCGCCCTCGCCCGGCCGGCGAAGCCGGAGCTGATCAGCCCGGAGATCCTGGAAATCGGGCGTGGTCAAAGGCACCGGGGAGATTGCTCCGGGTATTCAGGTCAAGAAGAGCGGGCGCACCTCCGGCCTGACCACTGGTACGGTCAAGGCGGTCAAGGTCTCTCTGAACGTGAATATGGGTCACGGCAATGATGTGGTGCGCTTCAACGACCAGGTGATGGCGGAGCTGAAAGTCGCTGCCGGGGGACAGCGGTTCCCTGATCCTGGACAAAGACAATCGGGCGGTCGGGCTGTTGTTTGCCGGCTCCAATGAATATACCGTCTTCAACCCCATTCCGACGGTATGTGACCATCTGGGTGTTGATATGGTGTGAAAGTCGAGGCAGCATCACCTTGGTATAGCCCTGGGAGGCGGCTCGATGCTGGGATTGTCGCACATCGGCGTCCTCGAGGTCCTGGAGCAGAACGGCATCAGGCCCGGTCTCATTACCGGGACCAGCGCCGGGGGATTTGTGGCCGCCCTGTACGCAGCCGGAGTCAGCCCGGCCAGCCTGCGTGAGATGGCAATGGAAATGAAGCGGGAGGACCTGTTTGAAAGCAACTTCACTACCGGCACCTTTTTGCTGATGTTGCTGCGGTTCTTCAAAGATATGCTGGAGGCCATGTACCTGTTGCCCCGGGGCCTGCTCACCGGAGCGCTGATCCGGGAATACGTGGAAAACTTCACCGGAAAGAAGAACATCGCCCAGGTGACTATGCCGCTGGGTTTGGTGGCGGTGGACCTGATCAGCGGGAACCGGGTGGTCTTCACCAACCGGGCGCTGTCAGAGGCGCCGCCCGGCACCCTCTTTGTCCGTGAGGCCCCGCTCGGCCTGGCGGTCCAGGCCACCACCGCCATTCCCGGAGTTTTCGAGCCGGTGGCCTTCAAGGGGATGCTCCTGGTGGACGGGGGCGTGGCGGAAACCGTGCCGGCACTGCTGGCACGCCAGATGGGGGCGCGGGCGGTGACTGGCGGTCAACCTGATCGAGAGGAATGTCGTCACCGAGCCCCGGGGCATCCTCCAGGTGATCATGCGCAGCGTTGCCGTGATGACCCAACAGGTGGGGGAGTATAACCTGGCCATGGCAGACCTGGTGATCCATCCGCCGCTGGTGCATGCCGATCTGGGTGATTTTTCTCATGCCCTGGAATTGATCGAAGGGGGGCGCAAGGCGGCGCTGGAGGCGCTGCCCATCCCTCTGCACGGTCTGGTAGCGATTGAAAGAGTGAGAGAGGAGCACGTGTCAAAATAGGAGGTTGAAAACATGCCGGATGAGCAGGCTTTGGGTATATCGGATTATTTGTTGAAGCCGGTTTTGATGAGGCTGATTGACGGCCTCCAGCAGAAGTCCGTGGAGGGAGTGTCCCAGAAAGGCGATGTCCGGATCAGGATCGCCGGTGATGCCAGCTGTTGCCAAGGTGGTCGATCAACCCGGAGTTGGCCCGGGACGTTTCCGCCCTGGAACAACAGGTGGCCGAGGCGATCAACGACGCTTTCCTGAAGGCCCGGGATGTGGTCCGGGCGGAGGTCCGGAAGGTACTGGGGAACATCCCCTGGATCGACGACCTGTTTAACCTTTAAGCATATGAGTGCAGTAATAGCGATGCAATCTATTAGTGCCGGGGTTCGAATCTACTGTCTTCCCTTCTGAATTGTTAGACCTTGAATTTTTGGACCAGGGGGTGAACTGCTGGGCGAGTTCGGCCTGGGCCGTGGCCAGACTGGCCACCTCCTCAACTGCCTGCGTAGTTTCGGAGATGTTGACGTTGATCTCCTGGGTGCTGGCAGCAGACTGCTCAGCAATGGCGGTCACTGACTGGATGGCTTGCTGGACCTGGGCGATAGAGCAGTTGATCTGTTGGGAACTGGCGGCAAACTCGGCCACCAGGAGACCGAGTGGCCCGGGCGTCACTCTCGTGTTGGATGCCGCTCTTAAAAAGCTCCGGTAATCGGGGTCGACCCGTTCCTCGACGAACTTGAGCAGCGCCCCGGCATTGTCTGACAGGCCCTTGAAGGCAGCCTGCACCTGCTTGACCAGGGTCGGGATGCTGGATACGGCGATCGCGGACTGCTCGGCCAGTTTCCGCACCTCCCCGGCTACCACGGCAAAGCCCCGGCCATGGTCTCCCGCCCGGGCGGCTTCGATGGCAGCGTTCAGGGCGAGCAGGTTGGTCTGACCGGCGATCTCCGAGATGACCTCCGCCATCTTGCCGATCTCGGCCACCACTTTGCCATCCTCGATCGCCTTGAGGATACGGCCCTGTTGCTCACGATAGATGCTTGACGCTTCGTCCAGCGATTGCTCCGCTTCGTTCCGCACTAGCTGGGCGCGCCTGGCTGCCTCGCCGGCGGTGCTGTTGCCCTGTTTGGCCTTGGCGGCCAGTTGAGAGGTGGCGCCGGTGATCTCTTCTCCCGAGGTCATGATCTTCTCGGCGGCGGCGCAGGTGGCCACTACTCCGCTGTTGATCTCCTCGATCCGCCATGCTGACGGATCTGGGTCTGGGCGGCAACCTGTTCTGCCATGGCTGACATTTCCTGGGTGGAGGCGTTCAGAGTACTGGCGCCGGCCAGCACGCCGTTAATCAGGTTGCGCATGTTCTGTATGGCGGTATTCATGTCCCGGACCACCTGGCCCAGCTCATCCCTGGTATAGACGGTCAGGCTGAAGGATCAGATCGCCCTGGCTGATCCGGGCAGAGGCCGATCTGAGCTGCCTGGTGGTGCGGATGAATGAGAGGTAGAAGCCCAGCAAGAGATAGGAGATCAGCGCCAGCATGAACAGGAGGAAGAAGATCACCTGCAGCCGGTGGCCTGGCCAGACTGTCGATGCGCTGCCGGAGCATGCCGTCAAGGGTGGATAGGGATGTGTCGTAGAGTTGGAAGCCGGCCGATAGGGATGCCAGGCCGATGTCGTAGATATCCGACGGTTGGACGGTGACAGTGGACGCTCCGACCAGGTCCGTGTTGACCGTATCCAGAAACTGCATGGTGGAGTTTATCTGGCCTTGACCGGCAGCGTTGAGCTGCGGTTTTAGCCCCGGATTTTGCTGATAGACCACCTGCAGACCATTCTGCAGGGAATCAAGGGAACTCTTCAAGGCGCCGGATGTCTGGGCCAGTTGTATTTTGGTACTGGTATCAGTGCTTTCGCTTGTTGCCATGTCGACGCCGGCGATGGTCAGTTGCGCTGTTTTCTCCAGTTCGAAGGGAAGCTTGTTCAGCGCCGTGTCTATCAGATAGTAACTATCCAGGTTGGTGTCCATGGTCAGGTGGGAGGCATTGGCCACCTGGGTGTTCAGGGCCAGCAGGTCATCGATGAGTTCATTGGTCATGTTCAGGCTGTCATTCGGCTGCAGCGTGGACTCATTGTTCTTTAAATAATCCCAATTTGCGACTATAGCGCTCCACTGGTCCGCCGTCTGGAAGGTTTTCCCCAGCCTGAGGTCTTCCGTATCCAGGGGCTTGAGGTCATGGTCGATCAGGGCATCCGTGCCGGCCAGCACCGCCTGCGTCGAAGTCTCACCGTTTCGGTAAGAACCTGTGATCAGGTCGCGCTGGAACAGGTCGTCCAGGAGAACACGGATGCGAATGCAGTATTCCACTCCCGACCTTCGTTCCGGGCGAGGTCGATCTCCCTGTTGATCAGAATATTCATCTGGTAGAAGGTGGCCACCAGGGGCAGGACAAAAAGAGCGCAGATGATGATGATCTTCTGAGGGTAGGTAAACCGGTTGACAAACTTGATGGCGGGCTTAAAAAACTTTTTCACTACCCTGTTTCCTCCTCGCTGGCCGGCGCATGTTTCTTACTAATATTTTATTTTTCGGTTGACATATTTTCGACACTTAACCTGTATTTTCCTGTAGGCTTACATTTTGCCTCCGCAAAAAACATTTCATGTCCAAGCTGCCTGAAGCGCCCTGGGTAGTCACCTGTCATTTCCGCCGAATACATAATGAGGGAGAGCGTAGGGAGTAGCCATTGATGAATCCTGAAATAAGGGGGGTATCAGTTTGGCGCAGGAACAGGGAGCCGAGCAGGATGGTCAGGGCCTGAGCCTGAACGTGCTGCTGGCAAACACGCTGGCCAACCTGGAGCAAAAGCGGGTGGACTTTCCCAGCCTCATCGCCGTTCTGTCGCTGTTCAATCTTTTCAGCGTGCTGAACAACCCCGCCCAGGGGCAACGCCCAAGGCCGGGCCGGGAATGAGCGGGGCCGCCGACCTGGCCGGCATGCTGGCCGGCATGCTGGGAGGAGGGGCGCCCGGGGCGGATCCGCTATCCGGTCTGCTGCAGAAGCAGGGCCAGAACCTGAACCCGCAGATGTTGATGTCCCTCCTGTCTTTATTGAGCGAGGCCAGGTCGAGCATACCGGCGGCAGGGGCGGTTGAGAGCAGCCAGCCGGCGCCTCCGGAGAGGCGGATGGGCCGGGGGTTGCTGTAGCTTCGACCGGACCCCCCGGTTATAGCGGTTGGACTGGCACAGTTGCTGGTTACAGGTTGAGCGTCTGGCTGGACAGGTCCCGGGGGAGGGGATGAGCTTTGGGCAAAGCCGGCAACGATGATCGGGGGTCTCTGTACCGTGAACTGCAATATGGGGATGCCTATGACCGGGGGTATGCCGATGGACACGCGGACGGCTTTGCCAAGGCGTTAAAGTTTGGTGCGGCAAGGGGCTTCGAGGGAGGTCTCGAGCAGGGCCGGCGCCAGGGCTACCAGGAGGGCTACGAAGCGGGCTACCTGGAGGGGAAAAGGATCGGAGGGCCTCTTTAACCAGGGTTGGGAGCAGGGATACCTCAAGGGGTATGACATCGGCTTCGGGATTGGCTTCAAGGATGGGCGAGGAGCATAACTGCGGGAGCCGCTGAAAAGAGCCCAGGAGTGAGCGGAGCTGGAGCCGGAAAGATTAGCCAGGCCTGCGATTCAGGCAGCCTGGGATTACGGACGGCTCGTGCCAAGCTCATGGCAAAGCAGGCCTCGTTGCACTAATCGGCTTACGCTTTTCCTCTATTTGGCACAGGCCTCAGCCCCTACACATTACAACCCATGATACATATAAATAATGGAGAACACTCTTGCTTATAGCAAGGAGGGAAGAGAATGAAGTGCGAGTTGCTCAAGATTGAGCAGGTTATTGGCGAGACGATCACGCAGGCAACGATCAGCGAGATGCTTCGTGTGCCGGAAAGTAAGCCGGGCATAGAGCAAATCGTTTCCATTGACGGTTTTGTCCGAGTCGGGCGCATCGAGGTCATCGAAGACAAGGTTATCGTGCATGGCAGGCTGCATGTCGGGGTTGTTTACGTGGGGCTGCTCGACCCGCAAGCCGGTCCACTACACGCACGAGAGAATCGAATTCACCCAGTTTGCGGAGATCCCCGGCTGTTTTCCCGGCATGGTGGCGCGAGTCGACACCAGGATCCTGGACCTCCAGGCACAATGCGATTCGCCCAACCATCATATTGCGCCGGACATGTACGAAGTGATCGCACTGATCGAGAGTAAACGCCAGGGTAACCCAGATGCAGGAGATCAATGTATCTGGTCGAGCCGATCCCGGTGTTTCGGCCACGACACAGCTGGTCCGGGTGGAAGAGATTATCACGACGGGGCAACTGCAGGATATTATTCAAGGGCAGCTTCAGGGTACCTGAAGAGAAGCCTGGCATCGAACGGATTCTGGACGTAGGCGCCGAGGTATTCGTTGTGGAGACCAAGATCATTGACGGCCAGGCAATAATCGAGGCCGATGCCCATCTCCAGTTCATGTATGTCTGCTCTAAAGGACAGCCAGCCGGTTCACCACATGCACCACAGGCATCACTTCACCGAGTTCGTGCCCCTGCCGGACCTGGCCGGAAGATTCCGGCATATACATGTCAGGGACCTGCGTGTCAATGTTCAGGATGTGATCGAATACCTGTCGTTTGATACCCACGGCCCGGATACCGCCAGAGTGGAACTGGTCATGTCGTTCAATGTCATCGTCACTAAGACCAGGGATATCGATATTGTCACCGCCATTACCGACAGCACCGCCCCCAATTACCAGGTGCAGACCCTCACGCTGGAGCAGGTAGTCGGTGAGGCTCACACCCAGGCGCTGGTGACAGATGATATCCGCGTCCCCGAAGAAAAACCTGGCGCCCAGCAGTTGCTGGATCTCAAGATCATCAGGATTCACGTGCCGCGGGAGGAGATCGTGCTCCTCAACGACAAGGTCGTCGTGGGCGGTGTTGTTCATCTGAAAGCAATCTATGTCGGCCTGACAGACAAGGGCGACAGCCGGTGCACGCCATGGAGGCCTGGGTCAAGTTCCGCAGCTTTATCGCCTATCCCGGGGACGTTGCCGGAGATGGTCGGCCATGTCAACGCTATCCTGGAGCACGCCACGGGACATGTCCATGCGCCCGACTTTATCAGGGTCGAGCTCATTCTGCAACTGATAGGCCGTGTTGTGGTGACCAGCCAGATCGACACCGTACTGTGCCCTGTTGCTTCCATTTCCGCTTCGGCTCCACCGCTCCGACCGCGCCCCCGGCAGCCATCCAGTACACTGTCACTATCCAGCCGGGCGACACCATCTTCAAGTATGCCATACAGTACCATGTCAGCATGGACCACATCATTGCCGCCAACCCCGGCATCGATCCCAACAACCTGGTGGTCGGCAGCACGATGAACATCCCGTGTGATCCTAAAACTGATGCGGTCACCGATAGCGCCGGAGACTGCGATTCCCATTGCGAAGCAAACACTGGGCGATAGCAATTCCCTGATTTGAAAACCGGGCGCTGCGGCACTCCAGCGCTCGGAGGCGCCATTGGCAAATCCGGCCAGTCCTGCAAGGCACAAGTGAATTACAATTTTTAAGGAGGTAATGAAGTGAGTCCCCACAACCCTAGTCAGGAGTATGAGATGGTAACTAACCCGGTTACGATCACCACAACCGGAATGACAACTCCTTATTACACGTTGACCGTTCCCCAGATCGTCGGGGAGGTCAACGCCCAGACCGAGGTCGACTATACCCTGCACTTTCACCGGGGAGTGCTCAGGGTGGAGTCGATCGATGCGCATCCCATGGAAGTGGACTGGGACGTCATCAATGGCAAGGTGATGTTTCACGGCAAGCTGCGCACGGAGATCCTCTACGTTACCGGGGAGCACTACGTCAGGGACCGGCGGGACGAGATCGTCTCCTACGCCAACTATGGCGTGATTCCGGCGGCGATGCCCGGCCAGAATGTCAATGTCTACGTCAAGGTCCGCGGCGTGAATTGGGATATCGATCAGCATGCCCGCGTGGATATGCACATCCTGCTCGATGTGTTTATCACGGTCACCCAGTCGGTTATCATCAACATGCCGCTCTTTTCCAGCGTCAGCGGCACAGGTGATGCTGAACGGGGTGGCCCAGGCCAACGCCATCGTTGCCCTCTATAATGCCAACGGGGTGCTGATCGCCTATACCTTTACCACCGCCAGCGGCAATTACTTGCTCGAAAACGTACCGCCGGGCAATTACACGATCGTGGCCGCCGTTACCGGCAACTATGAGTCCAGGTCGATCACGCTCACTGCCAATGTGCCGGTGACGGCAAACTTCTTCCAGTCACCGACCACCACCTGCACGAATATCCTGTCCACCAGCACCTGCGCCTTCCTCACCGGCCTGTTAGGCGTGGTGTAGCGCATAGCAGGTCAGGTCAGAATCAACCGGCGCCTAACGTCTACAAATTCCCCTGTTCACGGCACCTCAGGTGCCGGGCAGGGGTTTTATTTTTGGCGATTTGCCCGGTTAAGAGCGCCATAAACTGGAAAGAATACGAAACGATGATTGAGTGGTTAGTGGTTGAGTCTGAAGACGATGTGAAGTGCGGAAAGTGCATGAAAAGCGGCATGAGAGAAGAAGGGTAGCATGAGGAAGAAGCTCGAAGCGAAGAAGGCATGAAGAGGATCATCGTCCGGGTGGTCGCTGGCCCTGTTGCTCGGGCCGCCCTGTTTGCCGGGATGGCTCTGGCGGGAGTGTCAACCCCCCAGTCTCCGACAGGGGCGCCAACGGTCTCCCCGGCATGCTCAAGCATGAGCGGGGATACTATCGGCCTGGGGCGGATCATCCGGTTCCGGGTGATCGCCGCCAGCGACAGCCCCTTTGATCAGGCAGTGAAGCTCAGGGTGCGGGACGCCGTGCTGGACTACCTGCGGCCGGAACTGCAGGGCGCCGCCAGCGATCCGCGGCCGCCGCAGTCATCTCCAGCCGGCTGCCGGGGATCCGCCAGGTTGCCCAGCAGACGGTGCAGGCGGCCGGGTCGGATAAGACCGGTCCAGGTTTTCTACGGAGTCACGGCTTTTCCGGTCAAGAATTACGGGTCGGTGATCTTTCCTGCAGGCAACTACCAGGCTCTGAAGATCGTGATCGGGCCCGGCCAGGGTAAAAACTGGTGGTGTGTGCTGTTTCCGCCCCTCTGCTACGTCGACCTGACCCAGGCTGCCCAGGACCTGTCGGGCGGCGAGCAGATTGCCCCCGCGCGGCGGGCCTGGATGGGCAGACTGACCCAATATCCGCGCCTGACCACGAAGATCGGCGTCTGGCTCTCTTCAGATCATTCGCATGGTCAGGGTTTCATGGCGCGAAAATAGCAAGATTAATGGATGATCTGGGCGATCCAGAGCAGGGCATAACCGCAAGCCAGCCCGATCCAGCTCCAGAAGGGGCTCTGCTGTTGGGCGGCGGGGATCAGTTCATCCTTGAGCAGGTAGGTCATTGCTCCCCCGGCGAGGGCGAGCATGAAGGAGAGGTGCTCCGGGGACAGGCGGAGCAGGAACAGGCCGAGCAGGGTGCCCAGCGGGGTGAAGATGCTGACGATGGCGTTGACCAGCAACACCCGGCTGCCGCTGACGCCCCCCATGTGCAGCGGGGTGGCGGTGGCGACTCCCTCAGGGATGTTGTGCAGGGCGAGGGAGATGGCCAGCAGCGGCCCCAGTGCGCCCCCGGCGGCATAGGCCCCGGCGATGGCGATCCCCTCCGGGAGGTCATGCATGGCGATGCCGGTGGCCATCAGGTAGCCCATCCGCTTGTAGGAGGCCTCCCGGCTGGAGGCGTTCCCGCCGGTGAACCGGGCCATCAGCTTATCGAGGCCCCAGAGGAGGACTACCCCGGCCCCGAACCCGATCCCGGCTTCCAGGGGTGTGCCCTGGTCCAGGGCGGCGGGGATCAGGTCCAGCAGAACCACTGCCAGCATCACTCCGGCCGCTCCTCCAAGCAGGATGGCCAGGGTGCGGCGTTCCGGATGCCTCCAGATCAGGACGACAAAATGCCCAGGGCAGTGGCGAGGCCGGCCAGGATGCTGGGTAGAAGAGCGTGCATGGTTTCACCTGCCTTTTGAGGAGTGCGATGTGAGAGATTAGAGGGGTTCTCGCTGACGCGGTGCTTATAGGACAATCTATGCCTTGCTGACGGTTTATTCCAAAAACCAGAGGCAGAAGATGGAAAGAGTGGTTAACATGGCAAATGGCGGTCGGGGCATCCTGGTGATCATCGGCGGCTCTGAGGATAAGGAAGGCGAGTGTGTGATCCTGCGCCGGTTCGTAGAACTGGCGGGGAGGGCGCGCCACCCGGCCCGGCTCGTGATCGTCACCTCCGCCACCAATCGGCCTCGGTCGGTGGGGAAGATCTACTCACGATTGTTCCAGAGGCTGGGGGCCGGAGAGGTGGGGGTTCTAGACATTGCCAGCCGCCGGAAGGCAAACGCCGCCGCCACCTATGAGGCAGTGGCCGGGGCGAGCGGTATCTTCTTCGCCGGGGGGGACCAGCTCCGGATCACCACCCTGCTGGGTGGGACCAGGTGCGATGAGGCGCTCCACGACGCCTACCGGGCCGGGGCGGTGATCGCCGGCACCAGCGCCGGGGCATCGGCCATGAGCGAGAGGATGATCATAGACGGAGAGGATGGTGAGGTTCCCTCAGCGGGATATAGTGCAGATGGCCGCAGGGATGGGCCTGATCCCTGATGTGGTCATCGATCAGCATTTCGCCCAGCGCGGCCGGCTGGGGAGGCTGCTGGCCGCAGTCGCCCAATACCCCTACATGCTGGGGGTGGGGATCGACGAGGATACCGCCATCGTGTTGTTTCCCGACGAGATCTTCGAGGTGATCGGCTCAAAGTCGGTGACGGTGATCGATGGAGCGCAGGTCCGGGAGGCCGGCATCTCCGGGACCAGGCCGGGGCGCCCCTGGCCCTGGCCAACGTGATCCTGCACATCTTGCCGTCAGGCTACATGTTTGACAAGAAGCAGCGGCTGGTGACGGAAACCGGAGCCAGGAAGCCGAAAGACTGAAAAAGTGCAAAACACGATCTCTGTTTTCAGGAGGTATTGTAGTGAAGATCTTGGAAAGCCGGTTTTTTGAAGGCCGGAATATTTGGAGCCTGCATCCGGTGCTTCAGGCGCGGCTTTTTTTAACCTTGCAGGAACAGACGCCCACCAGCGAGATCCCGGAGTTTAACGAAACCCTTACCGCCCTGTTGCCGGGGCTGGCCGGACACACCTGTTCCCGGGGCTACCCGGGCGGCTTTCTGGAACGCCTTCGCGAAGGCACCTACCTCGGCCACGTGGTCGAGCACGCGGCCTTGGAGCTCCAGTCCGCCGCCGGTTTCCCGTCGTCATACGGCAAGACCCTGGGGGGGAACGTCCCCGGCACCTGGGACCTGATCATCTCTTGCCGGATGGCAGAACTCGGCGCCACCGCCTTGCAGACGGCGGTGGAGTTGGTCTCAGCAGTGCTGCAGAGCCGGCCCTTTGATGCTGCGGCGGCGATCGAACGTCTGAAGGCGGTGGGAGATGCCAACTGCCTGGGACCAAGCACGGAGAGCATCCTGGAGGCCTCCCGCCGGCGGGGGATCCCAACCCTGAACCTGGGCGGCAAGAGTCTCTATCAGTTGGGTTATGGTTGCCGCCGCAGGGTGATTCAGGCCACCATGACCTCCTGGACCCCGGCGATTGCAGTGGACCTCAGCTGTGACAAGGTACAGACCAAGAGGGTGCTGGCCGCCTCCTTCCTGCCCGTGCCCCAGGGCATGGTGGTCGCCACCTTGCAGGATGCCCAGGCTGCGGCCCGGGCGCTGGGCTTTCCGGTGGCCGTCAAACCGCGCCACGGCAACCAGGGGAAAGGGGTCAGCCTCAACCTGGACGACCTGCAGCAGGTGTCGCGTGCCTTCCGGATCGCCCAGCACTATGATGAGCAGGTGCTGGTGGAGGAATGCATCCAGGGGCGGCAATACCGGCTGCTGGTGATCGGCAACCGGCTGGCGGCGGCGGCGGAGCGATTTCCGGCTGCGGTGCGCGGGGACGGAGCGCACACCGTCCGGGAGTTGATCGACCTGGCCAACCGGAACCCCCTGCGCGGCGAGGGACACACCAGGCCACTGACCAGAATGAGCATAGACCCGGCCGCCATCATGGTGCTGGCAAGGCAGGGGTACGCTCCGGATACGACCCCGCCCCGCGGGGCAACGGTGCTGCTGCGGGATAACGCCAACCTCAGTACGGGCGGTGAGGCCGAGGACGTCACCGCCCTGGTGCATCCGGAGAATGTCTATCTGGCGGTACAGGCGTCGCGCCTCCTGGAACTGGACGTGGCCGGGATCGACCTGGTCACACCCGACATTGCCGTCCCGGCCCGGAAGAGCGGGGGCCGGATCATCGAGGTCAACGCCGCTCCAGGCTTCCGGATGCACCTGTTCCCGAGCAGGGGCGCACCCCGGCCGGTGGGAGAGGGCCTGGTGGATTACCTGTTCCCGCCCGGGCGTGCGACCAGCATCCCGGTAATCTCGATCACCGGCACCAACGGCAAGACCACTACCGTGCGCCTGCTCGGGCACATCTTCGAGCAACAGGGTATATCCGTAGGGATGACTACCACCGGAGGGATCTACATCAAAGGCCGCTGTGTCTGCAAGGGGGATACCACCGGCCCCGCCAGCGCCCGGGCGGTGCTGCGGGATCCGGCGGTGGAGGTGGCGGTGCTGGAGACCGCCCGGGGCGGCATCCTGCGAGCCGGGCTGGGCTATGACCTGGCCGATGTGGCGGTGGTCACCAATATCGCCTCGGATCACCTCGGCCAGGACGGGATCGAAACCCTGGAGGACCTGTTCTGGATCAAGTCGCTGGTGGTAGAGGCGGTCAAGAAGGACGGCCACGTGGTGCTCAATGCCGACGACTCTTTTGCATCCAGGTTCAGCCAGCGGACCCGGGCAAACCTGGTCTACTTCAGCATGTACGGGAACAACCTGCTGGTGCGGCGTCACTTGAGCGCCGGGGGTTGCGCCGTCTTCGTCAAGGATGGGGTCGTCTACTTCTGCCGGGGCGAGGAGGCCACCAGGATCATCCCCCTCAAAGCCATCCGGGCCGGCATGGGCGGCCGGGCGCTCCATAACCTGGAGAACGCTCTGGCAGCCACAGCAGCAGCCTGCGTCTGCGGTCTGGCTCCGGCAGCGATCAGGCGGGGCCTGCGCAGCTTCGGGGCGGAACTCACCCACAATCCGGGGCGCCTGATGATCCGGCGGCTGGGGCGGGTAACGGTGATCGTGGACTATGGCCACAATGCCCCGGCCTTCCGCCGGATCGCCGAGTTTGCCCGGTCTCTCAAGCCCCGGCGGCTGCTGGGGGTGGTGGGTATGCCCGGCGACCGGGGCGACGACCAGATCGAGACGGCAGGAGAGGCGGTGGGGGTGGCCTTCGATGAACTGTTCATCAAGGAAGACAGTGACCTCCGCGGCCGCGCCCCGGGAGAGGCCGCGGACTGCTCCATAACGGGCGCGTCAGGCAGGGCTGCCCCCGGCCTGCCTGCACCGGATCTCCGGCGAGGCCGAGGCCGCCCGGGAAGCCCTGCGCCGTTCCCGGCCCGGGGACGTGGTGGTAATCTTCTACGAGGACCTGGACAGTGTGCTGGCGGTGCTGGAGCCGGCTGCCAACGGCCCGCCGCCGCCGGCGGAACTGCCCGGGGCAGGGGCGGCATTGCCGTCAGTGGCCGAAAAGCGGGCCGTCAATTGAGATCGGCCGGGATGCGTGAAGAGGATTTTCCGGCAGCCTTATGTAACTATACATACAATGACGCAACTGCTCCGGAGCCGTCAGGGAGGCTTCGCAGCAGGCGAACACGGCATCTTGAAGGAGGGGGAGGGGATGGGCGAGCAGGGCCGGAGGCGCCTGAAGATGGAAGCCCACGCCAAGGTCAATCTTACCCTGGATGTGGGAAGGCTGCGTCCCGACGGTTATCACGAGATCAACTCAGTGATGCAGACGATCAGCCTGGCCGATACCCTCGTCCTCACGGCGGCTCCCGGGGGGATCAGGGTGAGTTGCACCCCGCCGGGAGCCGCCCCCGACGGGAGGTCAAACCTGGCGTACCAGGCCCTGGAGTCCATGGCGGACCGGTTGGGCGGCGGCTGTGATCTGCAGATCATCAAGCGCATTCCTACCGCCGCCGGCTTGGGCGGAGGCAGCAGCGACGCCGCCAATGCCCTCAAGGCGGCGAATATCCTCTATCAAGCCAACCTGACGGAGGTGGACCTGATCTCGCTGGCGGGGCGCCTCGGCTCAGACGTTGCCTTCTTCGTGCGCGGGGGCACCGCCCTGGCCCAGGGGCGGGGCGAGGTGGTCACGGTGCTGCCCGCCGTGTGCCCGGGGGCGCCGCTGTGGCTGGTCCTGGTCAGGCCGGAGTTCCCGGTAAGCACGGCGGAGATTTACGCCGGTTTCCGCCCGGGGCAGAACCGGCCCTGGACGACGCGGTTCCTGGCCTCGGTCGCCCGGGGCGACCGGGAAGGGATGCCGGCTCACATGGGCAACGACCTGGAGCCGGTGACTGTTGCCGCCTACCCGCATGTGTCTGTTTTGATCAGACGGCTGGAGCAGTTGGGCGCCATGCGGGCGCTGATGTCCGGGAGCGGTCCCACGGTGTTCGGCGTGTTTCCCGGCGAGGAGGAGGCCCGGGCTGCCGCCGGTCACCTGGAAGGCGGCAGCGAGCAGGTCTTTGTCTGCAGCATGATCAACCCCGGCACGCAACCGGAATGGTTATGATTTGCGGCTTTGAGCCCTCAACCGCTTGCGGTTTTTCTTTATTTGGAACTTATGATCAGATATAATCAGGCCAGAGAAGGCTTCCACCATGGCCGGAAGAACTAAAGAGGAGAATGAGGGGAGACGGGAGCGATGCCAAAGCAGGAGCGCCGGTTGGTGCCGGTCAGGTTGGACTCATACAAGCCGTTGCGGGAGGTCGTCTTCGACAGCCTGCGGGAGGCGATTATCAACGGCACCCTGCGTCCGGGCGAGCGCATGATGGAGATCCAGTTGGCGGAGGAACTGGGCGTCAGCCGGACACCGGTCCGGGAGGCGATCCGCAAGCTGGAGCTGGAGGGGTTCGTGGTGATGGTGCCGCGCAAGGGGGCTTACGTGGCGGGGATCTCCTTGAAGGATATCGCCGACGTGTTCGAGGTGCGGGCATCCCTGGAGGCTCTGGCCTGCGGACTGGCGGCGGAGCGGATCACCGGCGAGGAGATGGAGGATCTGGAGCGGATCCTGGTGCGCAATTGCGGAGATCATCGCTGAAGAAACCTGCCGGAGTTCGTGGAAGCCGACACGCAGTTTCACGACTAGCCTTTACCAGTGCAGCCGGAACCAGCGCCTGATCCAGATGCTCAGCAACTTGCAGGACGAGATCCAGCGCTTCCGGTCGGTCTCCCTGGCTTTACCCGGCCGGCCGCAGGAGGCCCTGGAGGAGCACCGCAAGATCGTGGAGGCGGTGGCCGACCGGAATATCTCCAAGGCCCAGCACGCCGCCTGGGAGCATATCGAAAAAGCCGAAAACAGGCTGATGGAGAACATCCGCAGGAACCAGCCCGAGGGAGTAAACAGCGATGATCAGCAAGGTTGATGTGGTGGTGCTGGCCGGCGGGGGCGCCCTGAAAGCAGATCCTGCCGGCAGCAGGAAAAAGGGCGGACACCCGCCAGGGCGCGCCAGAGATGCCGGGGAACAAGGCCCTGCTGACTATCGGGGGCGCCCCATGGTCGACTATGTGGTCGCGGCCCTGAGCAGTTGTCCGGATGTCGGCAGGATCGTCCTGGTGGGGGATGCCTCGCTGCGGAAAGCCTACTGCCCGCCACCGGGGCTGCTGTTTGCCCTGCCTGGCGATTCGCCCCTGGGCAGCCTGGCCTCCGGCGCCGCGGTATTGGAGAGCCGTCCCCGGATGCTGCGGACTGGGTTATGGCCTGTACCGGGGATATTCCCTTCCTGACCGCCGGCGCCGTGAGCGATTTTCTCGAGCAGTGCCGCCGGCGGGAGGCGGATTTCTACTACCCGATCACCACCCGGCAGGCGGCCGAGAGCCGTTTTCCCGGGGTCAAACGCACCTATGTCAGGCTGCGGGACGGGGTGTTCACCGGGGGCAACCTGTTCCTGGTGCGCCGGTCGATCATGCGGGAGGCCCTGCCAAAGGCCGAGGGTTTCATCCGCCTGCGCAAGAAGCCGCTGGCCATGGCCCGGCTGGTCGGCTTCGGCTTCCTGCTGACCTATCTCCTCGGTTTCATGACCATCGCCATGGCGGAGCGGCGGATCTCCAGCCTGGTGGGTTACCGCGGCGCCGCGGTGATCAGCGACTATCCCGAGATCGGGGTGGACGTGGACAAGATCTCGGACCTGGACCTGGCCCGCCGCTGCTCGCCCCGCGTTAATAAGGCAACTGTCCCGCCCACCGGATGCCATGCCGGCAGGCGACTGGCTTATCTAAATATTTCATTAAGGTAGCAGGAATTTCCCTTTCCGTGGAGAATTGTGCATAGAAGCATACCTACGGGGATATTTGAACTGGAAAGGGATGGCCTCAGTTGACGGTGACAGATGTTCGGATCCGCAGGTTGAGCCAGGATGGCAAGATGAAGGCTGTTTGCTCCGTGACATTCGATGATGCCTTTGTGGTGCATGACGTGAAGGTGGTGGAGGGGCAGAACGGCTTGTTTGTGGCCATGCCCAGCCGCCGCACGCCTGCCGGGGAATTCCGGGACATCGCTCATCCGATCTCGGCGGGAGCGCGGGATGTGATCCAGAGCGCCGTGCTCAAGGCTTACGCCGAGGCTGTGTAAATTCGTCAGCACGTGCGGAAAGAGTGTCCAAACGCTGCGCAGCGCATGAGAGAATGTCCGGTAACTACTGACAAGCAATAGTGCCTGAAGGGGCACTTTTTTTGTTTTTTATTCAGGAAAGGATTTTTCCTGATGGTTGGAGAAAAATATAGAAATAAGGCAATAGAGCGGGTAGATATCTGGTAGAACCATGGGGTTGGCCATTGATGACAACAACGAGAGGGGACTCGTTTTTTTATGAGTTCGACAGCAGCAGTGATCCTGGCGGCGGGAGAGGGAAAGCGGATGAAGTCCGCTCTTCCCAAGGTGCTGCACCACTGCGCCGGGGCGCCCCTGATCAGGTACGTGCTGGACGCCGTTGCGGCAGCAGGTATTACAGAAGTGGTGATCGTCATCGGCACCGGCGCCGGCCTGGTGCGGGAGGCCCTGGGCGACGGCTACAGGTACGTTTTACAGGAAACGCAGCGGGGCACCGGTGATGCGGTGGCCAGGGCGCTGCCGCAACTGGCGCCAGATTGCCGCGACCTGCTGGTGCTCTGCGGCGACACGCCCCTGCTCACCCCCGGCAGCCTCACCCGGCTGCTGGCAGCCCGCCGGGAGGCGGATGCCGCCGCCTGCATCCTCACCAGCATGTTCGATGACCCCTCAGGCTATGGCCGTATTGTCCGGGACGCCTCCGGCCTGGTGACGGCGATCGTCGAGGATGGCGACGCCACCCCCGAACAAAAAGAGATCAGGGAGATCAACACCGGCACCTACTCCTTTGACCGGCGGGCCCTGGAAGAGGCCCTCGCGGGGCTGAGACCGGATAACAGCCAGGGCGAATACTACCTGACCGACGTGATCGGCCTGTTGCGCCAGGCCGGGCGGACGGTGGCCGCATTTTCAGCTCCGCCCGCCGAGACGGCGGGGATTAACACCCGCCGGGAGTTGGCCGCCGCCGAGCGGATCTTCCGCCAGCGGGAGTGCGAGCGGTTGATGGATGACGGCGTCACCATCATCGACCCGGCGGTCACCTATATCGACCACGGGGTGGAGGTGGGGCGGGATACCGTCATCTACCCGTTCTGCTTCCTGGAGGGCCGCACCCGGGTGGGAGCCAACTGCGTGGTGGGGCCGGGGACGCGCCTGGTGGACACGGAACTGGGCAACGGCGTGACGGTGCAGTCCTCGCTGCTGATCGGGAGCACCGCCGGCGATGGCTGCCGGATCGGGCCCTTTGCCTACCTGCGGCCGGGCACTGTGCTGGCCGAGGGGGTCAAGGTCGGCGACTTCGTGGAGTTGAAGCAGGCCAGGTGGGCCCCGGGAGCAAGATCCCGCACCTCAGCTATGTGGGGGACGCGGTGATCGGCTCCGGCGTGAACGTGGGGGCGGGCACCATCACCTGCAATTATGACGGCATCAGCAAGCACCGGACCCAGATCGGGGATGGGGCTTTCATCGGAAGCAACACCAACCTGGTGGCTCCGGTCAACATTGGCCCCGGGGCGGTGACCGGGGCCGGTTCCACCATCACCAGGGATGTTCCGGAGGGCGCCCTGGCGGTGGAGCGGAGCCGGCAGGCGGTGGTTCCTGGCTGGAGAAACAGAAAGAGAAGGCGGAGACGGGAAGTGATTCTGTACGCCAAGAAACTGAAGGTCTTTACGGGCAACGCCAACCCGGCGCTGGCCCAGGAGATCACCGATTATCTGGGCAATCGCTCCGGGCAACATCAAGGTCGGGCGCTTCTGCGACGGGGAGATCAACGTCAGCATCGAGGAGAGTGTGCGAGGGGCGGACATCTTCCTGATCCAGCCCACCTGCCCTCCGGTCAACGAGAATGTCATGGAGCTGCTGATCATGATGGATGCCCTGCGCCGGGCCTCGGCGCGGCGCATCACCGCCGTCCTTCCCTATTACGGCTACGCCCGCCAGGACCGCAAGCTAAGGCGCGCGTGCCGATCACCGCCAAGCTGTTGGCCAACCTGATCACTGCCGGGGGGGCATCCCGCGTGGTCACCATGGACCTGCACGCCGGGCAGATCCAGGGCTTCTTCGACATCCCGGTGGACCACCTGCCGGCGGTGCCGATCCTGGCCGAATATTTCCAGAACCTCGACCTGGGCAAGATGGTGGTGGTCTCTCCGGACGTGGGAGGCGTGACCCGGGCGCGGGACTTCGCCAACCGCCTGGGGGCCTCCATCGCCATCATTGACAAGCGCCGCCCGGCGCCCAATGTCTCCGAAATCATGAACATCATCGGCGAGGTGGAGGGCCGCACCGCGATCATCATCGACGACCTGATCGATACTGCCGGAACCATTACCCAGGGGGCCGAGGCCCTGCTGGAGCAAGGGGCGAAGGAGGTCTACGCCTGCTGCACCCACCCGGTCTTCTCGCAGCCGGCCAAGGAGCGCCTCGAGTCCTCACCGCTGAAAGAGGTGGTGGTGACCAACACCATCCCCATGCAGCCCTTCTCCAGGGTGAAGGTGCTGACCGTGGCCCCGCTGCTGGGGGAGGCCATCATCAGGATCCACGAGGATCTGTCCGTCAGCAAGCTCTTCGAGTAAAACTGGCGCCCTTACCCCTGAATTCGCCCCGGATACGTCGGGGTTTATTTTTCTTCCGGATCCGGATCGTCGGGCTCATCGCGGCCGTTCTGAGGGGGCATCGGCTCCTGGACCGCGGGTTCCGGCGGCTCCTGCACCGCCGGCCCTGACTTCTCCTCGCCGGGAAGATGAATATCCCGCACCTTTTGCACCAGGCGGCCGGTGCTCTCCTTCAGGCTCTTCATGCTCCCGGTCCACCTGTTCTCACCGCGGGTCAGACTCACTTCGGCCCCGTTCCGCACGATCAGGATATCCTTCCCGATGGTGCGCACCTCCCCGGCCGGCAGCGTGGCCTTACCCTTCAAGAAGCCGTCCCCGGGAGCGCCGCCCACCTCGAAGGCCGTGATCTTGCCGGTCTCCGTGTCCACGTAGAACTCCTCGACGTAACCGAGGGCGGCGCCTCCCTCGGAGATCACCCGCACCCCTTTGAGGCGCACGTCTTCCTTGACCAGCCCGAGGATCTGGGGCAGGCTGGTGAGTCTTTCGGCGTTGGTCATCTTCTGGATAGTCAGGGCGTTGTTGCCGACGCTGACCACCCGGGAGTAGGGGATGACCTTTTGCTCCCCGAACAGCCCGCGGCGCTGCACGACGATCGCCGCCACCTCCGAGGTCTGGGGGTTGATCACCAGGCTCCGGATGTGGCCGATCTCCCGTCCCTCATCCAGGCTGATGACCGCTAGAGACTTGAACTGCTGGCTTTTTAGCACACAAACTCCTCCCTTCAGCGACCAGGGTAACCTGTTACAATATATTGGACCCGTCCACGCCCTATGCACTCTTTTAAACCTCGCCAAGATCGTCCCCCGCACCGGAGGCCGGCGGCCGGACGGGGCAAACCATGCTGCGTTTGCCCCAACCATGTGCAAGAGGCCCTTGTTGGCAGGTTTTAACAAAATATATTCACCGGATATGACAATTCTGAGAACTACGAGAGATAGAGAAAAGTGGACTAAGCAGATTCGATGCAAAGTGTTCAGGACATGAACAATATAGGAAATAGTTCGATGTTACGTTAAATTCCTGGACAAATTATAATGAGAAATGTTCAGTTATGAGCTATGTTAAGTGCCCCTAGGGGGGCTTTTATTTTTTTGAGCATTGCGAAAAGATGTATGGTACTGGCACAATATTTGCAGTATTGAAAAGTGTTTACAAAACCGGAAGTTACCAAGGCGCTTTAGTGCGCCCCCTTGCTGGATTATGGAGGAGGATTCAAACTAGTTCTTGGTTTCAGTGGGGGATTGCAATCCCCCACTGAAAGCTGCCCTGAAAATGACTGATTTCATTCTCTGCCGGCGCTGCCGCGTGGTGGTCTTAGAAGTAGTTAATTAGGGGCGCGCCCAGAGGGCGCTTGGCTCTTAGCCCACCGCTTCTGAAGTGGGGGCATTAGAGCGGGTAGCATCGGTAAAGGGAAATTAAGAGAGGGGTGTGACCTTGCGGTTGGTGTAATCAAAGGAGAGAAGCCTCGGGTTGAAGTTTTTCTAAGAAAGGGATTATGAAATGCAATAGGGGAGGGAAACGTTGATGGATTTTACCATTTCGGAAGAATTGAAGATAATGAGCAGCACGGTAAAACGATTTGTTGACAAAGAGGTGGATCCGGTAGGGCAGATTATTGAAGACGAAGACCGCATTCCCGAAGAAATTATAGAAAAAGCCAAAGATATGGGGCTGTTTGGGTTAAGCATCCCGGCTGAGTACGGTGGTGCGGGGATTGGCATGCTGGGTAAATGTATTGTGTACGAGCAAATTGGCCGGACTAACAACGGGTTTACTACTTTAATCGGCGCCCACACGGGGATTGGTTCAGTTGGCATTGTGGAAATAGGTACACAAGAACAACGACAAAAATACCTTCCCGCTATGGCCGCCGGAGAAAAAATTGGCGCCTTTGCCCTCACCGAGCCTAATGCCGGTTCTGATGCCGCCAACATTAAGACGACGGCGGTGCGTAAGGAAGATCGGTATATTCTAAACGGTACCAAGCATTTCATAACTAACTGCCCCATAGCCGATGTTTTCACCGTGATGGCCGTCACGGACAAGTCAAAAGGCCCAAAGGGCATAACCGTGTTTATTGTAGAAAAAGGTTTCCCAGGCTTTAAATCGGGACCATCGAGAGAAAAATGGGGTTGCACGGCTCTCAATCTTCGGAAGTGATTTTCGAAGACTGCGAAGTGCCGGCGGAAAACGTCCTGGGACGGGAAGGCGAGGGTTATGTAAATGCCCTGAGGATCCTGACCAACGGCCGTGCCGGGCTGGCGGCGCGGAACCTTGGCTCCATGCAGAAGCTCCTGGAGCTATCTACCCAATATGCCCAGGAGCGAGTCCAGTTTAATGTACCAATAAGTTCTTTTCAAGCGGTTCAGCACATGCTGGCAGATATGGCCGTCGATACCGAAGCAACCCGTAGTCTCACTTACAGGGTGGCCTGGATGGTTGACCAGGGGACCAAGGTGATTAAAGAAGCGGCGATGGTAAAGTACTTTGCTTCGGAGGCCTACTGTCGGGTGGCTGACAAGGCGGTGCAAATTTTTGCCGGAATGGGCTATATGAAAGACTTTCCCATTGAGAGATATTATCGCGATGCCCGGATCTGCAGGATATACGAGGGAACCTCGGAAATTCAAAAAAACATTATTGCCGCCCAGATACTTAAGGAATATTCTTAGAATTCCAGGATGCCAGGATGGTGGAGGAAGATGTCATTTGGATTGTGCAAATTGCAAGTTGGATCAGACCTGCTACAGGGGAGAAAGCTGTTATGATCAGGGATATAAACAGCCGGAATATGAAGAGGCAGATAACCGGCGGATGCTGACGGTTGCCAGCAGGCTGGAAGCCGAGTACTACATGAAATTGACCCGGGTGGAGGAACTATCCATTTCAGCCGGGAGATGGGTTATACCCGGCTCGGCCTCGCATTTTGCGTCGGGTTGAGCCGGGAAGCGAAAGACATTGCCTTCATCCTAGGAAAACACTGTAAAGTTCACTCTACCTGTTGCAAAATATGCGGGGTGGATAAGAAGGAGTTTGCTATTCCCAATGTCGACCCGGGCCGCTATGAGGCGGCCTGTAATCCGATCGGGCAGGCCAAGTACCTCAAGGAGGCCGGAACAGAGCTGAATGTCATTGTAGGATTATGTGTCGGTCACGATATGCTCTTTACAAAATATTCCGCAGCGCCTGTAACGACTCTGGTCGTTAAAGACAGGGTGCTCGCTCATAATCCCCTGGGGGCAATCTATTCGAATTACTGGCGGCGCAGAATCATGGGAACCAATCAGGAGGTTTGAGAAGTCCGGAGATTGTTCAAGGCGCGAACAATGCAGGAATTGGCCGGCTTCACAACAGTATTGCCTGAATTGAAGTTGGATGAAACATAATACCAATTCAAAGGAGAGGAAAATGATGGATGTCAAAAAAATTATGGTATTGGGCGCGGGCTTGATGGGGCGGGGCATAGCCCAGGTAAGCGCCCAAGGGGGATACGAAACTGGCCTTTATGACGTCAGTGAGCAGGCGTTGCAAGCGGCCATTGACGTGATCAAGAAGAACCTGTCCGTGGGCGTGAGCAAGGGGAAGGTCACCCAGGAGGCCATGGACGCTGCCCTGGAGAAGCTTCATCCAACCCCGGATTTCAACAAGACTGCCCAGGCGCAGATTGTGATTGAGACCGTGCCTGAAGTGATGGAGATCAAGTGGGATACCTATAAAAAGATCAACGAGATATGCCCGGAGGAAACCGTTATCGCATCCAACACTTCCGCCATGAGCATCACCGAACTGGCCAGTGTGGTCAATCGTTCTGATAAATTTATCGGGATGCACTTCTTCAACCCTGTTCACCTGATGCGGTTGGTCGAGATTGTCAAAGGATTGGAAACCTCTGACGAAACCACCCAGGTCATTACCGAGATTGCGAAAAACATGGGCAAGGTATCGGTTGTCGTAAACGACTTTCCAGGCTTTATCACCAGCAGGATGAACGCGGCGATCGGCCTGGAAGCATTCAGGATGCTTGAGCAAGGGGTAGCCAGCCCTAGAGATATCGATAATGCAATCAAACTGGGGCTGAACCACCCGATGGGTCCATTTGAGATGATCGACTTGGTGGGGCTGGATACACGCCTGAGAATCTGTGATTATCTTTGCTCAACCCTGGGAGAGATATACCGTCCCAGCGCCACTCACAGGAAATACGTCAAGGCCGGGCGGTTGGGCAGAAAAGTAGGCAAAGGCATCTATGATTATGATCAGTAGCCAGTAATCAGAAGAGAGAACCGGCGACAACACTTGAAGACGGTGGTTTGGCAGAAGGCACATTTGTTCATGCTTGTGATTATCGTCAATCCTGGGCGTGGACATTCGGAATCGATGGAAGAGAGGCTGGTCAGATGGGGAAGTACATGGTGGTTGAAAGAGACGAGGAGATTGCGGTCCTGGTGATCAACAGGCCGGAGGTTCGCAATGCCCTGGACAAGAACGGATGGAGCGAATTAGAAGAGAACCTCTCGCTCCTGGAGAACGACGACAGTGTCAGGGCGGTGATCATTACCGGCGCCGGAGACAAGGCCTTTGTGGCCGGTGCGGATATTGGAGCCCTGAGTGAGAGAAGCGTCTTGGAAACCATGGGTGGGCAGGCCACCGGCATCTTGAAAGGGATCGAACAGATGAGCAAGCCGGTGATTGCAGCCGTTAACGGGTTCGCTTTTGGCGGCGGGTGTGAGTTGGCAATGGCTTGCGATCTCAGAATCGCCAGTGAAAACGCCAGGTTTGGTCAGACGGAGCTTAACGTCGGTGTTCTTCCCGGTGGCGGCGGTACGCAAAGGCTGACCCGTCTCGTCGGCGTCGGCAAGGCGCTTGAGCTAATTTTGACGGGCGATAACATAACTGCGCAAGAGGCCGAGAAGATTGGCCTGGTAAATCGTGTCGTGCCACAAGAATCCTTGCTGAAGGAAGCAAAAAAACTGGCCAGGAAGATCACCAACAAGAGCCAAATCATTGTCAAGCTGGCTAAAATGGTGGTATTAGCAGGTGCAGAGACCAATTTTTCCACTGCGCTGCTAATGGAGGTCTTGTGCCAAACCATTGCTTTCAGTACGGATGATCACCTTGAGGGGTTGAAGGCCTTTTTAGAGAAAAGGCAGCCGGTTTATAAAAACAAGTGAAAGCAGTGCTCTGCTCAGGAGTCAGAATGAAAAGAACGGTTTATCGTCTCCAAGAATTCTGAACGCCCGAATAGAAACGCCAACTCTGGGTAGGAGGGATCCAGCTTTTATGGTCGGTATAACAAGCATGGGAGTCCATGTTCCCTATCTACGGATGAGCCGTGAGATGATCGCCAAGGCATGGGGACGCGGCTCGCTAAAGGGCGAGAGAAGTGTCGCCAATAATGATGAGGACTGTATCACGATGGCGGTAGAAGCAGCCTTGAATTGTCTGCGTTCGGCGCAACCGGCTGACGTGGACGGATTGTTTTTTGCTTCGACGTGCGCGCCATACCAAGAAAAATCAAGTGCCGGGATGGTGGCGACGGTCTGTGATTTAAAAGATCAGGTCATTACATCTGATTTCGCGCACTCGCTGCGGGCCGGCGCCGGGGCCCTCAGAGCCGCAGTGGATGCCGTCAAAGCGCGATCAGCCAAGAACATCCTTGTTGCTGCCGCAGACTGCCGGATCGGCTATCCGAGGTCGGACCAGGAACAACTGATTGGAGATGGCGCCGCTGCAGTCACTGTTGGAAATGAAAACGTGATGGCGGCGTTCGAGGCCCATTATTCGATCAATAACGAGATTGTGGATGTCTGGCGGAATCCCCGTGATACTTATGTCAACACCGGCGAAGGCCGCTTCATCATGGACGAAGGCTATAATGTCTGCATGAAACAAGTTCTCGCCGGAATCTTGAAGAAAACAGGGTTTAAGCCCGGAGATTTCCAAAAAGTCGTCCTGGCAGCACCGGACATGAGATCACATTTGAGTGTGGCGAAGAAGGCAGGTTTTGACGCTGATACCCAGGTTCAGGATGCATTGATGTCCCAGGTCGGGCATTGCGGCACGGCTCAACCTTTGATGCTTTTAGTGGCAGCGCTTGAAGAAGCCCAACCCGGTGACCTGATCCTCATGGCTGCTTATGGCGATGGGGCCGAAGCCTTTGTTTTCAGGGTGACAGAAGAAATTAAAAAACTGACACCCAATAAGGGGCTTAAAAAACAGTTGGAAACCAAAATGCTGATCCCTTCTTATGAAAAGTACCTCTCTTACCGGGGTCTACTGGAAATTCTACCGGGAGAGCCTTTCAGGCTGTTCCCGTCCAACTCGGTTTACTGGCGGGAACAAAAGAGCATTCTCCGGTTCCATGGAAGCAAGTGTAAACAATGCGGGGCCACGATTTTCCCGATCAATAGGGTCTGTTACGCTTGCGGGGCCAAAGACGAGTTTGAGGAGATCGCCTGTGCGGGCAAGACGGCCAGGATGTTCACATTTACGATTGACAACCTGGCGGGACGCAGCGACGACCCGGTTGTTGTGCAATCGGTGGTTGATGCGGATGACGGTACCAGGTTCTATCTACTGATGACGGACTACGAACGATCTGAGGTCAAAGTTGGCATGAAAGTGGATTTTACCTTCAGAAAGATTTACGAAGGGGCCAATTTTAATAATTATTTCTGGAAATGCCGTCCCGTGAGAAATGGGCAATAAGAAGAGGGAGATGTGCAAAAACATGTCAATTAAAGACAGGGTCGCCATCGTTGGAGCAGGTTGCTCAAAGTTTGGCGAAAGATGGGATTCCGGTGTCAGCGATCTCGTTATTGAATCGACAACGGAAGCTTTTGAGGATGCCGGGATCGGCCCGGAAGATATCCAGGCCTGCTATTTGGGCCAGTTGTATGCCTCAGCGAACGGAATTGGGGCGGGAGCGGCTTTTGACACCCTGAAGATCAGGAACATCCCGGTGATCAGAAATGAAAACTGGTGTACATCCGGCCATATTGCCCTGATCGAGGCGTGCCTGGCTGTAGCCAGCGGCGTTTTTGACATTGTGCTGGCCCTCGGGGTGGAAAAGCTGAAAGATACCGGATACCCGGGGTTGGGGACAGGCAGGGGGATGAATCCGGTTTACGAAGCCCGCAGGACGGCTCCTGGTTCCTTTGGAATGATCGCGACCCGTTATTTTCATGAATATGGACTGACGATGGAAGAGGGAAAAGCCTTAATTGGCAAGATTGCCGTGAAAAATCATTACAACGGAACACTTACGCCGAGAGCGCATTTTAGACAGGCTGTGACCCTGGAGCAAGTGGTCAATGCCCCCATAATCGCCTACCCGTTAGGTTTGTATGACTGTTGCGGCAACAGCGACGGTTCTGCCTGTGCCATTGTGATGAATGCGGATCTGGCCAGGAAATACAGGGATGATCCTGTATATGTAAAGGGGTTTGGAGTTGCGGCAGATCCGGTGATTCCTCAATCTCGGCCCGGGTTTGGCTGGACAAGTTTTGATTCCCTAAGAGAATCATCCGGCATGGCTTACAAGATGGCCGGAATAACAGATCCGCGCCGCGAGATCGACGTTGCTGAAGTCCACGATTGTTTTACGATTACCGAATTGGCTATATACGAAGACTTTGGCTTCAGCCCCCATGGCCGTGCCAGGGAAGACATCGAGTCAGGGTTCTTTGAGCTGACCGGTGGTTTGCCGGTCAATGTCGACGGGGGGTTGAAATGCTTCGGACATCCCGTTGGCGCCAGCGGCCTGCGGATGACTTACGAGGTTTATAAACAACTGCAGGGCAAGGTGGATAATCCGAAACGGCAATTAAAAAATGTCAGCAGGGGATTGTCTCATACATTTGGCGGTTCTCCTCAACTGAGCGCAGCAGCCATATTTGGAAATGAGAAGGGCTAAAAAACTGAGGATTCAACTGGGTCTTGGCTTCAGTGGGAGATTTTACGACCACTGAAGCCAAGAAATAGCTAATTAGAGGCCTACCCGTTCTTGCCCCATGGGGGCATGAGAGCAGGTAGCCATCGGTAAGATCCTGGAGGAGGAAGCCGTGTGTATGAATCAATCCTGATCAACCAGTCAGAGGGTGTTAGCGTCATTACCTTGAACCGCCCGGAGGCCCTCAATGCCCTGGATGACATGATGCGGGAAGAGGTTCGCCTTGCCCTGGGAGATATAGGAAAAGACGAAGCAGTCAAGGTTGTGGTGATTACCGGCGCTGGCCGCGCCTTCTGTGCCGGTGGCGATGTCAAGGCCCAAGCCAGGGGTTTTGACGCCATCTCCGGCAGGGAACGCATCCGCAACATACATCGTCTGCTAATGACGATGGTCAATCTTGATAAGCCAATCATCTCCGCCGTCAATGGGGTTGCTGTCGGAGCTGGATACAACCTGGCTCTGGCGGGGGATATGATTATCGCAGCGGAAGAGGCCAAGTTCTCGCAGATATTTATTAATCTCGGATTTGTTCCTGACTTCGGAGGCATGTATTTCCTGCCCCGGCTGATTGGTCTGCCGCAGGCAAAGGAACTGATTTTCACCGGGCGTATGGTTGAAGCCAGGGAAGCGAAGAACTCGGTATGATCAATCGGGTTGTTCCGAGAGCGAGAATAGAATCGGTCGTTTTCGGGCTGGCCAGGAGTATCGCAAGAGATGGCCCAAGGCGATCGCCTTGGGCAAGTCGATCCTCACCCGCAGCCTGGCCTGTGATCTGCCTACCTTCTTGGAACTGGTGGCATTCGCTCAGGGTATCTGTTTCCAGTCTGACGAGCACAAACAGTTGCTCCGCGAATTTTTCGACCATAAAAAGTGAGGGAATTCGGCTCGCAGGCTCCACAATATGAATGATGGACAGGCCACATGGCATCAGACTCCGCTTCGCTACGTTTGAAAAACAAAGAGAGGTCTGTGAATCGATCCTTCCTTACCTTTACAGGGATTGAAAGTCGTCGACTGCTCCACCATGCTGGCCGCCCCCTGGGCCACTGTGTACCTGGGTGGTTATGGTGCTGAGGTGATTAAAGTCGAGCACCCCCAAAACCGGCGATCGTGCAGCGTTTCGGTGCAGTGAAAGAGCGAATCCACATCCTATGGAAAACCATATCCCATAACAAAATATATTACTCTAAAGTTGAGTCACGAAGAAGGCTGCAAGCTGTTCCTTCGTCTCATTCAAGAGGCTGATGTGCTGATTGAAAACTTCCGTCAGGTGCTCTGGAAAGATGGGGGCTTGGATAGGAAATTCTCAGCAGCGTCAACTACCGTCTGATCATGCTGCGTTGTACGGGTTTTGGCC
>CAVYEE010000041.1:0-14054 GCA_963767365.1 uncultured Peptococcaceae bacterium
GAGAGACTAACGCCTACGGGCTGGAAAACGCCCAGGAGCGGGGGGATCTGTTCGTAGACGTGGGCGTGCCCGTCTATGCCGGGATGATCGTCGGCGAAAACTCCCGCCCCGGCGACCTGGCCATCAACGTCTGCAAGAAGAAGCGCCTGACCAACATGCGCAGTTCCACCGCCAACCAGGGGATCGGGCTCACCCCCCCCGGCAGATGAGTCTGGAGCAGTGCCTGGAGTTTATTGGCGACGATGAATTGCTCGAGGTCACACCCAAGTCGCTGCGGATGCGCAAAGAACAGCGGCCCTACAATCCCCGCCCCTGAGGCTTCCCGGCACACAGGTCGACCAGCAGGGCAATTACTGCGGCCAACCACCCGCCCAGCGCCCAGCCGGCGATCACGTCGCTGGGGTAGTGCACCCCCAGGTAGACCCGGCTGATTCCCACCAGCAGTACCAGGATGGCCGCACCCGCCAGCGCCGTGATCCTGACGTTGCGAGAGTTCGTCTGACGCCAGCAGACCAGGGCCAGGGTGAAGAAGAGCGCCGTTGTCACCGCCGCATGGCCGCTGGGAAAGCTGTATCCGGTAGCCGGGTTGAGCTGCGGCAGGCCGGGCCGCGGCCGCTGAAAGATCGATTTCAGATCAAGCTCCAGCCACCACGCCGCCAGGGAGGCCAGGGTGACTCCCAGGCCATCCGCCCGTGCCGGGCGGATGAACAGGAAAAGAGTGGCCAGGGTGGTCAGGGCGGTGACAAAACCGAAGATGCCCAGGTCGGTGATCAGGATCATCCAGGGCGTGAGGCCGGGGTTTACGAAGCTCCGCACCCAGCGGGTAATTGCGCCGTCAAAGGCGGACAGGCCCCCAGGCGCAACTGCCAGGCCAGGAAGGCAAAGACCAGCAGGCAGAGGATGGCCGTCCAGGCCATCAAGACCAGCATTCTCCTGCTGTAGCCGGGCGCACCGGCCTTGTTGCGAGAAAATAATGGCTTGATCAAGATCACCCTCCCCAGGATCATGATGGAGTACGGTCTCCTTACCAGCATGATAACTGATCATCATACGAAATGCCCAAGACGATCAGCAGTTGAAAATCAACCGGATAATTTTTAAAATAAGGCCGAGGTATCAATTAAGGTCATAGAGGAGGAATAGGTTATGTATTGGGAGCAAAAGGGAAGGACCAACACTGCCGCCACCGTCGAGCTGGCCCTGAAGCGGGCAAAGGAGTTGGACATCAGGCAGGCCGTGGTGGCATCCAACAGCGGCTACACGGTGGAACAGTTCCTGGACAAGGGTCTGGACTTGGTCTGCGTCACCCACCACATCGGCTACTTGAGCCCCGGCGAGGACGAGATGCCAGCCCATGTCCGGCAGATGCTGACGGAGAAGGGAGTCAGACTGCTGACCACCACCCACCTCCTGGCGGGGGTGGACCGGGCGCTGCGCAACAAGTTCAACGGCCTCTACCCGGCGGAGATCATCGCCCAATCGCTCAGAATGCTCGGCCAGGGGGTCAAGGTCTGTGTGGAGATTGCCGGCATGGCCCTGGACGCCGGGCTGATCCCCTATGGGCAGGAGGTCGTCGCCGTGGGCGGCTCGGGCAGCGGCGCCGATACGGCGGTGGTGATCGTGCCCGCCCACTCCAACCAGTTCTTCGACACCAAGGTCAAGGAGATCATCTGCAAGCCCCGGGAGATCTGATTTAAACCGCGAGAAGGCTTTTGGGTGCCGCTGTGACGCTCTACGTAATAGTTCCCCTTGAGCAGCAGGTCCGAGACCGGAACGATCTGGTAGCCCTGTTGCTGCAAGGCATCCAGGATCACCGGCAGGGCTTCCGGCGTATACTGTGCATTGTTGTGAAAGAGGATGATCGCCCCGGGCTGAACATTCTTCAATACCCGGTCGATAATCGCCTCCTTGCCGGTATTCTGCCAGTCCAGGGAGTCCACGCTCCACTGGATCACCTCATAGCCCATGCCGCGGGCGGTCTGCAGCACCAGGTTGTCATACTCCCCGTAAGGCGGCCGGAACAGCCGGGTGTGCTTGTTGGTCAGCTTGAAGATCAGGGCATCGTTCTTATCCAGCTCCTCCTTGATCTCCGCTGCCGGCAATGAGCCGAAATGCGGGTGGGTCAGGCTGTGGTTGCCGATCTCGTGTCCGGCGGCAGCGATCGCCTGCACCATCTCCGGGTATTTCTTGACCCAGATCCCGGTCAGAAAAAAGGTGGTCTTCACGTTGTGCTGTTTGAGAATGGCCAGCAACTTGGGCGTGGAATCCGCCCCCCAGGCGGCGTCGATGGAGATGGCCACCTTCTTCTCCTTGGTATCCACCGAGTAGATCGGCACGTCGCGCTGCTGGGCGGCCGATGCCCTGCCCGCTATGCCCGCCAGGCCCGTAGCCAGCAGCAGCCCGCTGCTGAAAATCAACGCAAACAGCCCCAGCCTCAGGAGGTCAATTCGTCTCACCACTATCCAGCGCACCGCCAAGACCACCCTCTTGAATCTGACGAACTCGCTTAGCCCGATCCGCTCAACAACCGGATTCGCCATTATTGTATTCCCAGGCAGGAGTCTTCATACGCTATAAATAATATGGATCTTGTTTAACCGAGGGCTACACGCTCTAATGCCCCTGTCTTCAGAGGAAAGGGGGACACATCTCCCCACGGAGAAATGTCCCCATGCGGTGGGGCCTCCCCTGTCCCCCGTTTTCGGTTGATATATGCAGGGCAGAACATCTGGAGTATAATCATAATAGATGTGAGCAAAGGGAACCCCTGACTTCATACCTCGCACATCACAAGATGGAGATGGAAGAATGCTCAAGGGGTGTTACTGCCAGCCACTGGATCCCTTGGACTGGCAAGAGAAAGAATATTTTCTGGAAAAGCCGCGCTACTTTTACCGCGTCACCACACGCATGGCCCTCCACAGTCCGATCAGCTATCCGGAAGATGTCGCCATGGGGATGGTGGAAGCCAAAACCCGGGGCTACATCATCAAACAGGACCCGCTCATTTTATTGAAGAGCGGCCTGTTCCGGGGCGAGATCTTCGTGGAGATCAACCCTCCAGGGGTGCCGGACGGATTCGGAGAGGGCGGCGGCAATGCTTCCTGCCGCTCCCTGCAGGGAGCCTTCTACACGGTGGTCACCAAGGCGCCCCCCTTCCAGATGGGCACCGTGATCGACAAATTGATCCGGAATTTAAAAAAGAAGGGGCACAAGGTAAGCGACCTCTACCTGTGCCTGGTCAACTGTCCTTCCTGCAGCAAGGAAAAAGGCCACCAGACAGTGATCTTCGCCCACCTGGAACAGCCGCAGCAATAAGTCCAGAGGCTGCAGCTTCTCCCTTCAACCCCGCAGACCAGCCCCAGACGGAACCAAGCATCCGTTGAACAGCCCATTGCCCAAATTATCGTTAATTTATCGTAAAATTGGTTAAACTTGTGATGAGGCCTGAAAAAGATATTGACAATTAGTCTCTCCATTTGTATATTTATCTTAGGGTTGTTAGCACTCGTTAGAGTTGAGTGCTAATCAGTGTCAATTTCACAATATTTTGAGGAGGGTTGTTGTAAATGCTCAAACCACTAGGTGACCACGTGCTGGTAAAACCCCTGTCCAAGGAGGAAAAGACCCAGGGAGGGATCATCCTTCCCGACACCGCCAAGGAAAAGCCCCAGGCCGGGGAAGTAATTGCGGTCGGACCGGGCCGGCTCCTCGAAAACGGAACGAGGGTGAAGCCAGAAGTCAAAACCGGCGACAAGGTGATTTACGCCAAGTATGGTGGCATGGAAATCAAGCTCGATGCCGAGGAATACCTGATCCTGCGGGAAGCTGACATACTCGCCATCAAGGAGTAGCTGAGCAAACACCTGTGTAAACCCAATCATAAGGAGGTCAAGAACTAATGGCTGCCAAGCAAATTATTTTCAACGTCGACGCCAGGCGCAAGCTGGAGAGAGGCGTCAACATAGTCGCCGAGGCGGTTAAAACCACTCTCGGGCCTAAGGGCCGGAACGTCGTGCTGGAGAAGAAATTCGGCGCCCCGACCATCACCAAGGATGGTGTCACCGTGGCCAAGGAGATCGAGCTGGAGGACCCCTACGAGAACATGGGCGCCCAACTCTGTAAGGAGGTCGCCTCCAAGACCAACGATGTCGCCGGCGACGGCACCACCACCGCCACAGTCCTCGCCCAGGCAATCGTCAACGAAGGCATCAAGAACGTCACTGCCGGCGCCAACCCGATCTTCCTGAAGCGCGGCATCGATAAGGCTGTGGAGAAGGTCGTCGAGGAGATGAAGAAACACAGCATCAGGGTTGAAACCAAGGAATCCATCGCCAACGTGGCCGCCATCGCCGGCAACGACAAGGAGATCGGCGAACTGATCGCCGAGGCCATGGACAAGGTCGGCAAGGACGGCGTGATCACCGTGGAAGAGTCCAAGGGGATCGAGACCATGGTCGAAGTGGTCGAGGGCATGGAGTTCGACCGCGGCTACATCTCCCCCTACTTCGTTACCAACACCGAGACGATGGAAGTCGAGCTGGAGGATCCCTACATCCTGGTCTACGAGAAGAAGATCGGCGCCATCAACGACTTCCTGCCTCTCCTGGAGAAGGTCGTGCGCTCCGGCAAGCCGCTTCTGATCATTGCCGAAGATGTCGAGGGAGAGGCCCTGGCCACCCTGGTGGTCAATAAGCTGCGGGGCATCCTGCACGGCGCCGCCGTCAAGGCCCCGGCCTTCGGCGACCGCCGCAAGGCAATGCTGGAGGATATCGCCATCCTCACCGGCGGCACTTTCATCTCCGAGGACATGGGATACAAACTGGAGAACGTCGACCTGACCATGCTCGGCCAGGCGAAGAAGATCAAGATCGGCAAGGAAAAGACCACCATCGTTGAGGGTTACGGCAAGTCCGACGCCGTCAAGGCCCGGGTCAACCAGATCAAGGTCCAGATCGAGGACACCACCTCCGACTACGACCGGGAGAAGCTGCAGGAGCGGCTGGCGAAACTGGCCGGGGGCGTAGCCGTGGTCAAGGTGGGAGCTGCCACCGAGACAGAGTTGAAGGAGAAGAAGCACCGGATCGAGGATGCCCTGTCCGCTACCAGGGCCGCAGTCGAGGAGGGGATCATCCCCGGCGGCGGCGTCACCCTGGTGAACATCATCCCGGCCCTGGACCAGGTCCAGGCTGAGGGTGACGAGTTGGTCGGTGTACGCATTGTCCGCCGTGCACTGGAGGAGCCGCTGCGCCAGATAGCCGAGAACGCCGGAATGGAAGGCTCCGTGGTGATCGAGAAGATCAAGAACGAGAAGCCGGGCATCGGGTTCGACGCCCTGGAGGAAAGGTACGTGGACATGATCCAGGCCGGCATCGTCGACCCCCTGAAGGTCACCAGGAGCGCCCTGCAGAACGCCGCCAGCATCGCCTCGATGCTGTTGACGACCGAGGCCCTGGTTTCGGAGATCCCCAAAAGAAGGAGAAAACATCGCCCTACCCGAACCCGGGCGAGATGGACTATTAAGATAGCAACCCTGCAAGCCTCCCGCCTCAATGCGGGAGGCTTTTATTACCATGAAAGGCAGTGTAAACTTCTAGTAGGTGATCGGGGTTCTTCCATAGAAGAAGAGACCTCAATTTAAATGGTCATCCGTGGAAGGATGACCAACTCCCCGCCAAAGGAGTTGAGGTCTCTCATGCTGGATCTTCGTCAAGTGGTGGCTATCGTCCTGCTTCTGGTTGAGGGATTGTGGAAGATTATCAGATCTAACTGTGATTATGAAACCTTAGAAGAACAGTTTCAGATCCTCGGTCAGCAGGCGCTTACCAGGTTGTTCTCCTGGATGCTGGAGAAGATGGACGAACGGCTGCAAAGGGAAAGAGACCCGAAGCGTTACGAGCTCATCACCCTGAGACCGCGCTCCGATTGCGCCATCTTTGGGGAGTACACCATCAGGAGGCGCTACTACCGGGACCGGGATACCGGAACCTATCATTTCCTGCTGGATGAGGCCCTGGGCTGGCCTCAGGGCCCTAGGATCTCCCCCAAACTGCGGGAGACCGCCCTGGATCTGGCCACCGAGATGCCCTTCAGGAGGGCGGCCCGGATCATCAACCGGTTTGTGCCCGGCATCAGCGCCATGAGCGTCTGGAAGATAACTAAGCAGGCCGGTGAGACCGCGCGGAGCAAGAGGGAGAGGCCCTGCGCCGGGAGGTCTTCGAGGACGGCGTGATCCCGGAGGGCAAATACAGCGCCAGGGTGCTCTTCCTGGAAGCGGACGGCGTGATGATCAGCCAGCAGGGGAGTAAAAGCAAAAGAGCCGAGGTCAAGCTCCTGACGGGATACGATGGCAAACGGACCACCAGGGGTGGCCGGCGCATCCTGGAGCACCGCTTAAGCGTCGCCAACACCCAGGATACCGAGGGCTTCTGGGATGTATCCAGCGCTTACGTGGCCCATCAGTGGAAGCTGGATCTGATCGAGAAGGTGGAACTGGGTGGCGACGGGGCAGCCTGGGTCAAAGAGGGGGGCGATCTCTTTGCCAACACCGTCTATCATCTCGACCGGTACCACCTGCGCAAGAGCCTGACCGAGGCCCTGGCTTTCAGCCAGGCCAGCTACCAGGCCACCGTGAACGCGATCGAGCAAAAGGACCGGCAAGCCCTGGCGGAGATTCTCGACCGGACCGCCAAAGCGAACCCGGGCGCCAAAAAGGACCGGATCAACAAGTTGAAACGCTACCTGCTTGACAACTGGGACGGCATCATCGCCCAGCTTCCGGAAGCACGGCCTCGGGGTCATCGAGGGGCAGGTGAGGCACACCTTCGCCAGGAGGATGAAGCGGATCGGCGCCCGCTGGAGCCCGGAGGGCACCGACCGCATGGCCAGGCTGCTGGCCGCCAAGGCTAACGAAAAACTCTATGGCCACCTGGCGGTTCCCAGGCCAGAGGCTATGCCCCTGGCCATGGCCGTTGGAGAGACCCCCATCGACCGCAGCAGGGCTTGCAGCGTAGAAGACACGCAAGAGCTGGTTGCAGGCCCATGTGCCGGCGCTGGATACCCCTTATTTGACGGGGAGCCTGATCAGACAGATCATCAAAGAAGTGGCCATCCTGACAAATTGAATTTGCCCACCCGCCCGCCCCAAGCTAATGGGGGCTGTTTGCGATGGTGGCCGGAGAAAAGGTTTAACGCGCCTAAAGGGTTTACTGCGCCCAATGCCCGAGGCCCTATTTAGTATCTTGGGGGTGGGTTGGGCGGGTAAGATAAAGAGCCGAGACATGAAAAAATCTTTGGGGAGTTACACCTACTATTTGTTGACACGGACCAGTCGGCGATGTTATGTTGACGCTCTTAAAAAATGTAGTGTATAATAAGCGTGTGTTTGTTCTAAGGATGGCAGCATTATTTTTTATTTTTTAGCAGCAAGAATCGCCACACGGAACTTAGCCGGGGGGAGGGAAGAAGTGGGTATGGCCGAGGTTAGGGTCGGAAAAAACGAATCCCTGGATAGCGCCCTGAGGCGTTTTAAACGTTCCTGTCAAAAATCCGGGATACTGGTTGAAGCACGTAAGCACGAGCATTATCTGAAACCGAGTGTCAAAAAGAAGAAGAAGTCCGAGGCAGCGCGAAAACGCCGCTGGTCCTAGGGAGTGATTCTCTTGACACTGCAGGAACGGCTGTTCAATGACATGAAAGAGGCGTTGAAGGCTCGCCAATCAGGGAAACAGAGGCTGTCTGTGATTCGTTTGGCCCGGGCGTCGTTAAAGAACTACGCCATCGCGAAAGGTGCAGACCTGACCGAGCAGGATGTGCTGGACGTTCTTGCCAAAGAGGTCCGGATGCGCCGGGATGATATCCAGGAATACGCCCGCCTGAACAGAATGGATTTCGTGGTGTCACTGGAATCGGAGATCGCGATCCTGGAGGAGTACCTGCCCCCCCAGTTAAGCAAAGAGGAGATCGATGAGTTGGCGCGTCAAGCGATTGCCGCCATTGGAGCCGCTTCGGTGCGGCAGATCGGCTCCGTCATGGGAATGCTGATGCCACAGGTAAAAGGGCGCGCAGACGGCAGGGCCGTGCAGGAGATAGTGCGCTCCCTTCTAAACGCACCGGCCGACTAAAGCAATGCTGAATTGACTCAAAATAGAGCCTGGCAACAAAACCGCCTTAATTCAATTAAGGCGGTTTTTATGTGCCGTCACCGTCATCGTATTCCGGGCTCAAGCAAAAACATTCCGCTGTGAGAGGGCTTCTGACCTTTGCACCCGACACCCGGTACCGGTCTGTTTCCAATTCCACCTGCATAAAATTGGAGCGAAAGGTGGGTTTTGTTGTGCCCAAGGAGCTAAAGAACATCGAATATTTCCTGGCCCACTTCCTGGAACTGCCCAAAGAACTGGTCATGGGCCTGCCCCGGATCACCATTCTCGGCGACATTCAGGTGATTGTGGAGAATCACCGGGGCATTATCGAGTATACCACTGAGAGGGTCAGGATCGGCACCAGCATTGGAGAACTGCGGGTGACCGGAACCGGCCTGGCCCTGCGGACGATCTTTCCGGAGGAGATCAATGTGGATGGCAAGATCCGGGGTATTGATCTGATCGAATAGGCAGTGAGCATGCTCGAGGCTGGAAGGCGGGTGAGCCAAGCTTTACATAGCAGCGAACACCGGGCTGCGAAGATCGAACTTGTAGTTTGGGGGAGTTGCCGGATGCCGTGCTGATACGCGGTTTTTGGGCTTATATGTTGGGTTTTCTGGTCCTGACGGTCAGGGGGGAGCATCCGGAGCGATTTCTAAATCTGGCGACCACCAGAGGGGTGACCCTCTGGGATGTGCTCTGGGTGAACCCGGAGACTATCCTGGTCAAGGTGGCGGCATGCTCTTTCAGGCCGCTGCGGCATATTGCCCGGCGCACCAGGGTGAGGGTGCGTATCCGGACAAAACACGGCTTGCCTTTTACCATGCAACGCTTGCGCCGCCGCCGGATGCTGGCGGTTGGGGCGATTGCCTTTTGCCTGCTGTTGTCTCTGCTCTCCTCGCTGGTCTGGACCGTCGATGTCTCCGGCGCCAAACGGCTTGACCCAGCTCAGGTCCGTAGGGTGGCCGCCTCCGCCGGGTTGTATCAGGGAAACCTGCGCTTCATGGTAAACGGCAAGGATGTGGCAGACCGCCTGATGCAGGAAATGCCCGGGATCGCCTTTGCCGAAGTAGACTTTCGGGGGACTCAAGCGACCATCAGAATCTATGAGAGGGTCTTGCCGCCCCCCTCGCTGGGCCCCGCCCACATTGTGGCCGGCAAGGACGGGGTGATCAAAGATCTGCTGGTGCTGGCAGGCACCGCCCAGGTCAAGGATGGGGATGTCGTACATGCCGGCCAAATCCTGATCTCAGGGATCATTGCGCCGCCTCTCCAGCCAAAAACACCGGGAGCCCCGCCGCCCCCGGCTCCCCTGCATAAGCCGCGCTTCGTGGAGGCCCAGGGGATCGTCCGGGCGCGCGTCTGGTACCGCTGCTATGCCGAGGCGCCCAGGGAGGAGCTGGTGGAACAGAAGACCGGCCGCACCGCCAGTATCGTCAGCATTAAAATAGCCGGTAAGGAAATAATTATCAAAGGGCCGCCCACAATCCCCTATCTCCTCTACGACTTGACAGAGAAGAAAAGGAAATTGCCGCAATGGAGGATATTCTTTTGCCCGTCGAATTAGATACAATAAGAGCAGAGGAGATCCGGCGCTTTCTGATCCGCCGCAGTTACAACGAGGCCCTTGACCTGGCAACCCGGCGGGCTCAGGCGGGACTGGCCAGCCAGCTTCCCGCCGGGGCGGCAGTGACCGATCATCAGTTGAAAGTAATTGTTGCAGATATGGATCATGTCGGGGTGTTATTGACGGTGGAGACACTGGAGGATATCGGCGTGCCGCAGCCATTCACGCCTCCGGAGCCGGGCTCTAAAAACTAGCCGGAAACCGGGCCTGGCAATGCCTCAGGACCCGGCGCTGGAGCAATAGCAATTCCCATAACTAAACTATTATTCAAAAATGTTATGCTGGCTGTAATTCCTTTTATTCTGATAACATGTGATGGGATTCAGCCAGCTTCTATAATTATTCATACTCTGACGATGATGGTGGCGAAGGGGGAACTAGCCAGCTTGTCAGTCACAGAAGCAAGAGTCATGGTAAGCAACAACCATGATGCCGTGAACCTGTTTGGAAACCTCGACGAGAACTTAAAATTCATCGAGGAGAAGAGCGCCACCAGGATCATCGCCCGGAGCGGCGAGATCATCATCCGTGGCGAGGAAGGGGCGGTGGCCCGGACCGTCGCCCTGCTGCAGCAATTGATTGCCTGGACCGAGCAGGGGAATGCGGTGACCATCCCGGATATCAATTACGCCTGGCGCCTGGTGGAGGACCGGTCCCAGACGAATCTGGTGGAGATCAGGTCCGAGGTGATCCTGACCAACGTCAGGGGCAAACCGGTGCGTCCCAAGACAGCCGGCCAGGCCCGTTACATCCAGGCGATCAGGGAGCACGACCTGGTGTTTTCCATCGGTCCCGCCGGGACCGGCAAGACTTTCCTGGCAGTGGTGATGGCGGTGCGGTCCTTTCGTAACAAGGAGGTCAGCCGGATTGTCCTGGTCCGGCCGGCAGTTGAAGCGGGTGAGAAGCTGGGTTTCTTGCCCGGGGATATCCAGGAAAAGGTCGACCCGTACCTGCGCCCGCTTTACGACGGGCTTTACAATGTGTTTGGGGCAGAGACCGCCCAGCGCCATATGGAAAAGAACATGATTGAATTGGCTCCGCTGGCCTATATGCGCGGGCGCACCCTGGACGATGCCTTCGTCATTCTCGACGAGGCCCAGAACACTACGCCCGAGCAGATGAAGATGTTTCTGACCCGGCTGGGTTTTGGCTCCAAGGCCGTGGTCACCGGTGACATCACCCAGGTAGACCTGCCCCGCGGCCAGGCCTCCGGCCTGATCGAGGTGCAAAAAGTGCTCAAGGATGTGGATGGCGTTTCCTTCCAGTACTTGACCGGGGAGGACGTGATTCGCCACCCGCTGGTGCAGAAGATCGTGGAGGCCTATGAGAGATGTGAGGTGAAAGACGAGAAGTGAGATCACCCCACTTCTTGCACCTCAATTATTAGGAGTGATTCCATGATCACCTGGCAAAAAGGGAGCCTCTGGATACGCGACCGATGGCAGCAGTTCAGCCACCGCGGTTTAAGCCGGGCGGAAATCGCCGCCATCTTCCTGGTGATCATTGCGGTGATCATGGGGTCTGGCCTGATCGGGCGGGGCTACTCCCTCACGGAGGGCCAGATCTCCCGGTCGACATCAAGGCGCCGCGCACCATGTCCTACGTGGACGAGGCGGCCACCGAAAGCGCCCGCCAGGAGGCAGCCAGCCGGGTGGAGAATGTCTATGAGCATGACGGCCAGGTGCTGCCGGAGGTAGAGTCCAATCTTCAGGGCATCTTCAACGAGATCCGGGACCTGCAGCGCCAGAATATCTCAATGCAGCGCAGTTCCAGCCTGTTGGAGAATTACCTGATCCAGACGACGGGAATTTCCGACCAGGAGATCAACTCTCTGGATCCCGCTTCCCTATCGGTGCTGCTGTCTTTGAGCAACGATCAGCTCGCCAGTTTATATGCCTTATGCCAGGGTTGGCTCCAGGTCCCTCTCAACAACGGTTTGACAGAGGATGCCCTGCCGAATGCCCGGGATAGCCTGTCGGACCAGGTAGCCTCATCAAACCTGAGTAGAAATTTGAAACCTGCTGTGACCCTGATCCTGACTCATATCCTGAGGCCGAACCTGGTGCTGGACCTGCAGACTTACGTCAGCAAAGTGGCCGAAGCCCAGGCGAGCGTCAGCCCGGTGCAGCGCACGGTTGAGGCCAACCAGTTGATCGTGGCGAAGGGTGAGGTGATCGACAGCAATCACCTGTCAGAATTGCAGCAACTGGGATTGCTGCGGACTCAGAATATCTGGCCGCCCCTGATCGGCGTCATTTTCCTGACGCTGTTGGTGGGAGGGTTGATAGCGGTCTACCTGAAGCAGTTCCAGCCCGCGGTTTTATGAGCAAAAACAGTCTCTCACCCTTTACGGCTTGCTCTTCACCCTCACCCTGCTGGTCGCCAAGGGGGTCACCACGATCAGCCTGGGCTCGCATGTCGAGACAGCCGTGCTGATCGGTTACCTGGCGCCGCTGGCGGGTGGGGCGATGCTGATCACGCTGCTGATGGATGCGCGGTTGGCGGTGTTCACCTCCTTTATCCTGAGCCTGCTGCTGGGGGTGATACTGGACGGTCAGATCTCCTTCGTGGTTGCCGGCCTGGCCGGCAGTCTGGCCGGGGTCTACAGCCTGTCCAACCTGAGCGACCGGGCGGGGCTGATCCGGGGCGGAATTTTCGTTTCCGGGGTGAATGCCGCGGTCATCCTTGTTCTGGGTTTGCTCAACGCCTCCAATGCTGTGACCATTCTGATCGGAATGGGACTGGGAGTGGCGGCCGGTTTCCTGTCTTCGCTCATGATGCTGGGATTTCTGCCGTATCTGGAGACCCTGTTCGGGATCACCGGCTACATCAGGCTGCTGGAACTGGCCAATCCCAATGAGCCTCTGCTCAAGCGCATGCTGGTGGAAGCGCCGGGCACATACCACCACAGTATCCTGGTGGGCGATCTGGCCGAGGCGGCTGCCCAGGCGGTGCACGCAGACCCCTTGCTGGTGCGGGTCGGGGCCTGTTATCACGATATCGGCAAGATCAAACGGCCCTACTTCTTCATTGAAAATCAGGTGGCCAGGGATAACCCGCATGAGAAGATCGCCCCCAGCCTGAGCACCCTGATCATCACGTCGCATGTCAAGGACGGCCTGGAGCAGGCCAGTGAGCATAAGCTGCCCGCCGGTGTTCAGGCAATCATCGAACAGCACCACGGCAACTCTCTGGTGGCCTATTTCTACCAGCGGGCCTTGGAGAGCGAGCGCCCGGAACTGGTCTCCAAGGAGGACTTCCGCTATGAATGCCCCAAGCCCCGGACCAAGGAAGCGGCCCTGGTGATGCTGGCGGACAGCGTGGAGGCGGCGGTCCGGTCCCTGCAGAAGCCGACACCGGGTAGGCTGGAGGGTTTGACCAGGAAGATAATCAAGGAGCGGCTGAACGACGGGCAGTTGGATGAATGCGACCTGACGTTCAAGGACCTGAACATCATCGCCACCACTTTTATCCAGGTGCTTGGCGGCATCTTCCACTCCCGCATCGAATACCCGGAAAATATGGTTACGGAGATCGAAAGAAGGAGAAGGGCGCGCAGTGCAGTTATTAATCAGTAACGAGCAAAAAGAGGCCGGCATCGGTGAGGAGCTTTGCTCGTTGATTCGGGATGCCCTCGAGGAGGTGCTGGCCTTGGAGGAAGCGGGAAGCGGGAAGCTCGCCTCTCGCCTCTCAACTCTCACCCCTCAATTGGAGGTCAGCCTGACGCTGGTCGACGATGCCCGGATGGCGGCCCTGAATCAGCAGTACCGTGGGCTTGCCGGCACTACCGACGTGCTCTCCTTCCCGATGGATCTATGTGAAGTGAGCGATGAGGAGTGGTCAGCGACCTCTAAGATGGAACTGCTGCTGGGGGATATTGTGATCTCTGTACCCAGGGCGCTCAGCCAGGCTGTCGATTACGACAATTCTTTCACGCAAGAGATGGTCTTCCTGGCGGTGCATGGGATGCTGCACCTGATCGGATATGATGACGAAATAGAAAGAAATCAAGATTAGCTACAAAGTTACACGCTATGGCATAGTCTTAAAAAACCCATCTATCACTAGATGGGTTATTTTTCTGTTCAAATTAGGCACATGAAAATAAATAACAGGTCCAAAGTTGCCATGAATATTTTTCATCAGGCAAGGAGACGAATTGCCCTCATAGCGGGCCTATTAGGTCAATTTGCCGACGCAGCATGATGGAAAATAGGCTGGCAAATGGACTTGTTATTTATTTGATTGTGCCTTACAGAAGTGCGAAGCAAAATCTGTAGTTT
>CAVYEE010000042.1:0-42677 GCA_963767365.1 uncultured Peptococcaceae bacterium
AATGAACCGTTTCCGGTCTCCTACGTTCACTAAGTTCAAGTTGAGGCTGATTCTTTTTTTATCTCCGCCAGAGTAATCAAACTCGACCCCGGTTTTCGTTTCCTGCAAGTGTCTAATCTCGGAAAGCTGATAGTTCTGCACTTTTAATCCCAGGGTTATGGGAACTTTAATGGCAAAACTGTCATCCTCAAGCTTGATATACGGTTCCCTAAACTTAAAAAACGCGACAACAGAGATTATGAGCAAGGCTACGGGTACAAAAATGATAGAAGTCCTTGCCAACTTTATTTCCAAGTAAATATTGTATATTTCCATACCTGCCAGCATTAGCCACCACAACTGCCAAAAGTAATTATACTTATAGGTTTTCATTTTTCCAGGCGCATGCTCCTTTCCCTATAATCATGTGGCTCTCATTCTAACAAAGTTTCCAGGATTGTTCCAGTCCACCACTAAAGAACATCACCGCCTGGACAGGGGGTTGGCGAGGACATACAGCGTGTACATTTTTCGGAAGGTTAACGGATACGCCGGTTTGCCATGACTGGCCTAAGTGTAAGGGGTTGGATTCTGTAATACGGAAGTTAAAGAAAACAGGGTAGACTTTGGGGAACCAGGCAGGTATGGTTAGCGGAGCGATATTTAGCATAAACACCAATTCCTTGCATACTACACGTAAAGAGGCGGTCAGCCTTCCATTTTCTGATACATCTTGTGCATACACCTATATCAGCCTTATTACTCGATGTGCTATACTTACAAGCAAATGTAAACCTTTTACCGGTATACCTTTACAGCCCGCGGAATGCAAGCGGGGCGCGGGCTAAGCTGTTCCCCATTAACGGGTGCCCGCTTGCGGGCGCGACCCAAAGGGTTCCCCGGCACATTCGATGCCCATGATGTTCGCTTCGCTCACCCAACAAGGTGGCAGCACTTAAGGCATAGGATGAGAGTCTATTTGATTTAAGGTTATGCCATGCAGGGGCATATATCATCTGTGAATGCTGGGGAACAAGCAAGGAAAGGGGATGACCTGATTGTCAATCAGCAACCACAAGAGCCACTTCGCGCGCTACATCAATATCGCCGTCGACATCGCCACCAGGATTGCCCGTGGTGAATACCGGGAGGGACAGCGGATCTTCGGGCGGTCATCCCTGGCCGGCCGGTATAACGTGTCACCGGAGACCATCCGGCGCGCCCTGGCCATCCTGGAGGAGAGAGGAATCGTGGAGCTGCACCCGGGAATCGGGGTCGCCGTGCGCTCCAAACCCAATGCCGAGGGTTATCTGGCCGAATACGGCCAACGCCAGATCCTGTCCGACATTCAACAGCGCCTGCATCAATACCTGGAAGAACGCAGCCGCTTGGATAACGAGATCGTGCGACTGACTGACGAATTGCTGGATTACACTTTCAAAATGGCCACCAGGCTGCAGCGCATTCACGAATTGCGGGTCGAGGCGGATTCACCCCTGGTTGGAAAGAGCCTGGGAGACGTCCAGTTCCGCGCCCGCACCGGGGGCACGGTACTGGCAGTGCAGCGCCACACCAAGGAGATCGTTGCCCCCGAGGCTCACACCATCATCCAGGCCGGGGATGTCCTGACCGTCATCGCACCCCCTGAAGCAATCGAGCACACCCAGGACATGAACCTCACCCTGCTCACCGGCCCTTCGCCGCAAGCCACGGGTGCACAGTAATCTTGCCTTGTACCTTCCAGAGGAAGGGATAGAAATGCCTAAACCGACAGATGGATCAATATCTCTCCAGGCGCAAGAGAAAAAAAAGGCTGAAGCCATCAAGAGTGATCTCGTTTGTAATCATGCTGATCATCATCAGCCTGTTGTTGGTGGGCTGTGGCAACCTTGCCTGGGCAGTGGTCACGCTGCCGTCATTTGACCCGAGCAAGCTGGCCGGCAATCAATCGACGATCGTCTATGACCGCTACGATCAACAGGCGTCACAGGTCTTTGCGAATGAAAACCGCACACCGGTGCCTCTTGCCGAACTGCCGCCCTACCTGCCCAATGCCTTCATCGCCTCCGAAGACAATCGCTTCTATGAGCATTCGGGCATAGACCCGGTGGGGATCGCCAGGTCACTGTGGGTAGACCTGCGCGGGGGCGCCGCCCTCGAGGGCGGCAGCACCATCACCCAGCAGTTGGTCAGGAGCGCCTACCTCAGCGACGAGAAGTCTCTCCGGCGCAAGATCCAGGAGGCGATCCTCGCCATGGAGGTGGAGCGCCACTACTCCAAAGAGGAGATCCTCGAACTTTACATCAACAGGATCTATTACGGCAACGGCGCCTACGGCATCCAGGCGGCATCCCAGCTTTACTTCGGCAAGGACGCCAAGGACCTGACCCTGGCCGAGAGCGCCCTGCTGGTGGGGATCGTGCGCAGCCCCAACAACTACAATCCCCTTGCCAGTCCCGAGACTGGCCAAAAGCAGGCAGGAGACCGTGCTGGACCAGATGGTCAAGTACGGCAAGATCACCCAGGATCAGGCCAACCAGGCCAAGCAGGAAAAACTGCAGTATCATGAGGGAGCCACCAGCTCCTACGAGTTCCCCTACTTCACCGACCAGGTGATCAGCGAGGCAGAGGATGACCTGCAGCAGCAGGGGATGTCCAAGGATACCGCCCAGAACCTGATCTATAGCGGCGGGCTGAAGATCTATACCACCTTAAACGTGCCGGTGCAGCAGAAGATGGAACAGGTTTTCGCCAACAAGGCCAATTTCCCGCCGGATTCCAACGGCCAGCAGGTGCAGGGGGCGATGGTGATCGTAGACCCGCACACCGGGCAGATCCAGGCCCTGATCGGCGGCCGCAAGTACACGGCCATGGGTTTCAACAGGGCCACCCAGGCCGAGCGCCAGCCCGGCTCCGCCATCAAACCGCTGGTGGTCTACTGTCCGGCCCTCGAGAAGGGCTACACCGAAGCTTTCGTGCAGGACGACGTGCCGCCCACCTTCGGCGCCAAGACCTTCTATAACGACGATGACACGTACCGCGGCCTGATCACCATGCGCACCGCCCTCGAGTATTCGATCAACACCTACGCCGTCAAGCTGCTGAACCTGATCGGGGTCGACTACGGCTACGACTTCGCCACCAAGTTTGGCATCACCAGCCTGGACCCCGACAAGGACAAGAACCTGTCCCTGGCCCTGGGCGGGATCACCTACGGCATCTCCCCGCTGGAGATGGCGGGAGGATACAGCGCCATCGCCAACCAGGGCATCTACATCAAACCGTACACTGTGCGCAAGATCGTGGACAACAGCGGAGCGCTCCTGTACCAGGCCCAGCCCCAGCAGAAAGTGGTGATCTCGGCGCAAACAGCCTACATCATGACCGACCTGCTGGAGAGCGTGGTGAAGGTGGGCACCGGCACCAACGCCCAGTTGGATCGTCCGGTAGCGGGCAAGACCGGGACGACCTCGAATAAGGTAGATGCCTGGTTCATGGGTTATACCCCGGATTTTGTCGGGGCTGTCTGGATCGGGTTCGACAAAGAGGAAACCATGGAAAACCTGCCTGACGTGTTTGGGGCGACCTACCCGGCCCTGATGTGGAAGCAGGTCATGCAAACGGCTGAAGCAAATATGCCGGTGACCGATTTCCCGATGCCGGCCGGCCTGGTCCGGGCAACCATCTGCACCAAGTCGGGCCTGTTGCCCAACGCCTTCTGCCCGCAAGACGACCTGGAAAATGATCTTTTTGTCCAGGGCACGGTGCCGACCGATATCTGCAACGTTCACGTGGAGGCCACCATCGACACCGATACCGGACTGCTGGCCACCCCCTACTCAAACCATACGGCCACCAAGGTGTTCCTGATGCGTCAACCGGTGAGCGGCCACGACCAGCCCGAGGATATGAAAGAGGCGCCGTCTCCGCAGCTCTATGCACAGCTCTCCGGCGCAGCTCTCCGGAGCAATCCGTTACTCCCGGCACCACTGGACCTGCCGTTACCCCGGGACCTGCCGGGACCACCGTCGGCGAGCCAGGCGAGCCAGATGGTGACCGTCAAGATCTGCACCGATCCCCGGCACCACGGCGTGCCTTACCTGGCCAACATCCCCGGCTTTGGGGAGACTGGCGGCTGTCCGCCGGAGTTTGTCCAGGAGGAGCAGTTCCCGGCCGATCAGGTACCCACGCTATACTGCTCGCTGCCTGACCACCAGGTGAAGAAAACCCGTTGCTGCAGGACATCAACGGCATTCTCAACCAAAACAATCAAGAACCAGTATGCTCATCTATTTGAAGGTGACCACGGTCACCCCGGTACCCCCTTCGTAATAGCCGCCGGAGCGGTATGAGCCGACAAAGGGATGCTGGGCCAGGTAGTGCCTGAGAGCATCCCTCAAGACGCCGGTCCCCTTGCCGTGAATCAGGTTGATGCTGGGCAGTCCGGCCAGGTAGGCGTTGTCCAGGTACTTGTCCACCTTCTCCAGGGCCTCCTCGACCCGCAGGCCGCGGAGGTGCAGCTCATGGGGCACCTCGGCCTGCTGCTCCAGGGCCGGGAGCTTGATCGAGACGCCGCCCGTCCCGCCGCGCCCTCGCAGGCAGTGCCACCTGTACCGGTCGGCCTCCCTGTTCACATTGGCGCCTCTGCGCAGTTCGTGCAGGGGGATGTTCATCTTCAGCGCCCCCACCTGGACCAGGACATCGCCGCCGTTCGACCCCTCCAGCACGTACCCCTCGGCGTTGAAACGGGGTATCGCCACCAGGTCACCGCTCTTCACGCTGTCCACCGCCTCGCCCGCCGGTTCCGGCAAGATGGAGGCGATCTGCTCCTCGATCTGATCGGACACCTCGGCCAGCCTGCTGCGCGCCGCCAGGGCGTTCTGTCTCCTCTCTTCCAGGCTGGCCTTGCGCTGCTCCTCCCTGAGCGCCCGGATCAGTTGCTCGGCCTCGCTCCGGGCCGTCCGCACCAGTTCCTGGGCCTCCTGGGCGGCCCTGGCCAGGACATCCCGCTCCTTCTGGCGCAGCCGCTCCTCCTCATCCCTGATCCTGGCCCGCAGCTGCCCCGCCTCCGCGCTCAGGTGCTCGGCCTCCCGGCGGGCCTCGGAGGCGGCTGCCTGGTCCTCTTGCAGGTGCCTGATCAGGTCGGCCAACTGCCGCTGCTCCGGCCTCAAGAAGTCCCGGGCCTGTTCGATGACCCCCGGCAGCAGCCCCAGGCGTCCGGCAATCTCGAAGGCGTTGCTCTCGCCCGGCACCCCGATGGACATTTTGTAGGTGGGCTGCAGCGTCTCGTTGTCAAACTCCACCGAGGCGTTTTCCGCCCGCTCTTCGGTATGGGCAAAGACCTTCAGCTCGCTGTAATGGGTGGTGGCCATGATCAGGGCGCCGCTGTGCATCAGGTGCCGGAGGATCGCCATCCCCAGGGCCGCCCCCTGCTCCGGGTCGGTCCCGGCGCCCAACTCGTCCAGCAACACCAGGCAGCCCCCTCTGTCCGCCCCTTCCAGGATGCGGGCGATGTTCGACATATGGCCGGAGAAGGTGCTCAGGGACTGCTCGATGCTCTGCTCATCCCCGATATCGGCGTAGATGTCGGTGAAGACCGGAAGAACCGTGCCCTCCCCGGCGGGGATGTGGAGGCCGGCCTGGGCCATCACTCCCAGCAGGCCGAGGGTCTTCAGGCCTACGGTCTTGCCGCCGGTGTTCGGCCCGGTGATCACCAGGCAGTCAAACTCCTTGCCGAGCCTGAGGTCGAGTGGCACCACGTTCCCCTTGAGCAATGGGTGGCGCCCGCCGCGCAGGTCCACGCAGCCCTCGCCGCTGAATTCCGGCTGGCGTCCCTTCATCTTGATACCCAGGCGGGCCTTGGCAAAGGCGAAGTCCAGCAGCCCCAAGATCTCCAGGTCGGCACGGACCTCGTCATGGTAGGCCGCCAGCAGTCTGGTCAACTGCTCCAGGATTCGCAGTTCCTCCTGGCGCATCTGGCTGTGTGTGGATGCCAGGTCATTCATCACTGCCACCAGGGGAAGCGGCTCCATGAATACCGTCGCCCCGCTGCCGGACTGGTCATGGACGAGGCCGGGGAACTGGTTGCGGTACTCCTGCTTCACCGGCACCACGTAGCGGTCGCCCCGCACGGTGTAGATCGGTTCCTGCAGGTATTTCAGCCACTCCGCCCTGGTCAGGATATCGTCCAACTGGTTGCGCGCCCTGTTTTCCAGGCGCCGGACCTGCTGACGCAGCCGGGCCAGGTCAGGCGAGGCGCTGTCGGCGATCTCTCCCTCCGGAAGGATGCAGGAGTCGATTTTATCCTGCAGCGGGCGGCAGTCCTGGATCTTCGCCGCATACCCCTGCAGGTGGGGCAGATCCTGCTGCACCCGGGCCAGGCCTTGTTTGATGCGCTCCGCAGCCGCCAGGGTCTGGCGGCAGAGCAGCAGGTCCCTGGGTTCCAGCACCCCGCCGATGGCGGCGCGCCTGAGCATCGGCGTCAGGTCGGCGATGCCCTCAAAACCGAGATCCGGCAGGATTCTGAGCAGTGTTGCCGCTTCCGAGGTTTCCTCCTGCCAGCGGCTGATGTCGGTGGCATCCGCCGACGGCTCCAGGGCCTGTACGTGGGGGATACTCAGCGGGGTATGGCAGCAGGCCTCCAGCATCTCTTTGATTTTATGGAACTCGAGCTTCTTGAGGGAATACCGGTCCAAATCTCATCCTGCCTTTCTTCTGGGTCAGGTATTCAGAATTCAGTAGTCAGTATTCAGAATAAAATATCGGCATTCTTCAACAGAAACCTTGTGCAATGTTAAAAAAGCGACTGTTATCCGCTTTGCTATGTTAATGGAAACCTTCCGCATGGGGATATTCCACGAAGAGGTGTATCCCCGCACCTTAATAATCGCAGTTATAGAGACGGCAGCACGCCGCAATTGCGACGACAATACAAATACCTACTGACTACTGACTACTCCCCTGAGATAATGTCCGCGGGTCAGACCCTGCAGAGAGATCCGGTCGAGCTGTTCCCATGGCCTCCCTGGCGGCGCCGCTGCTCCAACTGCCGGCGAGCAGCGCCTTCAGGGCGTGAGCGTAGATCCCGGTGATCTCCCGCACCGCTTTCGCCTCGTGGCTGCGGAGGTCCAGCCTCAGGGATCCGTACCCGTCCTGTATTATATCACCAAGGTGCTCGATCAGGCACAATTCCCTGGCGTTGTACAGGGTCATCCGGCAGTGCTCGTCGAGCTGCAGGGGAAACCGGTAGCCCTGGCGGTCCTCCAAGAAGCAGGGCGTCCTGCGGCAGATCCCCGGGCACCCGGCACTCAACTCAGGCGACCAACCATCTTTAAACTGACAAGTCGCCCGTTTACCGAGGCTATTCATCAGAGGTTGAGTGCTGGGCTGGGTCGCCGCCCCCACCGGACAGTGCTCGCTGACCATCAGGGGCAGCGTTCCGTGCACTACCAGTTCCAGGCACGATGCCCCCCTGAAGCAGAGGTTTTGCAGCTGTGACCGGTTCAGCTCCGGCGACAGGGTCAGCCTGGCCGCGCCCTGCCGCAACAGCAACTGGATCGCCAGGTCGTTGAAGGCGTGAATAGAGAGATCGGTGACCGTCTCCAGCCCGGACTGGACAGCCAGGGCCAGTCCCCCCAGGTCGCCGGCCACCACCCCGTCAACCCGTAAATTTACGGCAGCGTCGAGCCATGCGTCAACACCGGGGCGCTCCCCCTGTTTCCAGATCCGGGGTATGGTCAGGTAGGCCCGGACATCATGCGACCGGCACAGGTCCACCGCCCGGGCAGCCAGGCCCATACTCCAGGCCGACCGCCCCCGGTACGACAGGCCGCCGAAATAGACCGCCCCGGCGCCCCCGTCAATGGCCGCCTCCAGGCCGGCGTAATCGGCCACCGCCACCGCCAGCAGCGGGCTGCCGGGCTGCCGGTGCGGCACCCGCCCCGCATCCTGTCGCAGGGATGCCTGGAGCGCCGTCGCCGTTCCCGCAACCCCGTCCGGAAGGGCCCGCCGGAACCGGTCGCTCCGGGCCTGTTCCAGGGCCGCGGTGAGGAGGCGCCGCACCGTATTGAGTTCGCTCAGCGGGTACATGGCCGCCCCGTCCAGGTCGCAGTCCAGGCCGGCCAGGGAAAGGGGGTGTTGCCCAGGCGTTCCATCTGCACCTGGACGACCTCCGGGGTGAGGGGATGTTTCAGGGCCGTCTGGCCCAGGACAGTCCCCTTCACTGCCACCCGGATACCGTCCGCATCCACAGCCTCCAGTTCCAGGGCCTGCCCCTGGCGCCCCCGGGCCGTCACCCAGACCGGTATCTTCCGCCGGCCCGGCCCCGTGAAGCTGAGCCGGGCCTTGCTGATCAGCCGCTCGTCGTGGGTCTTGAACACCCGGTCACCCGGCCTGACGGCAAAGGAGGCGGCGATCTCCACCTCGCTGCCCGGGTCCGCAGTCCTGGACCTGCGCCGCCGCCGCCGGACCCCGGCAGGTGCAGCAGCATGCTGTGCACCGTGATCCCCTCCTGATCACCTTTTTGCATCCAGAACTCGATGCCGTCCCCCACCCGGAGGGGCAGGCGCGTCCTGAAGACCACCCCCTGGCCGGGAGTTGTTTTCAGCACACGCCCCAGGTAAAGGCCGCGGTTGTTCGGCCTGGTGTAACTGATCAGCGCCCGGCCCGGTTTGCCTTCAAAGTAGCCGGTGGTGAAGCCCCGGTTAAAGACCTGGGCCAGGTCGCGGACCTCTTCTGCGGAGACCTGGTAGCGCTCCGGGTCCCGCCAGGCCCGGTCCAGGGCATGACGGTAGATCCGGACCACCGTTGCCACGTACTCCGGCCGCTTCATGCGCCCCTCGATCTTCAGGGCGGCCACCCCGGCCTTGACCAACTGCGGCAGCTTCTCCAGCAGCATCAGGTCCCTGGTGGAGAGCAGGTGCGGGCCGGGGTACCCGGCGCTCAAAGCACTCTGGTCGGTAGTCCTCTTCATACCACCTGGCTTAATATTCATGCTATCGGAGAGTTGCACACGCCCCATACCTGGCAATAAGTCGCACCCGCGGTCGTCCACCAGGGTGTAGGCCATCCGGCACGGCTGGGCGCAACTGCCCCGGTTGCCGCTGCGCCCCCCGACCATGCTGCTGAAAAGGCACTGGCCGGAGTAGCTGAAGCAAAGGGCGCCGTGGACGAACACCTCCAGGTCCAGGCCGGCCTGGCGTTTGATCTCCAGCAACTCCTGGTATGAGGTCTCCCGGGCCAGCACCACCCGGCTCAGTCCCAAGTCCGCCAGGAACTGCACCCCGGCAGTGTTGTGGACGGTCAGTTGGGTGCTGCCGTGCAGGGGGAATTCCGGGAGCACCCGCCGCACCCACCCGATCACACCCAGGTCCTGGACCAGCAGGGCATCGGCCCCCTCCCGGTACAAAAAAAGCAGGAATTCGGACAGGTCTCCGAATTCCCTGTTGTCTACCAGGGTATTGACGGTCACGTACACCTTGACCCCGCGGAGGTGAGCGTAGGCCAGGGCCTCGCCCAGCTCCTGCCTGGTGAAGTTTTCAGCGTAGGCCCGGGCGCCGAAGGACTTGCCCCCCAGGTAGACGGCATCCGCCCCGTTCTCCACGGCTGCCCGGAGCGACTGGAAACTTCCTGCCGGCGCCAGCAGTTCCGGCCTGTTTTCGATCGTGTGCTCCGTTTTTCGCTCCATCTCGTGCGCTCCATGCATGGGCATCCGGACGCCGCCCGGTGTCAGCGCTTGCGCCTGGCGGCGGCGCGGCCGGCAGCAGCAGCGCGGCTGACCCGGATCAGCCCGGAGCAGGGCAGGATGGACACCTGACGCTTTTCCAGTTCGTCCAGGAACAGGTTGATACCCAGGGAGTCGCTGGCCATGTGTCCGGCAATCACCACGTTGATGTTGTACTTTTCCGCCTCCTTGCGGTGCTCTTCGGAGATGTGCATCCCGACCACGGCGCCGACTCCGGCGATGGCCATCTTCTCGTAGGCCTCCTTGGCGCCTCCGGTACCCCCGGTCATGTCCACGTAGATCTTCCCCGCCCGCCGCTTCTCGTTGCCGACCACAACCGTGGGGCCGGAGTTCAGCTTGACGGCGGCGGCATACTCGGGGAGTTCCTTGAGGATTTTCACGATCTCCCCCGCCGTCTCCGGCTTCTTTTCCTCGAAGAGCCTGGTCAGGAAGCTGGTGACCAGGTTGTCTGCCGGGGTGTGCACACACATCAAAGGAACATCCAGCAGTTTGGCCGCGTCCACCGCCCGGTTGTGGTTTAGCGGCATCAGGTTGCGCTGCACTTGAGAAATTCTGCCTACCAGGATACCCTCGGCCACGTTGATCGGCACCCCCAACTGGGCGAGCAGGTCTTCCTGGAGATGCATTACCTGGTACAGAGCGGCCATCGCCTTACCCTCGGGGTGATGGGCAATGATCAGGTCGATCTTCTGCCCCCTCTCCCGCAGGCGGTCGGCCAGCAGCACCTCCCCGGCCTCCATGTCGATCCCGCACAGGACGCTATCGATCTCCAGGTTCTCATCCCCGTAGAGCATGCGGGTGTCGCTGAAGGGGTTGTGCAGCCGCTCCAGATCGAACTCGGCCTTCTCGCTCTCCTTCATCTCCTCATATTCCTTGCGCTGTTTCTCCAGCAGTTTGGCGATCTCGGCCTCACCCCTGAGGTCGGCCGTAATCCCCTTTTTCACCGCCAGCTCGTAGATCTCCCGAAATTTCACCAAAGCCACACCTCCACTAGTGTCTGCCTATAGTTCTCCCCCTGTTTGCCGTCAATAATCCCTTCTGCCTTGTAATAGTATCCTCCCGTTTTGTATACAAAGACGTGCGCTCACTTAACGGCTTGGCGCGTCACAGGGTTATCTTCCCCGTCGTTTCAGCCACTTTTCCAACTCACCCAGGCTCATCGTATTGATCACGTCCTGCTTCTGCGCCCAGCCCCGCCTGGCGGTGAGCACCCCGTACTTCATGTCATCCAGGCTGTTCACGTGGTGGGCGTCGGTGTTGATGGCGAACTTCACCCCCAGGTCAATGCCCTGGCGGATGTAGACGTCGTTCAGATCGAGCCGTTCCGGGTTGGCGTTGATCTCCAGGGCGGTCCCGGTGTCTGCCGCCAGTTCCAGCACCCTGCCCACATCCAGGGCGTAGGGATCCCTGCTGCCGAGCAGGCGCCCGGTGGGATGTCCGATGATGTCCACGTGCTCGTTCTTCAGGGCCGCCTCGAAGCGCCGGTTCAGGGTCTCCTGGTTCTGCCGGAACCCGGAGTGCACCGAGGCCACCACCACGTCCAACTGGGAGAGCACCCGGTCATCGAAATCCAGCCTCCCGTCGGACAGGATGTCCACCTCGGTCCCTGCCAGCAGCCGGAAGCCCTGGAACTCCGGGTTCAGCCCGTCGATCTGTTCCCGCTGCTGGAGCAGCCGCTCATCGGTAAGACCCCTGGTGACGGCCAGCGAGCGGGAGTGGTCCGTGACCGCCAGGTACTGGTAGCCCCGGGCGATAGCCGCGGCCGCCAACGCCTCCAGGGAGTTGGTCGCCGTCACTGGCATTGCTGTGGACATGCAGGTCGCCCCTGATGTCGCCGGACTCCACCAGGGCGGGCAGTTCCCCCCGCTCCGCCGCCCGGATCTCGCCCCGGTCCTCCCGCATCTCCGGCGGGAGGTAGGGCAGGCCGAGCAACTGGTAAAACTCCTCCTCGTTGGCCGGGTAAAAAGTTTTATCTGCCTCTTCCTTGACGATCCCGTATTCGCTGATCTTCCAGTTAAGCTGGCGCGCCCGCTCCCGCAGGGCGATGTTGTGCTCCTTGGAGCCGGTGCAGTGGTGCAATGTGGAAGCAAAGCAGTGCGCTGGGACCACGTAGAGGTCTGCCTGGATCCCCCATCACGGTGATGACGGTAGCCTTCAGATCGCCTTCCGCCACAATCTCCCGGACCCAGGGAGCCTGGACAAACCGGGCGATCACCGCCGGGGCGTCATCGGAGGCCACCACGAAGTCCAGGTCGCCCACGGTCTCCCGGCCCCTGCGGTAGCTCCCGGCCACCGCCACCTTTTCGGCCTCTGCCAAACCTGCCAGGTAGCCCCCAATCTCCTCTGCCGCCCTGGAGGCTGCGCTCAGCAGCCAGCGCTTCTGGCGCTCCTGCATGGCAGCCAGTCCGCGCAGGATCTCCTCTTCGGTTTTCTTGCCGATGCCGGGCAGTGACCGGAGGCGCTGGTCCCGGGCGGCCGCCTCCAGCGCCTGGAGAGAGGTGATGCCATGATGCAGGAAGAGCTGCACCGTCTTCGCCCCAACGCCGGGAATCTTCAGCATCTCCCGGACATCCGGGGGCACCTTCTGTTTCAAGTCTTCATAGTAAGCCAGCCTGCCGGTGGTCACCAGGTCCCTGATCTTGGCCGCCAGGGCGCTGCCGATGCCCGGGACCTCCTCCAGGCGGCCTTCCCGGACCAGGTCCTGGACGTCGAAGCCGGCGTTCTCCAGCACCCGGGCCGCGTTCCGGTAGGCCCTGGACTTGAAGGGGTTCTCGCCCAGTATTTCGAGGAGTTCTGCAATCTCGTTGAAAATCCCGCAGACTTCCTGGTTAGTCATGCGGCGCTGACGCCTCGCTCACTTGATTGACTTCTCTTCTTCCAACAACTTGGCCAGGCTGTCGTAATCCTCCTGCAGCTTGGACATCTCATCGGCGATGTTCAGGGCAGCCAGCACGGCCACCTTGGTGACCGACAGGTGCGCGTTTTTATGCCCGATGAGCTGCATCTTCTTGTCCACGTAAGCGGCAATTCCCTCAATGTGGTCTGGCCTGGCGTAGCCCTTAACCGTGTATTCCTCGCCATAGATCTTCACGGTGACCCTGGTTTTTTCTTCAAGCTCGTCCATCAGCAGTCTCCTTCCCTCAATCTCGATGCTCCTCGAACTCCACGTCGCCTGAATCCTCAGTACAGTTCATGTTCTCCACCGGCGATGGAAATTCCTGCCGAGCTGGCTTATTATCTCAGGCGCGCCCCCGCCTGGGTTGACAGGGCGCCCAGGATGCGGTTGTAGGCCTCGGTCACCTCTTCGTCGGTCAGGGTGCGCTCCAGGGACTGGAACAGCAGGCTGTAGGCCAGGCTGCGGCAGCCCTCGGGCACCTGGGAGCCCTGGTAGACATCAAATAACCGGCACTCCCGGAGCAGGTCCCCACCCGCCGCCATGATGATCTCCCGGAGGCGTCCGGCCGGCGTCTCCAGGGGCACGATGATCGCCAGGTCACGGGTGCTGCCGGGGTAGCGGGGCAGCGCCCGCGCCCTGGTATCCAGCCTCACCATAGGCAACAGGGATGCCAGGTCGATCTCGCATCCCACCACCCTGGTGGGGATTTCGTAGTTCTGAAGCACCTCCGGGTGCAGTTCGCCCACCATGCCCACCGATAATCCGGCCACCAGGGCCCTGGCGGCCCGGCCCGGGTGCAGCGTCGGGTTGTCTGTTACCGGCTCCCAGGAGACATCGTTGATACCCAGCGCCTCCAGGAGGTTTTCCATAATTCCCTTGGCATAGAAAAAGTCTCTCGCCCGGGACGGCTCCTGCCAGCCCCGGTCTACCTCCCCGCAGGCCACGAACCCCAGGTGCAGCCGTTCCTCAGGTAAAGCAGCAGTGGTGCCCGGCGCCGGCACGGTACCGGAGTTTGACGGGCTGTTCAACGAGTTCTTGGCTTCAGCGGGGGCTTGCTTCCCCAACTGAAGCTCAGAAATCGTTAATCCAGTGACATAGCCGCTTTTATCCCGCCGCCTCAGAGAAGCGGGGGCATTAGAGCGGGTAGTCATCTGGAAAACCGCTCCCAGCTCGAACAGCCCCACCCTGGTCTGTTTTCGTTTGTAGTTGGTGTTCAAGGCATCCATCAGCGAGGCCAGCAGCAGCGGCCGCAAGATCCCCTGCTCTTCCCGGAGCGGGTTCCGGATCGGCACCACCTGCCGGAAGGGGCTGTCCCCGGGGATGTGCAGCCTGTCAAGGTCGCTCTCGCCGATGAAGCTGTAAGTGATCACCTCGTCCAGGCCGGCTGCCAGCATGGCGCTGCCGGCGATCTCCCGCACCCGGGCGATTACCGGACGTTGGCCGCCCTGGGTCAGCACTCCCACCGGGACGGTAGAGGCAATCTGATCATAGCCGTAGAGGCGTGCCACCTCTTCAATCAGGTCGATCTCCTCCAGGAGGTCCTGGCGGTACGACGGTATGCTCACCAGCAGGCTGTCCTGGCCGCAGAGTTCACAGACAAAATCCAGGCGGCAGAGGATCTCCTGCGCCTCCGCCCGGCAGAGCTGGGTCCCCAGGACCTGATTGAGACGAGGGGTACGCAGCCTGATGGTCAGTGACGCCTCCGGGCGTACGTACTGGTCAACCACACCGCAGGTGATCTCCCCGGCCCCCAGTTCGGCAATCAGGTGCGCCGCCCGGTCCACGGCGCGCACCGCCCCCTCCAGGTCGATCCCCTTCTCGAACCGCTGCTCGGATTCGGTGCGCATTCCCAGCATGCTCGCCGTCCGCCTGATGCTCCGGGGATTGAAATAGGCTGATTCCAAAAGCACCGTCCGGGTCTCCTCCGTCACCTCGCTGGCCAGGCCGCCCATCACCCCGGCAATGGCCACCGGTTCCCTGGCATCGGCGATGACCAGCATCTCCTCGTCCAGTTCACGCCTGGTCCCGTCCAGGGAGACCATCTCTTCCCCCGGGCGCGCCCGGCGCACGATGATCCGCCGGCCTTGCAGGCGGTCGTAATCGAAGGCATGGAGTGGTTGCCCCAACTCCAGCATCACGTAGTTGGTCACATCGACGATGCTGTTGATCGGCCTGACGCCTGCAGCCCGTAGGCGGTAGCAGAGCCATTCGGGAGAGGCGGCCAGCCTCACGTTGCGGACGATCCGGCAGGCGTAGCGGCGGCACAGTTCCGGGTCCTCTACCTGAACACTGATCAGGTCCTCGGTGCGCTCTCCGGTCTCCTCGACCGAAACATCCGGCAGGGTCAGCCCACCCCCCGTCAGGGCGCGGACCTCCCGGGCGAGACCCTGCACTGACAGGCAGTCGCCACGGTTCGGGGTCAACTCGAACTCCAGGATCCGGTCGTCCAGCCCCAGGGCACGGACGATGCCGGTCCCCGGCTGTAATCCGGGGTCGAGGATCAGCACTCCCAGGGCATCCCCGAATCCCCACTCCTCGGTACCCAGCTCCGCCCCGGAGCAGAGGACACCTTCCGATCTCTCTCCCAGGATCCGGCGCACATTCACTTCCTGTCCGGAAGGCAACACCGTACCCGGCCTGGCATAGGGAACATTGGCGCCCGGGGCCAGGTTCGGGGCGCCGCTCAACACCTGCGCCACCCCCGCCCCGGTATCCACCCGGCAGACCTGGAGGTGGTCCGAGTCCGGGTGCCGCTTCATCTCGACGATCCGGCCCACAACAATGTGATCTAAACCCGGTGCCGGTTCGACAATCCCTTCCACCGCCACCCCGGCCATGGTCAGCTTATCCGCCAGCGCCTCCGCCGGCAGGTCGACACTCACATACTCCTGCAACCACCGGTAAGAAACCCGCACCATTTATTCCCCCTCAAGATCTATCGCCAACAATAGTTTTTTCCGGTAGACTCTCAATATTGTTCGATATTCGATTATTATTTCGAAGCTCGATGTTCGATTGTCTTTTCCCTTTCGAGCCTCGAGGATGCCTCCAACCTCGAACCTCGAGTCGCCCTCCTCAAAGCCCACTTCAAACGAAGCGAAGCGAAGTTAGAATTGATGCAGAAACCGCACATCGTTCTCGAAGAACAGGCGGAGGTCGTTGATCCCATACTTCAGCATGGCTACCCGCTCCACTCCCATACCAAAGGCAAAGCCGACGGCAGTCTCCGGGTCGTAGCCGACGTTGGCCAGCACCCGGGGGTGCACCATACCGGACCCGAGGATCTCCAGCCAGCCGGTGCCTTTGCAAACCCGGCAGCCCTCTCCCCCGCAGTTGATGCAGGAGATGTCCACCTCGGCGCTGGGCTCGGTGAAGGGAAAGAAGCTCGGGCGCATCCGGATCTCCCGGTCAGGCCCGAACATCTGCCTGGCGAAGGCCAGCAGCACCCCTTTGAGGTCGCCCAGGGTGCACCGGTGGTCGACCAACAGACCCTCCACCTGGTGGAACATGGGGGAATGCGTGGCGTCATCGTCCCGCCGGTAGACCTTGCCCGGAACGATCACCCGCACCGGCAGCCGGGGCACGGCTTTTTCCATCGTTCGCACCTGCATCGGTGAGGTATGGGTACGCAGCAACATCTCGTCGGTGATGTAGAAGGAGTCCTGCATGTCCCGGGCCGGGTGCCCCTTGGGGATGTTCAGGGCCTCGAAGTTGTAGTAGTCCCACTCCACCTCCGGCCCCTCGGCCACCTCAAAACCCATGGCCGTGAAGATCCGTTCGATCTCCCGCAGCACCGTGGTCAGCGGGTGCTGGTGGCCGCGGGGCGCCGGGTGTCCCGGCAGGGTGACGTCCACCGCCTCGGTGGCCAGTTGCCGCGCCTGTGCCTGCCGGGACAGGCCATCAAGCCTCTGCTCGAGTTCGCTCTCCAGCAGCAGCCGCACCTCGTTGGCCAGTTGGCCGAGCCGCGGCCGCTCCTCCGGAGAGAGGCCGCCCATACCCCGCAGCACCCTGGTCAGGGCGCCCTTCTTGCCAAGGTACTTCAGCCTGACTGCCTGGAGCGCCTCCATGGTGTTTGCCGCTGTCAGGTCTTTAAGCGCTTCCTCCCTGATCTTTTCGATCTCCTGTTCCACTCAGAGCACACCCCCAATTAATAAAGCCCCCGTCGAATAAGGGACGGAGGCTTCTCAACCTGCGCGGTACCACCCTTCTTGGCCGCCTGGGCCCAACTTCGGGGTATTGATCGGTAACGGGAAAACCCGGCGGCGCCTACCAACCGATCCCGGCCTTCGGCGCAGCAACTTCCAGGCGAACTTCAGAACCCGGGTCCTGGCCCTGCTCCCAGTCACGGCACGGCCTCCCTGCGAGAACCCCCTGATTCCTACTCTCCTGTGCATCGTTGTTGATCTAAATTATGCGCTTGAACAACTGTTCGAACCACTACTGTGCAGGCATACCCTGATCCCCACCGGAATCAGGCTTAAGGCTTGGCTTCAAAATGAAAACCCCGCTGCACACAGGTCTGGACTCCTGATCCGACCTCCGAACAGCACCCACCGGGGGCGGGTCGGGCTGGCTTATTGGAGACTAAATCTACGGTACATGATAAAGGCATAAAGCGAACCAGTCTGTTCAAAAATCAGCCAACACAGGCGAGCCGGCAGAGACACTTGCGTCACGCACCTTTGCGGGGCAGATTTAGAACTCTTGCAAAAATTATACCACAAGGCTATATGGCCTACAATAACTTGCATACCGGAATCATGAGCCAAAGGCGAGAGGTCGGATGCAGGCTTCTCCAGCGCTTTACCCGATGCTACCGATAGCTACCCGCTCTAATACCCCCCCACTAAAGCGGTGGGGTAAGAGCGGTTACGCCACTAATTAACTAGTTCTAAGCTCCAGTGGGGGAAAACAAGCCCCCACTGGAGCTTAGAACTAGTTGAACGTTGGTGCGTGATCAGTTCGTACTTCTCACGAGCACGGTTTATAACAGGAGACAACCTTTTCCGCCACCCTGATGCCGTCCACCGCCGAAGACATGATCCCGCCGGCGTAGCCGGCTCCCTCGCCCACCGGGTAGAGGCCGCGGATACTGGCCATCAACTGGTCGTCCCGGTTGATCCGCACCGGCGAGGAACTCCTGGTCTCCACACCGGTCAACAGCGCTGACGGCATGGCAAAGCCCCGCACCCGGACATCAAAGAAGGGGATGGCCTCCCGGATGGTGGCCGTCACATACGGCGGCAGGCAGCCGTCCAAGTCTGCCAAGGTTGTCCCCGGCCTGTAGCTGGGAGTCACCGTGCCGAAGCCGTGGCTCGTCCGGCCGGCCAGGAAGTCCCCGAGCAGTTGCACCGGCGCCCGGTATTCACCCCCACCGAGCGTAAAGGCCAGCCGCTCCCAGTACCTTTGGAAATCGATACCGGCCAGCGGGTGGTCGCTGCCGTAATCATCCGGCGTCACCCCCACCAGCAGGGCGCTGTTGGCGTTCGACCCATCTCTCAGGTAGCTGCTCATGCCGTTGGTAACCACCCCGCCGGCCTCGGAGGCAGCGGCGATCACCTGGCCGCCCGGGCACATGCAGAAGGTATAGGCAGAACGCCCACCGGGCGCATGGTAGGCCAGCTTGTAGTCCGCCGGCCCCAGGCGGGGGTGTCCGGCCTGAGAACCATACTGGGCAGCGTCGATGAGGTTCTGGGGGTGCTCGATCCGGACGCCGATGGAAAAGGGCTTCGGTGTCAGGCTGACGCCCTGCTCATGGAGCATGGCATAGGTATCCCTGGCGCTATGTCCGGTAGCCAGCAGCACCACCCGGGAGTCGATGCGCTCAGAGCCGTTGACGATGACGCCCCGTACCTCGCCGCCGGCGAGTACCAGGCCGGTGACCCGCGCCCGGAATCTCACGGCGCCGCCGTTTTTGATGATCGAGCATCTGAGATTCTTGACCACCGCCTGCAGGCGATCGGTACCGATGTGGGGCTTGTTCAGGCAGAGGATCTCTTCGGCAGCCCCCGCTGCCACCAACTCCTCCAGCACCTTGCGGCACCTGGGGTCGTGGATCAGGGTCATCAGCTTGCCATCCGAGAACGTCCCGGCCCCGCCCTCGCCGAACGGGACGTTGCTCTCACCGTCCAGTTGGCCGCCATCCCAGAAGGCAGACACCTGCCGCCTCCGGGATTCCACATCCTCCCCCCGCTCCAGGAGCAGGGGCCGGTAGCCCAACTGTGACAGCACCAGCCCGGCGAACAGGCCGGCTGGCCCCATGCCCACAATCACCGGAGGATCGGACAGCGGCCCCTCTCCCGGCTGGACGCAGTTGTACGACTCGGGCACGAACCTGGCTACGTCCGGGCGCCGGCTCCTGCCGAGCACTCGGTTCTCGTTGCATACTTCGGCGGCCACAGTACAGGCGATACACACCCGGCCGCGCTTGCGGGCATCGATCGACTGGCGCAGCAACCGGTAGCCGATCAGGTCCGCATCCCTGATCCCCAGCAGATCAACGATCTTCCGGCGCAGGTCAGGCTCGTCCTCTTGCAGTTCCAGCCTGATCGGGGGCAACTTCAGCATCTACTTCCCACCCTCACCTGCGTTGCCGCGCTGCTGCCGGCGATGTAGCCGGAGGACCATGCCCACTGGAGGTTGAAGCCACCGCAGGCGCCGTCGATGTCCAGCACCTCGCCGCAGAGGTACAGCCCCGGCGCCAGCCTGGACTCCATGGTGCGGGGATCGATCCCGGCGGTGGCCACGCCTCCGGCGGTTACCTGGGCGTTCTGCCAGGACATCGTCCCCCGGACCGGCAGCTTCCAGTCGGTCAGGATGCCGGCAATCTTCTCCCGCTCCCCGGCGGCAAGGTTGGCCACCCGGCAGCGCGGGTCGGCAACCCCGGCCTCCCTGAGCAGCACCGGGATCAGCCGCTTGGAGATCAGACCCACCAGGCTGATCTCCAGGGTTTTTCTGGGCATGTTCTGAAACCTCGCCCCAAGCAGCCGGTCCAGGTCTTCCGGGGTCATCGAGTCGAACACCCTGAGCCTCACCCAGGGCCGCTCCCCGGCCTGGAGCATCTCCCCCGCCTTCCTGCTGATCTGCAGAATGGGCGGACCGGATACCCCGTAGCTGGTAAAGAGGATCTCGCCCCGATCCCGGGTAACAACACTGAAACCGCCCTTCCCTGCTCCCTGAGGATCTCCGCCGTTCCGGTAAGCTTCAGGCCCTCCACCTGTTTGAAGAAACCGCCCTCCAGCTTCAATTGCACCAGGGCGGGAAAGGGATCGATGACAGTATGCCCCAATTGCCGGGCCAGCTCAAAGCCGCTGCCGTCGGAACCCGAAGCAGGCATGGCCTGGCCGCCGGCGGCCAGGATCACCCGGTCGCCGTTGACAGTGGAACCGTCACCCAACTGCAGGCGCCAGGCGCCGTCACGATGACGGATCTCCCGGACCAGGGCGCCGCACCGGATGGTCACCCCCAGGTCATCCAGTTCATAGCGGAGCACGTCCAGAACGCTGGATGCCTGGTCGGACATGGGAAAGACCTTGCCGCAGTCCTCCACCTTGTGGTCGATCCCCAGCTTCTGGAAAAAAGCGATGGTCTCCGCTACTCCGAACCGGGACAGGGCGCTGTAGACAAAATTGGGTCTGGCGCCGTGGTAGTGGCTCACGTCAGCATAGAGATTAGTAAAATTGCAGCGCCCATTGCCGGTCGCCAGGAGCTTCTTCCCGATCCGCGGGTTCCGCTCCAGGATCGTGACCTCAGCCCCGGCCCGCCTGGCGGCGATGGCGGCGAGCCATGCCCGAGGCCCCGCCGCCGACGACGACTACCTGGCGCCTACTCTCCGGCTGCATCCTGTTCACGCCCCTCCAACTGCTGCCGCCGCACCTCGTAGATGACCAGGGCGGCTGCCACCGCCGCGTTCAGCGACTCCACCTCCGGCCGCAGCGGAATGCTCACCGCCTGGTCGGACAGATCGACCAGGCTGCGGCTGAATGCCATGGGCCTCGTTGCCGATCAGGAGCAGCAGCCGCGGGTGCTCTCAGGTCCGCCTGGAAATAGCTCCGGCCGGCATGGGGAACGGCGGCCGCCACCCGCATGCCGCCTGCCTTCAGCTCCGGCAGCAGCAGGGGCAGGTCAACCCCGGTGAAGGCCGGCAGGCGAAAGACGGAGCCCATGGTCGCCCGCAGCACCTTGGGATTGTACAGGTCGACGGTGCCCTGGCCCAGCCACGCCCCATCCACCCCGGCTCCGTCGCCGGTGCGCAGGATGGCGCCCAGGTTGCCCGGGTCCTGCAGCCCATCCAGGGCCAGGAACAGGCCGGCCGGCTGCCGCAGCAACTCCGACTGCCGCCAGGCACGGCCTCTGTACCACCGCCAGGACTCCCTGGGGAGTCTCGGTAGCAGACAGGCTCCTCATAGAGGCGCTCCCCTAACAGAAAGGCGGGCACCCCCCGCCCCCGGACACGGTCCAGCAGCGCCTGCCCCCTGCGGTGTCTCAGCACAGCTTGAGGTGTAAACCAGGCAGTCGACCGCGGACTCGCTCTGCAGGGCCTCCTCCACGAAGGTGATCCCCTCGACCACGAAGCGCTGCTCTGCGTCCCGGGCCTTGCGCCGGCCCAGCCTGCGGGCAAGCAGCACGGCCTGCCTGGCGGTCCTAACTTCCATGCTCCACACCCTTCTCAGACAAAAAACGTATGGTCGCCGTCACCATACTTGTTCTGCCATGCCTGATTGACTTAGTCAATTCCGCCTAGACGTGTTCCTTGGCCAGATCGACCAACTGCGTAAAGGCGGTCTTGTTATTGACGGCCAACTCCGCCAGCATCTTCCGGTTGACGGCGACACCCGCTTTTTTAAGCCCGTTCATCAGCTTACTGTAAGAAATACCGTTCAGGTGGGCGGCAGCGTTGATCCTGGTGATCCACAGCTTGCGGAAGTCTCTCCGGCGCAGCCTCCGGTGAACATAGGCGTAATGCAGCGATTTCATCACCTGTTCGTGGGCTGGACGAAAGAGCTTGCTCTTGGCTCCGCGATAGCCACGGGCCAGCTTCAAAATCTTTTTATGGCGGTGCCGGGAAACCGTTCCGCCCTTCACTCTAGGCATAATACTTTCCTCCTAAATTTAAATATGCGAAGCGTGAGGTCTGGCACGGTCGAGCATTCCTCAACTCTCTCACTTCTCTTATATGAATAGGGCATCAGCCGCGCCATGCGCCCACGGTCCGCGGCGCTCAAGATAGCCGGCTCCCGGAGACCGCGCTTGCGCTTGCTGGACTTATGCGCCAGCAGGTGGCTCTTGCCGGCTTTCGCCCGCATCCATAGCCCGCTGCCGGTGCGTTTAACCCTCTTTGCTGTAGCCCGGTGTGTTTTCATCTTCGGCATGTGCGCTATTCTCCTTTCGCTGCTCCTGGTTCTTCGGGGCCAGGACCATGATCATGTTGCGCCCTTCGATCCTGGGCTCTCTCTCCATGATCGCCTGGTCCTCCAGCGTCTTAAAGAGCTTGAGGCTGAGAGAACGTCCCAGATCAGCATGAGAGATTTCGCGCCCCCGGAACATCAAGGTAACCTTCACCTTGTCCCCGTCCAACAAAAAGCGCTGGGCGTTCTTTACCTTGACCTGGAAGTCGTGTTCCTCGATTTTCGGCCTCAGTTTCAGTTCCTTGATGCTGATGACCTTCTGTTTCTTGCGCGCTTCCCGGTCGCGCTTGCTCTGCTCATACTTGTACTTGCCGTAGTCCATGATCCGGCACACCGGGGGCTTGGCCTGCGGGGCCACCTCGACCAGGTCGAGACCCTGCTCCACCGCGATCCGGAGGCCCTCCTTGACCGGCACGACGCCAAGCTGCTGGCCGTCGTTACTGACCAGGCGGATTTCCCGGACACGAACCTCCTCATTGATCCGCAAATCTTTATTAATGCCTTGCCACCTCCTGTAAGTAATTGTGTAGCATATTGCTCTACAAAGCGGGCATTCCACCCGCTTTTGTCCAAAGATGAATTTCTGCGCAACCCCAGCAGCATGATGCGCCCTGGGGTGAGAAGCGAGTGGCTTCTACTTCTGTGCCTTATATTTAGTTAAATCTGGATAAAGCTTAACACAACCGGTAGCCCTGTCAACGGTGTTTTTTGTGGTTTCTCTGGTAGAACGTAATTTCTCAGCCCTTTTAAGGGGAGGCTGGCGCCCCTAACCTTTGTTACCCACCTCTCCGGCCAGTTGCCCGGCAAACTCCGGCACCGTCATCCGGCCCAGGTCGCCCTGACCGCGCTGGCGCACGCTGACCGCCCGGTCTTCCGTCTCCTTGTCGCCCACCACCAGCAGGTAGGGGATCTTCTCCAGCTCGCCGTCCCGAATCTTGTGTCCGACCCGCTCGTTGCGACCATCCACATCCACCCGGAAGCCCTGTTCCTCCAGGCTGGCGGCCACCTCCGCGGCGTAAGGCAGGTGCCGGTCGGCAACGGTGATCACCCGTGCCTGGACCGGCGCCAGCCAGACCGGAAAGGCTCCGGCATAGTGCTCGGTGAGAATGCCCAGGAAACGCTCGATGCTCCCGAAGGCCACCCGGTGGATCATCACCGGGCGGTGCTTCTCGCCATCCTCCCCGATGTAGGTGAGGTCGAAGCACTCGGGCATCGTGAAGTCCAACTGGATCGTGCCGCACTGCCAGTTCCGGCCCAGGGAATCCTGGAGGTGGAAGTCGATCTTGGGGCCGTAAAAGGCGCCGTCCCCCTCGTTCACCTGGTAGTCGAGCCCCTTCTGCTCCAGAGCCTGCTTCAGGGCATTGGTGGCCAGGTCCCAGATCTCGTCGGAGCCCATGGCGTTGTCCGGCTTGGTGGATAGCTCCACCCGGTAAGGAAAGCCGAAGGTCTTGTAAATGTGGTCGATCAGGTCGATGACCTTGATGATCTCGGCCGTGATCTGCCCCGGCAGCATGAAGATGTGGGCATCATCCTGGGTGAAGCAGCGCACCCGCATCAGGCCGTGCAGCACGCCGGAGCGCTCGTGGCGGTGCACCAGCCCCAGCTCGCCGTAGCGGATGGGTAATTCCCGGTAGGAGTGCGGCCGGTTCTTGTAGACGATGATGGCGCCCGGGCAGTTCATCGGCTTGACGGCGTAGTCCTCGTCGTCGATCTTCAAAAAATACATGTTCTCCTGGTAGTGGTCCCAGTGGCCTGAACGCTCCCACAGTTGGCGGCTCAGGATCATCGGGGTCTTGATCTCCATGTAGCCCCACCGGCGGTGCAACCGGCGCCAGAAATCCTCCAGCTCGTTCCTGATGATCATCCCCTTGGGATAGAAGAAGGGGAAACCGGGCCCCTCGTCGGCGATGCCGAACAGGTCGAGGTCCTGCCCCAGCTTGCGGTGGTCGCGGCGCCTGGCCTCCTCCATCCGCTGCAGGTACTCATCCAACTCCTTCCGGCTGGGGAAGGAGGTGCCATAGATCCGCTGCAGCATCTTGTTCTGCTCGCTGCCCCGCCAGTAGGCCCCGGCGACGCTGAGCAGCTTGACGGCGCCCACCAATCCGGTGCTTGGCAGGTGCGGCCCCCGGCAGAGGTCGATGAACTCCCCCTGCTTGTACAGGCTGACCTGGACATCGGGCGGCAGGTCCTGCACGAGTTCCACCTTGTAGGGCTCCTGCCGCAGGGTGAAATATTCGATCGCTTCCTGGCGGGAGACATCCCGCCGCACCAGCGGGAGGTCCTCGCCGACGATCTTCAGCATCTCCGCTTCAATTACCGCCAGGTCTTCGGTGGTGAAGGCGTGGTCCGAGTCCAGGTCGTAGTAGAAGCCGTCGGCGATGGCGGGGCCGATGGCCAGCTTCGTCCCCGGGAACAGCCGCTGCACCGCCTGGGCCAGAATGTGGGATGAGGTGTGCCGGAACACCGCCTGGCCCTCCTCATCCCCGAAGACCAGGAATTCTACCTGCCGGTCAGCCTTGGCCGGGCTCTGCAGATCCTCTATCTCCCCGTCCACTTTGGCCGCCAGGGCCTCCTTGCCCAACTTCCTGCCTATCCCTGCCGCCACCTGACCCCAGGTGCTGCCGGCTTCGACCTGGCGCCTGGTTCCGTCTTTCAGTTCCACCGTGATGAGACTCATGTCATAAACCCCCTAAGAGTATTCGTGCTCCAACAAATAAAAAATCCCCTCCCCGTTTCGGGGACGAGATCTTCCCGCGCTTCCACCCCTGTTGACGAACCTGCATTCGTCCTCTCGTCCGCACTGCTACCGGTGTGCCGCCGCTCCCCTTGGACGGAGAGTGCTCCAGGGTGGTCTTCCCCTTACCTCATGGTAGAGGCGCTTGCAGCCACGGCGCCCCTTCTCTGCAACCGGTTTAAGGGTACTCTTCCTGTCATCGCCTTGCCTCTCTCGATTGACAGATAACTACCCGCTCTAATGCCCCCGCTTTTCCTCCGCATCCGGGCTTACAGCCCGGCCTGAAAGAATGCGGAGTACATGAATCGGTGGGACAAGAGCGGTTATGTCACTGCATTAACGATTTCCAAGCTTCAGTGGGGGAAGCAAGCCCCCCTGAAGCCAAGAACTCGTTGAACAAGCACATTATACGATGCTCGGGGGATACTGTCAACGCACCAGCCTCGGACAAGTACACCAAGTAGGAGCCGGGGCCTGAGCCTTGCATGAGCGAAGGCCGGGGTTTCCGCGACTTACCGGGACTTAGCCCTTCAACTAGAGGCGTAGCCGCTCTTATCCCACCGCTTCAGAGAAGCGGGGGCATTAGAGCGGGTAGCCCTCGGTGAACAGGACGGCCAACTCTGCCGGGGTATCGACCAGGTAGTCCGGGCGGCCCTCCCTGAGCTTGGCGGTGGTGTGCCAGCCCCAGGTAACGCCTATCGTCAGCGCTCCCGCCTCCCGGCCTTCGAGCATGTCCCCTTTGGTGTCCCCTACGTAATAGGGTTTCAGATCCGGGAATCCGGCCATCACGCCGGTGATCTTTTTGATCTTGCTCTTTTCATGCTCGGCCCCGATCACGTCTGCCACGCAGTGGACGTTGTTCCGCTCCAGTACCGCCCGCGCTGCCGTGGAGAGGTTGGAGGTGATGATGATCACCTTGTTCCGGACAGCGATCGCCTCCAGGGTCTTGGCCATGCCCGGAAACATCTCGACTTCGGAGAAGCTTCCGGATGTTTTGTAGAGATCGAGGATACGGTCGATGGTGGCGTTATCTACACCCTGTCGCCCCATCGACACGTAGACATTCTCGTCGAATAGGGAGATCGCCTCCTCCGGGCTGTGGATCTCAAACCCGTAGGCGCCGCAGGCCCGGATCCAGCCCTCGATGAACGCCGCCAACGAATCTACGATCACCCCGTCATAATCGAACATCACCAACGACATCGTTAGAATTCGAACCTCTTAGCCCGGTACGCCTTGAGGTATCTGGTGCAGTAGTCGTCCCTTCCCGCCAGCGTCTCGGCGGCGATCAGGCTGGCCATCATGTTCTTGTCCAGCGGATCGATGATCAGGCCGTCCAGCCCACGGCTAATGGCCATTACCGCGAACACCGCATTCAGGTACTTGCGTCCCGGCAGCCCGTAAGAGACGTTGGACAGGCCGCACATGGTATGCACCCCGGGGAACCGGGCCTTGATCATCTGGATGGCGTCCAGGAACTCCGCCCCAAACCTGCCATCGGTGGAAACCGGTTGTACCAGGGGGTCGACGTAGATATTCTCCAGCGGCACATTGCTCTTGACCAGCCCGTTGATCAGCTTCTCGGCGATCTCCACCCTGGCATTGGCCGTCTGGGGCATACCCTCATCGCTCATGCAGAGAGCGACCACCTTCAGGTCGCTGCCTGCCACCACCGGGAGCAGTTTTTCGTAGCGCTCTTTCTCCAGCGAGATCGAGTTGATCAGGGCCACGCCCTTATGCACGGCCAGCGCCTTTTCGATCGCCTTCGGGTCGGGGCTGTCGAGGCTGCAGGGGCCATCCACCGCCTCCTGGACGGTCTTCACCAGCCACGCCAGGTAGTCAGCCTCCTTCCCCACAAAGACTCCGGCGTTGACGTCGATGTAGTCGGCGCCGGCCTCCCTCTCGTCCACGGCGACCTTCTTGACCGCCTCCGCGTTCTGGGCCTTGATGATCCCGGAGATTGCCTTGCGGCTGGCGTTAATCAGTTCTCCGACAATAATCATGAAAATCAACCCTCCTGTTTGTTTGTGGATGCAAACGAAGCAAGACTAAGTTTGAATTAGCCATGTGCCTGTTATTAACAGAGGCCAGAGACAAGAGAACCTCTCACCTCACACATCTAGTTAGGTGGGGGTCATCAAGGCGAAGCTAGACGTTTAACAGCCTACGGGCGGTTTCTACGGCCCCGGGAGCATCCTCGCCGTAGCCGTCCGCCCCGATCTTCCGGGCATAGGCAGGGGTCACCGGCGCCCCTCCCACCATCGTCTTATAGCTCAGACCCCTTTCACGGATCGCCTTGATCAGGGCCTCCATGCCCGGCATGGTGGTGGTCAGCAGGGCCGACATGCCGATGATGTCGGCCTGATTCTCCGCTGCGGCTTCAGGAACTTGTCGGTGTCCACGTCCACCCCCAGGTCGATCACCTCGAAAGCCGGCGCCCTCCAGCATCATGGCCACCAGGTTCTTGCCGATGTCGTGCAGGTCGCCCTTGACAGTGCCGATGACGATGGTGCCCTTGTTGCCGGAGTCGCTTTGGCAGCCATGTGTGGCTTGCAGCAGATCCAGGCCGGCCTTCATGGCGTGGGCGGCGCTGCAGCATCTCGGGCACGAAGAACTCGCCCTCGGCGAAGCGCCGGCCGACCTCGTCCATGGCGGCGATCAGGCCCTCGTTGAGGATCTTGGAGATGTCGGTGCCGGCGGCCATCTCTTTCTTAACCAGTTCTTCAACGCCTTCCTGCTCCATTTCGATCACGGCGTTATAGATATCCTGTATCATCCAGAATCTCCTCCTACCGCTTGTTTGTTGTTTTACCGATGGCTACCGATAGCTACCCGCTCTAATACCCCACTAAAGCGGTGGGGTAAGAGCGGTTACGCCACTAATTAACTGGCTCTAATGCCCCCACTTCTCTGAAGCGGTGGGATAAGAGAGGCTACGTCCCTGGATTAACTATTTCTAAGCTTCAGTGGGGTAAGGCAATCCCCCCACTGAAGCTAAGAACTCATTGAATCGTACCAGTGGGCATCGCCGGACACCAGGCCCGGGAAGTGGGCGCGCACTCTCTCGTCCAGCCCGGCCGGGAACCCGGCCGGGTTTTCCTTGCTGAGGATACGCTTGGCCTCTTGCAGGGCGCGGGCATGGGCATCCGGTCGGCCCTCGTCCTCCCAGCGGCCTCTCATCTCACGGGTGGCTACCTTGGGCAGGATAGCAGCGGTGCGCATATTCTTCAGGGTGTGCTTCTCGTCCATGTAAGAGCCTCCCGGACCCACCTTGGCGATCAGGTCGAGGCACAGGTTCTCCTCGCTGAACTCCAGGCCGCGGTTGATGCGTTTCAGCATCAGGGCGATCTCGCTGTCGATCGCGGCCTTGGCGAAGTCAAAGGCCATCAGGCTGCTGAGCAGGCCGCCCATGTTGAACAGATCGGCCCCGGCCAGCAGCGCCGCCGTGGTGTTGGCACCGGTCTCGTAACCGGACTGGGCGTCGTTGGAGTGAGCGTTCGTCAGACCGATGTAGCCGCCGGACGGCACGTTGTAGTACCGGGCCATCTCCGTGTGCGCCATCTGCAGAATACCGGTCTCGATGGCGCCTGGGGCATAGTTGCCGCTACGCATGTCGGCCACGGTGGACAGCACGGCGTAGATCATCGGGGCGCCCGGGCGGATCAACTGGATCAGCGTGCTCAGGGCCAGGAATTCGGCGTTCCCGAGCACCAGCGTCCCCATCAGGCTCATCGGTGAGGTCATCCCGGCGTTGGGCACTACGGTGCCATATACCGGCAGGCCCTTCCCGGTCAGGTAGATCACCGCCTCGGTGGACTCCACGTCCATGGTCAGGGGGGAGACGACCGGGCAGTAGTGGTGGTTGATGAAGGGGCGCTCCCGGTAGGCTTCCGGGCTGCCGGCAATGACGGCCCCCAACTCCAGCACCTGCTCCAGGTCCTTGATGGTGGGCGTGTTGCTACGTACCGGCTTCAGGCAGTTCTTCAGAGATGGGTAGAATCGGGACAGGCTGAACTGTCCCTCAGGCGCATCGTCGGCCAGGGTGGAGATGGAGAAGACGTCGAACCCCGGCAGTTCATTGATCAGATAGGCGATGTTGGCGATGTCGGCGGAGGTTGCCCGCCGCTCCTCACCGGTGATCGGGTCGATGATGTTGGGTGCCGAACTGCCGGTCACGATGATCGGCCGATCACCGGGGATTGTCCGGTCGTACTTCGGGTCGCGGGCAATGAAGGTATAGGTCGGTGGATAGGATTTACGATATTCTTCAACAATCCGGCGCGGCAGCTTGACCAGACCGCTGGCATCGACAGAACAGCCGCCTTTGGAGAAGATTGCGCGTGCCCGCTCGTTGCGGACAAGGATGCCGACGTTTTCCAGGATATCCAGGGAAGCCTCGTGGACCCGCTCAATCTCCTTTTGGGTGAGGAAATGACAAAAATCCATGACGTCACAATCCTTTCCTGTGTTAATGACAATCCAACCTATAGTCTCTCCGCCATGCGGGTAATCTCCACCCGGTGGGCGTCGATCCAGTTCATCAGCTTCACCTGGTGCGACAGGTAGGCCTGGTACTCAAAGGGGTTCAGGCTGGTATCTTTGTAGAACGATCGCAGGCACCAGAAGATCAGGTACATGTTGCCGGCGTCCAGCATGGTCACCAGGTGCTTCTTCTCCGCCTCGTTCAGGGGGGCGAGCCCGCCAAGCGCCCGCAGCTTCTGCTGGTAAGCCTTCATGAAGACCTCGCACTGGTCCATCATCATGGTGCCGTCCAACTCGTCGATCCAGTTGCTGCAGCAGTAGACGAGGCCGAGACCGATGTCGAACATCCGCAGGTCGATCTTTGACCAGTCAAAGTCAAAGATCCCCACTGCCTTGCCGCCCTCGAACTTTAAATTGCCCGGGTGAAAATCGCAGTGTACCGGGCAGTAGGTCATCTGCGCCAGGTCCTGCTGCGGCACCCTGATCCGTTCGATGGCATCCAGGATGGAGTCCAGGTTTTTGAGGTAATAGGTGTGGAGGCGGTTGCCGGTCAGCTCGGTAGCGGCATATTCCTTGAAGATGGCCGGCAGGGTGGGAATCAACTCGGCGATCTTCAGTTCGACACGCTCCAGCCCGGCGGGATCAAGGCCTCTGGCGGCGTTGTGGAGGGTGGCAAGCACCTCGGCGCTGCTGGCGTACTCCTCGTCGGTCAGGAGGTTGTCTACCCAGGTATACTTGTCCTCTCCATACAGGTACTCGTAAACAGCGAAAAACCGGTTGGCGCCTTCCGACCCTTCGCGAATCTTGACGAATGTTTTGCCGTCTCTGGTCTGGAATAGGCCGGCGGCGACGGAGAGGCCGTTTTCTTTGGCAAATGTGATCAGCCTGTGCTCGAACAGGATCTCTTTTTCCTGAACACCCTTCTTGTACTTCCTGATGAAGTACTCGTGGCGCCCGCCGTCCTTCTCGGTGTCAAAACCGAAGCTTCGGTTGACATAGCCCCCGAAGATCTCGTAGACTTCCAACACCTTGCCGAGGTCGTAATTGGCCTCGATCACTTCGACGATTTGGTTCCGGAGCAGGGATGTATCTAGGGCACCGTAGAAATCCGCGGCAATGGTCCTGAGCGCTTCGCTATGGATTATCATGTTGGCCATCTGTAAAGAATCAAGCGGTTGTAGTCGTTTCATTTTGCTAGTGTCCATAATATCCCCCTTCGATGTAACTTCGCTTCATCCGCAGATGGTTCAATAATCGGGAGCGCCATACCTTTGGACAATTTTGCGCTCAAATGATGTATCTTGCGAAGTTACTGATAGTAACATTAATGGGTCTAAATAAGAAGACGGGTAGGGGTAAAAAGTGTTGATGCAGGCCTGACACCGGTCGCGGGTGGTTACTGTAAGTGGACATGTTACAACTTCGTCAGTCGTTGTGAGCTTCGGTGCTCACATCAATTGCCGTTTAAAGGTAGATGGAGTGACTCCTTCGCTCTTTTTGAACACTTTGCTGAAGTAACCGGAGTCGCCGTAGCCAATCCGCTCGGCGACACTGACGATCGATAACCCCTTCTTACGAAGCAGCTTTTTAGCCTCCTCCATCCGCACACTGGTCAGATAGTCGATCACGGTGCAGTTGAGCCGTTCCTTGAAGATGTGGCTCAAATAATAGGGGCTGATGTAAGCCGCATGGGCAATTTCTTTCAGGGTCAGATTCTTATCGAAGTGTTCCCGGATGTACTGCATGGCCTCATCTACCACCTGCAGGTTGTTGTTGACAGCGTAGATCCGGTCCATCAGGCAGCCCATCACCTTGAAGATGCAGGAGCAGACTACATCGACCTCGTCGGCCTGCAGGATCTCGTCAATATATTGCGAGTTCAGGGTGAGCAACTCGTACAGGTCGTCGCCGGCCTCAGCGGTGGCCCGGCTCATAACTACTACCAGTTCCAGAATACGGATCTTGAACAGCCGCGGTTGGGAAAGATACTTCTCCATGGTCTCCGACACCAGCTTGTTCAGCACCCGATGCGCCCCGTCCCGGTCACGCAGGCGCACCTTTCCCAGTAGTTCCTTCTCCCGCTGCAGGGAGAGCCCTCCGTAAATACGCCCCTCCACCTGTTGTAACTTCTTCTCCAAATTCTTGCGGGCGCCCATCTCCTCAGCCAACAGGATGCTCAATTTACTCCCCTCCAGCGAGCGTCGCTCTTAAGGTGCTACCGACACAATGACGATTCGACAAGACAATTATAACACGCCGGGAATCCCCGATCACCGGCTCTCACCATAGGGAACCATGGCGACGACCGAGGCGATGGCCGCCGCGTTAACGATATCCTCGGTGTTGCAACCGCGTGAGAGGTCCATGATCGGCTTGGACAATCCTTGCAGGATCTGGCCATAGGCATTTGCACCGCCAAAGCGTTCCGTCAATTTATAGGCGATATTCCCGGCGTTGAGGTCCGGGAAGATCAAAATGTTAGCCCGCCCCGCCGCCGGACTCCCAGGCGCCTTTATCCGCGCCACTTCCGGAACGAGAGCGGCATCTCCCTGCAACTCACCGTCGATCAGCAAGTCCGGACGTTTCCGGTTGGCGATCCTGGCAGCCTCAACCACCTTATCCACGATCGGATGGGGGCCGCTGCCCTTGGTGGAAAAGGAAAACAGGGCGGCGCAGGGCTCTTTGACGCCAAAGATGTTCTTGGCGGTGATACAGGTGAGAATGGCTATCTCTGCCAGTTCTTCCGCCTACCCGCTCTAATGCCCCCGCTTCTCTGAAGCGGTTGGATAAGAGCGACTACGTCCCTGGATTAACAATTTCTAAGCTTCAGTGGGGGTAAGGCAAGCCCCCACTGAAGCCAAGAACTCGTTGAACCGGCTGAACTCAAGCCACAGGAACTCCTGCACCCTGAGGCGTGGAAAAAACTACTTCATCACTGTCGTCGCGGACGGCTTGCATATACGAGTCGAACTCAGGATCGTCCATCTGTGCCTCACAGCGGTCGATCCGGATCATGCCCCATGGCCAGTAGTCCTCTTTCGGCTTGCCGTTGGAGATCTGCAACAGCGCCCAGATGCACCACAGGGTGTTGCACACGAACTTGTTCATGAGCACCAGGCCGTACTGCTTGCGGGTCACCTGGCCGCCGAAATACTCGCACAGGAGGATGCCGTCCTCCTCCTTACTCAGACCGTTTTCCGTGCTGAAATCGCCCAGGTCGAACATCGGGTCGTTCATGCCCGAATACTCCCAGTCGATCAGGTACATCCCGGTCTCATTGACAAGGTAGTTCTCGGCCAGGGGGTCGTTGTGGCTGGCCACCAGCGGCTGGGGATGCTCCTGAAACAACTTTCTGATCTCCTCAGACTTGGCCAGCATCCTGTCCAGATTATCATACACCTCGGCATTTTTCTTGGCCAGAATGTCGCTGTATGCATCCTTTTCCTTGAAGGGATCGAAGCGTGCCATGAATTCCTTGCCGGAGGTGTGGTACTTGCGGAAGATTCTGGCCGCCTGCCGGAGGTTCTCGGGGTCGTGGAAATCCTCGACGTGTAGTGTCTTGCAGTCGTCAATGTACTTGCAGACCTGGTCGCCGGTGGTACCGTTGTAGTAGATGATGGGGGCGTTGATCCTCATCTCGGACATGATCGAGGCGTTGTGTTTTTCGGCCGGTCGGTTGAGGAACTCGCTCGTTCCGTCTCCGGCCACCCTGAGGGCATAGGTGACGTTGTCCACAGTGACCTTGAAGTTAAAGTTGGTCAACCCGCCCGGCAGGGTTTCAATGCTGCTGACGCGAGCATTCTTTTCACAGAAATAGGGGATCTCGCTGATCATCTTGATCGCCCTGGAGATGAGGTTCAGGCTGATAGAGCCATCCACCACGATCGTCTCTTCCAAGACTGCTTCTCTCCTTTCCTTGATTGCTCCCCAGCACTGAAAGTGCTGGGGAACCAGGCCCACCCCGCGCCCCCATGCATGCGCGGGGTTCCAAGCTTTTGGAGTGATGAGTGATACAGCCCCACTTCCTCCTGTTTCGCTCTGGTTTCCATTGTCCTGCCAGCAGGGAGTGGGGCTGTTTTGGATTATTATCTGCCGCCCAGCAGTTCCCGGCAGAGGTCGACAGCCGAGGCGGCGTCCGATGCGAAGCCGTCGGCGCCGATCTGGTCGGCGAAAGCCTGGCTGACCGGGGCTCCGCCGATCACGATCTTGACCTTGTCACGCAAGTCTTCCTCGACGATCAGATCAATCGTGTCTTTCATGTACGGCATGGTGGTGGTGAGCAGGGCCGATAATCCAACGATATCCGGTTTGTGCTCTATAATCGCATCCACGAAATCATCCGGGTCAATGTCGATGCCCAGGTTGATCACTGTGAAACCGGCGGTATCCAGGATCATCGCCACCAGGTTCTTGCCAATGTCGTGCAGGTCGCCCTTGACAGTCCCGATCAGGACCTTTCCGCTACTCGGCATATCGGCGGCGGCGATCCGCGACTTGACTAATTCCATGGCGACGCTCATGGCCTTGGCGGACATCAGCACCTCGGGCACGAACATATCGGCGGCCTTGAAGCGGGCGCCGACCACGTTCATCCCGGCGATCAACCCCTGGTTGATGATGTCGATCGGGTTGACCCCCTCGTCGAGCAGGCTCTGGGTGGCGCTATTGACCTGGTCAAACTGACCTGAAATGACATATTCCGCAAGCTCTCCGAAACTTGCCATGGCTAGCTCCTCCTTGACGTTTCCGGTTTTAAATTTGAAAAAAAAGGCTGGTAAAACTGAGTTGGGCGCTACCAGCCCCCTATACACTTGCTAACTCCTCTTTCTGTTCCTGCGGTCTCTCTTTTCCCTGGCCTTGATCTCGGCGGTTTCCTCCTCGGCCTCCGCCAGGATCGACGTCAACTGCTTCTGAATAGACTCGGGAAGAGGCTGCGGCTTGAAGGTCTCGATGATGCCGATCGCCTTTTCATATGCCCTGGTCAGGGCGTCCTTGCTGCCGGCGGCCGTCCAGGCATCACGGTTCCTGCGGTCGAGCAGTTCTGTCTGGGACAGTTCCTTGTAATGCTTGAAGGTATGCTCGTGGGAGATGTACTCGCCGCCGGGTCCTACCTCGGCGAGTAAATCATGAGCAAGCTTCTCGTCATTGACAGGAAATCCCTTGATGATGTGCATGATATTCCGGACCATCTCGTTCTCCAGCACGAGCATGCCAAAGTCCCAGGTTAAACCGCTTTCGAGTAATCCCAGACCATAGATCAGGTTGGCGCCTGCCAACGCTGGCATTAAAGCGGTCATGGTAAACTCGTGGGCTGCCTGGAGGTCCGGTACTTTGCTGTCAGTCTACCCACCGCCCGTCCAGGACGGTATTCCATAGAACTGGGCCAGCTTGGCCGTAGCAGCGCCGTAAAGAGCATGCTCGGGCGACCCCAGGCAGGCCACTGTTGTTCTCAGGTCCATCATGCAGGTGGAAGTGCCGTAGACCATCGGATGGCCCCTCTTGACCAGTTGGGACAGGACAAACATGCTGAGGTGCTCTGCGTTTTCGGTCACCATCGTCGCCGCCTGGTAGACGCAACTGCTGCCACCAGACATGCTCATCGGGTTGATCTTTGCCGGCACGCCGCAACGGATGGCCTGGATCAGAGTATCGGTAGAGCCCTTGGAGTGCACCAGCGGGGGGACCGGGTCGGTGCTCTGGGAGAAGATTGGCCGCGCCCTGAACTTATCCTCGCCGCCGCACACCGCATAAGCCATCTTGGCCACGGCACGCATGTTTTCCGGGCGGTTCATGCCGATGTAGGCATGCTTGGTGCAGTTATTGAAGAAGGATTCGGCAATATGCACCTGGGCGACGTCCGGGTCTACTTCCGAGGGAGCCATCGCCCTCTCGAAGGTGACGACCTGATCCATGGCCTCACAGCATCTGGTGACATTGTCGACGTCTTGCCGGGTGGGCTTTCTAAGCTCCTTGGTGTAGGGGTCAATCAACTGGATCGCTTCGCCGAAGTTGGTAAAGCCGGGGCGGTTGCTCTCCATGATCCAGTCCTTCTTCGGGTCTCTGCCGCACAACCGCAAGGTCTTGGGGATGGAGCCCAGGGCGTCCTCCACGAGGTGGGCGGGGATCTTCACAATGTTGGTTTCCGGGTCCAGGATGCAGCCGTTGTCTGTATATATTTGCCGCGCCTCTTCGCTTTCAACTTTGACACCGACATTCCACAGCAAGTCCAGCGTAGCCAGGTGGATATCCCAGAGCTCGTCGTCTGTAAAGATCTTGAGTCCGACTCCTTCCATCCGGGTAGAACCGCTGTGCAATCCTCGAACTGTCAAAGTGCTCACCTCCTTAAATCGTGTTCATAAAAATGGTGGTTGGCTCGAACATTATTGCGGGGGCACGAGGCCTTTTGATTGGCTCGGCCTTCAGGGTGCGGTCTGCCTGATCCATCAACCCCCTTCAATATATTTCATGAGTGATGAAGTACACGGTACTTGTGATGAGTCGGTAACATCCTGAGTAGTTACGCCCTTTATTCACATTATATGTTACTGATAGTAATATTGCAATAAGCATAATTTGACAATAAAGCTACCACGTGTGATGTCGGCGCCTGAAAAAACCCCCGGGAACAGGACGATATATCAAACTCCCGGGAGAAAACTTTCAGGGTGGCACTCTTCTTTTTAGACCCATCGACTCATGACTGTTTTGCCACGCTTTTTTAAAGATTTAACCGTAAGTTAAGACGTATTTGTCGACACCTTTTTTCTGATCCAAGTCAATTACCGCTCCCAGCAGATTTCCCTGTTCATAGGAACTGCCGGGATTGATGCAGATGGTCTTGCCCATCCGTGTGGTGCCCTTGCCCTCATGCACGTGCCCGAACAGGCCCAGGGGGGGCTGGTACTTTTCCACTACCTGGCGAACTGAAGTGCTTCCCACCGGTATCAGGGAACGGCCGGCAAACTTGGGGCGCAGGTTGCTGTCCAGCTCCGGCGCCTCATCCAGGCCGGACCCGTAGGGGGGTGCATGGAAACTGAAGATACAGTGCTGCATATCGGTTACCTTGGCAACGGTCTTTTCCAATTTGGCCAGCAGGGTTTCTTCGTCGCACTCCCGGTGGGTATTCCAGGGCGTGGGATTCGACCACCCGGTACTGGCCATCATCCATCCAGGCGCCACTTCCAAGACATTCTCTTCTGCCAGCTGGATATGCTGGGACCGGTGAAAAACCTCGTCGATATCAAACATGTCATCGTTGCCCGGGCAGACAAAGCACTTGATACCCCACTGGCCTAACCGCTCATCGGCGAAGCTGGCCCACCGTTCCGCCACCTTCAGGATGGTTTCCTTAAAAAGCCGGTCTACCGCTTCCGGATCTTTGCTTAGAGCCTGGAACTCATCTTCCGACATGACAATGGGATAGTAACCGTGGTCGGAAACCATCTTTTCAAACCGGGGCACATCGTCCTCTTTAAGAGTAACCTGTTCCTCCAGGAAAGAGGCCCGGTAGTGACCGGCAGCACCCTTAAGGATTGGGACCAGGGCTTTACCGGTCATATCACCGCCCAGAATAATAGTCTCTGCCTTATAGAATTTTCCTGCATTGATGAATTTCTTCCAGCATATCTCCGAGCCGTGAACGTCGGTAGCAAAAAATATCCGGGACATCTTCGGACCCCTTTCACCTTTGGATTGTTCAACGATAAGGGCGTGCTGGCTGATTCCTGGCTCCCGTTGTAACAGGCCGCTCCGGAATTCAGCCAGCTCCCCAAGACGGCTGAGTGTTACCTCTGATTATTCAACCGGGATGTTCTTGTAGACCATGTCCAGGTCAATGCCCTGCTTGCGGCGCAACGCCTTGGAGACAAAGTAGATGACGATGCCAATCACGTACAGCGCCCCCATGAAGATGCCGGACATGGCGTTGTTGACGCCGTAGACGCTTTGCGTAAGCCACATGTAGATGTTCCAGACCAGGAAGCCCCCGAAGATTACCCCGGCCACGACTATCCAGGGGATGCCGAGGATCTTGTACCTGGCCACCGGCGAGCCCTCGTAGAGGTCTTTCTCCTTGAAAGGCAGGATGATGGCCGCAATCGTCGTCGCCAGGTAGGTGATGGCGATACCAAACGTGGCATCCAGGAGCAGGTTGGAGAAGTCTGGCAGGTAGGAATAGAGGATACTGACGACGACCGCCGGGATGCACATGCACAGCAGGGCGTTGACCGGCGCCCTGGTCTTGGCGTTCACCGCCGAGATCCATTCGGGCAGCACCCGGTCAAAGGCCGCCGCAAAGACCACCCGGCTGGAAGACATGAACAGCGTGCCCGCCCAGCCGAAGAACCAGGCGCTCATGGTCACCAGGATCAGCAGCTGCATGATGGGATTATGGCTCAGGAAAGCCACCAGCAGGGCGGGATACGGCCAGACGGGGAACGGTCGACTTGCCGGAGTAGTAAGCAAAGTTGAGATCATGGTAGAAGCCCCAGCCGAAGGTTTTGGCAAACAGGGCGAGGAGAATGATGGCCATGACCGCCGTGATCAGCAGGCCGCCGGCCATGGCCCAGAAGTTGCGCCGGAAATCGCTGGCGCCCTGGACTTCGCCGTATAGGGTAGACCCCCAGTTCGGCCACAGGTTCCAGAATAGCACCATCGGAATCAGGGCGAAGCAGGCGATAAACGACATATTGTTGAACGCTACCGGGGTATAGCTGTTCTTGGTGGCAAAGGCCATGATGCCACTGGTAGAGGTTGCATCCCTGCGCTCCCAGGAAAGCGGTGGAGTAGTGGTTGAAACCAGCCATGAAGCTGGCCTGGCTGCCGGCCAGCAGGTAGACGATCATCAGCACCAGGCCGACAATCCCGATAAAAAAGCACGTCTTCTGAAAACGGGCGTACCACTTCATCCCGGCGCTGATTAAGAAGAAGACCAGGATGACCACGAGCAGGTCAGCGACAAACAGGCCGGTGCTGGTGGAAAACCACATGGCGACGGCGGTCACGCCGGCGCTGCCGATCCAGCCGCCCAAAACCGCCAGGATCGGGGTCAGGACAAAGTAGGACAACATCGAGCCGTAGATGGGCGTCCACAGCCAGAGGGTGAAGACCCAGCCGACGATGGTCAGCACAAAACCGAGGCCGCTGCCCAGGATCCGGCTCTGCCAGACGTAATCGCCGCCGGCCCGGGGCATGATGGACACCAGCATACCATAGACCACGCATTCGAACACGATGAAGATAGTGCTGACGATGATGGCCGGCACCAGGTGGGATGTGGGCAAAGAAGGCGCCGAGGCAAAAATGTAGAGTCCCAGGGTGATCAGGTTGACCGAAAAGAAGGCATAGATGAAGCCGTCGAAAACCGACCACGCCCGTACCAGGCCGCTGGCTTTACGGACAAACATAGTGGGATCTGCCACTTAAAAGTCCCTCCTTGTTTTTTGAATTGTTAATTTTGATCAGTCCCTATTCCAGCCACTTCTCTGTGCTATTTCACCCCCTTGCCGCAGGCTCCGCCATTTAAGCCCCCCCTTCTTTTTTGAATTACCAAATTTTGATCAACTCTCGAGGAGTTCATCCACTTCTTTGTACCATTTCACCCGGTCGCCGATTTTATTGCGCATCTTCCACGCCGTTGGTTTCGGCTGCCTGTTGATATAATCGAGCATGTTTTGGATCTTCCCGCGGACATCAGCAACGTCCTCGGGCGTCAGGTCCGTAAATTGCGCCAACAACTGGCTGACCTTCTCCAGGTTCATGGTCGTTGTGCGCCACAACCCCCAGTCCCTGGCACACAACTCGGCTACTAATTGTCCGTTGATCGTTTCATTATCGTTTGCCCCTACCTCATGTTCCCGGAAAAGCATGATGGTATCGATAATATCCTTCTGATTGATTTTCACAATCTGCATCTTTTCCAGGAGCAACTCCGCCAGGGGAATGGTCAATTCATCGACATCCAGGCGCCTGGCGAGGGGGACATCATGACAGAATTCCAGCTTATCGAGGAAGACATCGCTATGCAGGCCGTTCTGGGGATTATTAAAGACCAGCCTGCCGTCACCGTATAAAATGGTGACCTGGGCATCCTCCTCATAGCCCAGGCCGGCAAATAATTTCCTGATCGCCTCCCGGTCACCGGAGCGAGCGCCAAAATCAGTATCCGTAAATACCCTTCCCAGCTTTTCCTGCAGGTAGTTAAACCGGGGGCAGTGGTAGTTAAAGGCCAGGGCGCCCAGTAAACGCAAGGTCAGCTTTTTTTCCCTGGCAGCAGTTACGATCCGCTGGGCTTCCTGGATAAATTCCTCCTGCTTGGCCATTCCTTCTTCACCTCGCTTTTGCTTTTAGTGACGGCTGATGGTATTAGAAAAAGGGGGTATTCATTCAGGTATATACAGAGCATAGTATTTAGGCACGGATGAACGACTACATATAGTAGGCACCGGAGTTAAGCGGATACCCCCCTTTTAGAAAATATTATAAGTTACTAACAGTAGTAATACAATAGCTTTGTGTGAGTAATTATTTCCGATTGTGACTTTGTCAGAGGCCTTTAACAGTGGAAGGGCCATGAACCATCGGATGGCCCCCCTTGACCGCCTCTCCTGTGTTGTAGCCTGGAGTGCGAGCCGTTGGCAAGAGAGGATGCCGCCTGGCGATGACGACCGCTATGCAGGCAAATAGACGGCTCCAAACTCCATTACTCCCTATGCCGCTAAATATGAAGAGGCCATCTCCTTGATAGCATTTCCAAGAGATGGCTTTTCTGCTTTTTCGCCATAATTCCCGCTTTTTCTTTAACTTCGCTTAGAAGTCCCCGCCTCTTAGACGGTGGGTTCAGGTTAACTTGATCGGTGGGAGTTCAATCTCACTCATATTCATCCTATCTCCTCGACCTCTTTATACCACTTGACTCGATCACCGATAACGCTACGCATCTTCCACTTAGTAGACTTTTTGCATGAGGAAAGGTAATTGAGCAGCAAGTCTATTTGTTCCTTAATACGTATCCCTTTTTCCTTGTCAAGCTCATAGTTAGAACTAAGAGCGAGTACTTTTCCAAGATTCATCGTAACCGTACGCCACAGTCCCCAATCATTACCGCATAACTCGCCTATTCGCTCCAGCCAAATAACCTCCCGGTCATCCTGAACTCCTGCATCATGCTCCAAAAGCAGCATCATTGTGTCAATTATATCCTTTTCGTTAATTTCCACTATTTGCATCTTTTCTAACAATAACTCAGGCAGCGGAAGCGTGGGAGAATCCTTCTCCAATCGGCCAGCCCAGGGAACCGGATGGCAAAAGTCCAGCTTTTCAAAAAATACGTCTACGTGAATGTGTGTTTCTGGGTTATCAAAGATCAACCGGCTATCTCCAAAGAAAGTATTTACTTCCGATTACCATTATAGCCAAGATCTACAAATAATGTCTTTAATCCTCGCATTATCTCTTACATAGGCAGCAAAATCAATATCGGTATACTTTCTCCCAAGCGACTCCTGTAAGTAACCGAATTGTGGACAATGATAGTGAAATGCCAATGCACCGAGAAACCTCATCATAATTCCTTTATCTTGAGCCGCATTAATGATTCTCAGTGCTTCATCCTCGAACACTTTACAACTGTTGGTTTCGTCCATCTGCACAACCCACCTGTCCAGTTTTTATTCCATTGATATTTACATGAAACCGTCAGCCAGAGAGGCTGCATCGGGCGGCTGGAAATCCCTGTCGCACGATGCAGCCGGCTGCCACTAAACATGAAGCTTACTCCGGTGGTATCTCCCGGAAAGCGTTACCGATGTCGATTCCCCTGGTCTGCTGTCGACTCTTGGCTACAAAGAACCAGATTATACTGATGACGATAATACCGGCCACGAGTGCGTAGGGAACCGTACCGGTCAGGCCAAACTGCGGGAAAACCAGAAACGAGATAACCATGACCCCACCGGTAATAACACCCAGTATCCCCACTATCGTTACCAGGGGAAGCCCGAGGAAGTTATATTTCGACCCCGGCGACGTCTCGTAAATCTCTTTGCCGATACGGGAGGAGCGCACCCGCCAAGGCACTGAACACAAAAACATATCCGCACCCAAACGTCACGCCAAGTGTATACGTTGCCCAATTGGGCACGTAATTATAGGCCAGGATCCATACTATACTGACTAGAAAATAGGCAACGTGCGCATTGACGGGGGAGTAGAGCTTTTGGTGAACCCGAGATATCCACTCCGGGAGAACTCTATCCAAGGCCATAGCTACCATATTTCTTGTCATTCCAATATAGCAGTTGCAGAAAATTTGAAACGAATTGGCGATATATCCCAAACTGATGAAAAAGACAACCAACACGCTGCCGCTCAAACTAATGGCGAGTATATTGGGAAACGGATTGATACTGCCAAGGCCGGGCCAATTTTTGCATAGTAACCGGCGGCGGCGGCATATAAAAACTGCGACCCCACGGCCTTCTGCTCAGCCCAGCCAAGCAACGCTAATAAAATTCCGGTCACTATTAGCGAGCCCACCATGACGAACGCTTGGCTCTTGAAGTTCCTCGCACTCTTGATTTCACCGGCTTGCTCGCAACTGTAAGGTGGCCCACTGCAGGCTGGTCCAGGCTATCGGCGCAATTCCTAGGGTAGCCAGGAGACTGAACGCCGGCTGGACATTGAACCCTGTCTTGGCGACACGGCGATGGTGCCGGAGTAAAAGTTTTTCGTACCATCAATAGCGTTAGAAAAATGGTTTACCGCTTGCGAAAATTGCCCCGGACTATCCACGAGAAACTCGACAACATAATCGCAAAAGCCAACAGCGTTGCGTAGAACAACCCATACTGTACATATACGTAGTCCTTGAACGGCCTAGTCAGTAAAAGTGTTGCCAGCAACGAAAAAGACACGCTTACTAGGACAACTCCCGTAGCAGACTGAACCCAAACGCCAAACGCAACCAGAGCGCTAGAATCCGTGATTACTCCCAGCCCCAGGCACAACGGACTGATGCCTAATACCGCCATCAGCCAGCCTGATAACGCCACCCACTGCAGGATCCAGATAACAAACCCCAAAACACCACCGTAAAGCCTATTCCCCCGCCGAAAACACGACTCTGAAAGACATAGTCACCGCCGCTGCGCGGCATCGCAGTCGTCAACCATACGTATGCAAACGCCAGCGGTAGTTCCAGAACAGTGGCGATAATGATCCCTAAGGGTAGGCTACCACCGGGAAACGCGCAGGGCCCCATAAGAACACCCATGGGAATATCAGACCCATCGTCAGGATATTGTAAATAAACGCGCTATAGGGAGACATCACCCGGACTAGCCCCGAAGCCTTTCGAGTAAACACCTCAGCACTGACTGCCATGCACTAGCCGCTTCCTCTTTTTTGTCCTTATAAACCGAGTCCTCTTGAATGAATACG